>NZ_JAOWDM010000074.1:0-41452 GCF_030334645.1 Citrobacter sp. Cc139
TGTAGTGGTCAACTAAAACTGGCCACGGCTTTAGAGTTTTTCCAGTATCGGTTTTCCGATTCGTTTGGAGGTAATCCACCGTTATAGTCATGCGGCCTTAGCGAGCTGTAATACCCGACGATATAGTTTGTGATCGCATGAGCTGCTTCGCTAAAGTTTATATAGCCTGTCACTGGCACCCACTCGTTTTTCAGACTTCTGAAGAAGCGTTCCATCGGGCTGTTATCCCAGCAGTTTCCGCGTCGGCTCATACTTTGCCTGATCCGGTAACGCCACAGTAACTGCCGGAACTGCCTGCTTGTGTAGTGGCTACCCTGGTCACTGTGGAACATCACTCCCGCTGGTTTACCTCGGGTTTCCCACGCCATTTCCAGCGCTTTGATGGTTAGCTTGCTGTCCGGTGAGAATGACATTGCCCAGCCTACCGGTTTCCTGGCGAACAAATCGAGAACGACGGCGAGGTAAGCCCAGCGCCTGCCTGTCCAGATATACGTCACATCGCCGCACCATACCTGATTAGGCTCTGTCACTGCGAACTGTCGCTCAAGGTGATTTGGGATAGCGATGTGTTCATGACCACCCCGTTTATACCGGTGGGTGGGTTGCTGACAACTCACCAGTCCCAGTTCTTTCATGAGCCTGCCGGCAAGCCAGCGTCCCATTCTGAAGCCTCTCAGGGTTGCCATAATGGCGATACTTCTCGCGCCAGCAGAGCCATGGCTAATGTTATGCAGCTCCAGAACCTGACTACGTAATACAGCCCGCTTGCCGTCTGGCTTTTCGGGGCTTTTCACCCAGTATTTGTAGCTGCTGCGATGAACCCCGAACACGTGGCAGAGTGTGACCACAGGATACTGCGCTCTGAGTTTCTCGATTAACGAGAACTGTTCAGGGAGTCTGACATCAAGAGCGCGGTAGCCTTTTTTAATATGTCGTTTTCCATTTCGATGCGTTGTAGCTTTTTCTTTAGCTCACGTATTTCAATCTGTTCTGGGGTTATAGGAGAGGCTTTAGGTATTTTGCCCTGTCGTTCATCCCGTAACTGCTTTACCCATCGCGTCATGGTAGAAAGCCCCACGTCCATAGCACTGGCCGCAGCTGCAACTGTGTAGTTCTGATCAAGGACCAGTTGAGCGGATTCGCGTTTAAACTCTGCGCTGAAATTTCTTTTTTTCATTGGGACACCTGTATTGTTCTGAGATGAGCATATCACCTCTGTTCAGGTGGCCAAATTCAGTAAACCACTACAATACTCCATAAAAGTTCAAATCATCCGGATGGGAAAGCCTATGCTGTTCATCGAGTAATGAACGCAAATAGCAGTGTGTAAAGCAGGTAGATGTCAGCGCGATTTTTAGACTCGGAACTCTATTATCAGCATTGAAGAAAGCCGGGTTGGCATGTGCGATCGCAACGTTACGAAACTCTGTCATCTCTTTCCAGTAGGTTAAATAATGCTCCTCTGTAATATCAAGATGCGCCAGAAGCTTTTCTTTAAACACGAGTTCGTCATCCACCAGATTCTTCCAGTGATTCCCCTCGCTTTTCTTGCCGAAAACTTGGCACCACTTAATTGCTGCATCTCCTAACAAGGAATTACAAATATTTCTAAAAGGAAACAGATCGCCGAAGGCATTATCCAACCATGAAATATTATCGTACAGGGCGAAAAAAGAATGTGTACTGCGTGAAACAGCCTCAAGCGACACCATCGCATGTTTGATATTCTCTGATTTCAACGTTGCTTTACTCTAAAGGGCCAGCCTGCACATGAATAAAACATCAGCTCTAGGCAGTCTGGATACCCGATTAACGGGCGGGACACAGCACGGTGCTAACGAGTCAACTAATAAGCATTGTTATATCGCCAAGCATGCTTTAAGGCCGTGCTGAACTCAACGTCTTCTAACCGCTGGATCTCAAAGTGGAGCATCTCACTCCACAATTCCTCTTCAATCTCGTCTTGAACAGCATAAAGCTCCTCAACTTCAGCCATAATGGAGGTTATCGCGGCTCTTCGGCTGCCAAAAAGCGCCGGGTCACCATTGAGGTTAAAAACGCGGATAGTCTCCTGGGCTTTTATCAGGGCGGGGCCGGTTAACCCCGGAATGGGTACTACACGTCCGGTAGTCAGGAATAGCAAATAGTCATCCGGGATATCATCATCAGGCTTAATAAGCTGGTTGGCATCGTAGAGCTCAGCGCCGTCATCTTTATATATGCCGCACCGTTCCCAGCCCCCCGCCTTGTGTGTATCGCCACAGGAGCCAAACAAATTAGTCCATTCAAATGTCAGCGCCGGAAAGTCTTTTCTGGGTCTAAAGTGTTCAACGTGTTTTCGGTTAAGCCGACACTCGCAGTAGGCGCAAAAACCACCCTGCATGAGTAATAGGTGCGACCAAATATCGACCAAGTCAACATATCCCCATTGATCACGCCCAGCCGTAAACCTGGCCAGTTGCGCGGGTCCTTCCCTACGGATCAGCTGCTTCATCCTTCACTACCCTTCTCACGTTTTGCCTCACTTATCCTAGCTTTCATACGGCGAAGGCGGATCAGGCTGTCCGCTTTTTTAAGCTCAGGACTGTCAGGTCCAAAATGCCCTTTAATTTTGTCATAAATCGTGCGGGCGGTTTCGCTGAGGTCTTTGTATTCACCTGTGAGTGCCAGTTCGAAATCATCTAACCATTGGGCTTCTTCAACATTTGGGGGAAGGGAAAAAACCTTCATGACCTGCTCAAGGATCTCCGCATTTTCGCTTCCTCGAGTCTGGATCGGCGGCAACTCTAAAAATGACTCTGCGCTTTCTCTGTTTTCTCCAAAGACCCTTATACAACGCTTCTCGGCCGTGGAAAGAATAATTGGGCTGTGAGTTGTGATAATAAACTGCACATTGGGGAAAACTGCCCGGAGGTTAGTAACAACATCCTGCTGCCATTGAGGATGCAGATGGAGTTCAAGCTCATCTATTAGAACAATACCACGCCCGGCAAGCGGATTAACAAGCACAGGGTTTAGCATAACCAAACGACGCGCAAGATCAGCGACTAATGCTAAAAACACTCGCTGACCGTCCGAAACCTGATCGACGGATACGTCCTGCTGATCGTTGGTGACCTTAATGACATCTGCACCTGAAGCCGTTTCCACCCAAATATTACTGATGCTTGGAACAACCGCTGTAATTGCACTTGCGACGATTGTCATCTGTGCGGCAACGGAGTGCATGTTTTTTGCTGTCGTCACATCTTTTAATTGCGCAATTTGAATTTTCCGCCGCGCGTCATCGAGCAACGGTCTTAAGGAGAGCATACCCCCGTCTACAGAGCGTTGCAGATCTCTGACTAGAGTTTGCAGTTCATCAAGCTGCGAAGAGCTACTTGCCTCACGTCGCTTATGCAGCGCAATAAACCATTCAACGAAATGATCAAAACGCCCAGGGCCCGTCAATGCGTGATTGTAAGCATCAAAGCGGTCATCCCTTCTGTCCGTTCCATCTTTGGCTGGCTTACTCAAAGGGTGGGAGCGTTCAACGGAATAATACGCAAACGTGGGAAGGTTGACAGTTCTCGCTTCATTAATAATCCGCCAGATATCTCCAAACGACTTCGCGGGCTTGACGATGCTCTCTCGTCGTTCTGCCACACCGAGTGCCGATCGCGAAAGTCTCACGGAGAGATGCTTAAGCCCCTTCCCAAAGAAGAAGCTGGTGCTGACATCGGTGAATTTGTCTACTGAATCGTTTTTGATGTCAGTATATTCGCTGAGTCGCTGTCCACTGCTGTCTTCTTTAAGAATGTTCGCGCTGAACCAACTCAGAGTCTTCGCAATTGCGGATAAAATGCTGGTTTTACCACGCCCGTTATTGCCGATGATAATTGTGAGATCGTCTTCAAAGTTCACATCAAGATGCGAGAAACGACGGTAATCGGTCAGTGACAGTGTACGAATGCAAAAAGCGTTTTCAGGCTTGTAATTAGCCTCATCATCGCGCACGGCGTTCTGCAGATAATTCCAGCAGATAGAGAACCATTCCTCTGCCTTCTCTATTATCTCATCAGACGGACTATTGTCTGTGCCACGCTGATACAGTTCAAAGGCGGCGAGCAGGTTTCCACCTCTGGCGCTTCGTTCGAGTTGTTTCGTCACTTGTGTCTCCTGATGCGATCCATCAATTCAGAGGAGTATTTTGCATTCATTCTAAGAATGAACTCCGGTTCAATATGGCTCGCGAAAGCGAGCAGCCCTACCAGATACGCCTTGTCTTCTTCATCAAGCAAATCATACCGGTACTGGTTGATCAGATGCTTGATGTATCGCTTACGCTCTCGCCCCAGAGACAGGAGACCTTCATTGCTCAGTGTGACGCCAGTGACATGGCGATTGTGCGCTTTAGAAGAGAACACAGTCTTCCCACGGTTCAGGCGTAACCTTCTGTTAAAAAGCCTGTTTAGCAGCGCCTCAATTATCGCAGGCAGCGTGCGTAATACGTTCGGCATGCTGCAAGAAAATGTCAGGTCGTCAGCATAACGGGAATAGGCCACCCCCATTGTCTGGCATGATTCGCTTAACAGTCTGTCAAAGTCGTAAAGGCAAAAATTGGAAATCGCCGGTGAAGAGGGCGCCCCCACGCTCAGTATAAGACGCTGGCTGCGCTTGGCTGGCTGCCAGAAAAGGATACGCTCTATATCTACCCTGTCACTGCCGTCAAACATCGGTGCACCGTCGTGAGAAGCGTCGACACATTGCCAGAAAATCTCAGGGGTAATGGAATTAAAGAAGTCTTCCAGATCTGTTTTCAGCAGATAGGAGTTCTGCGCATGAATAAAGGCGTTATCGCGGATACTTTTACCTTCGCGATACGCCAGCGCACACGCATGAACAGGTAATGGGTAGCGCTGAATAAAGGCGCGCTGGCATTCCTTCAGAGCCTTTGCTGGCTGCGCAATGATTCTGAATCCTAATGTGCGTTTAGGAATTTTGTAGACCTTGTATTTGCTCGGCGCATTTTTCAGAAACGCTCTTAAATCCTGCTCATTCTGATTTAACAACATCGCCAATTCACTGATAACAGACATGAATTTACCTGTAAAAAAGCCCGGCAACGCTAAAACTGCCGGGCTCCACTCTTTACTGGAGGAAGCGAAAGTGTCGCAACCCGAGGGAGGAACGAGTGAGGGGGGCGACACTTTCGCAACCCCAAATTCGCTCAATAAGTTAGAGTCTGGCTAATCACCCGACTAGACGTAAAACGCCCAACGCTAAAGAGTATTTTAAGCTTATCCCACGCAGCGACACTTCACAACAATGTTTAAATCAGTTTTTTCAGTATGTTAACTTAGCGTGTCTCAGTGATGTTTGCACTCAGATTGCGAACAAAGGCCCTTTTTTGAGACATATCGCCGATTCTGCATGGCCTTGAGGCGTTACCTGGAAACTTGGCTTACTCTAATACGTCAATTCCTGCTCTCTTCTTTAGCTCATCAGGCACATGTTGCATAAGCATCCCCCCTCTAATCCACGACGCATTGGGGTGATAGACACTGAGTCCACCTTCAAGTACTAACACCGATACACCAAACCATTTTATTACTGCATGGCCTGCGCATCTAAATGGGTCTTGAGCCAGAAGTGCTCAGCCAGCTATACATTAGCAGAGCACAGTTACACTACAGCCGATCATATCATGGCTTCCGACAGGGAAAGTAAACATCATGCCGAAATTCTGTTTCTGAATGGAGCAGGATTTTTGGGTAGGGTTTGCACAGAGCGACATTTCAGATTTGGTTTGGCTGCATGCCATTACAATTCCATGTTAAATCCGAGCTAATACAGGCAGAGCAAGAGGCTTTGAGCCCCTTACTCATTTTTATAGCAAATTATCAATCCAAGATTTGACTTGTGCCGATGTTACGATAACCATCGTGGAAATCTTTACTGTACTCTTTTGCCATGTAACCCATCCGTAGCAGAAAGTCATAATAATCAGGACTTAACGTTAAAGCGTCATGTCGGCTGAACCAAGCACTATGATTCTTCGGAAAATGAGGGAGGTAAGCATAGTCAGGGTAATGAAGCCCAATGGCGCTGCACCAAGCTTTCTGTATTCGTGTTGCCATATTATCTGCACTACGGTTGGTGTAATCCCCTAGGTAGCCATAGACCTCTCGGTTGAATAGCAACAACAGATGATAATGAGGATGATTGCTGGTATCACGTTCTCTAACCCAGACATAAGATGGTAATGCAGGCTCACCAGTCCTGTCTGAGCGTTCGTGTTCTGCTCTTAACTGGCTTTTCAGTGAATCCATAAAACGAGTTATGGCCTTAGCATCTACTCGCTGGAAGCAGACAGGAGCGTCAGGATCATTAGGTATGTGATCCTCTGCGAATCTTAGAACTATAAACATCGCAAATATACGGTTATGCTGTTCCAGTGTATTACTTACCACTGCAAACGCTCTACGAAGCATATAGCACGATATCCGAGAGTTATATTTATCTTCTACTATTTGAAGCAGAGATTCAAACTCTTTTTTAGTTAAACCATAAGGCGATTTCATAATAAATTACTCAGGTAATATTTATTGATTAATGGGTAGCAGTGGGCTACCCATGTGATTAGGCGTATAGTTCCTCTCACAGAGATGGATTATCTATGCTGGTATCTAGGTATATGTTAATAAGGATATATATTACATATACCGACCAACCAAAACTAAGAAAAGATATTATTCGCTACACTCTAACCCGCAACCAACCTAGGCTCATGAGTAAGACAACTCGTTGATAAATCATAAAAATCACTCTGAAGTTATTCAGGCTTAGCAAGCTTGCTCAGTGTCAGTGATCCAGACTGGTATATGGGCGTATTAGTTTTCTCAGCTAGAGAAACAGGATCCATTTCTGAACCAGTAAATTTGACATAATTTATACCCGCCACTTCGAATAATTGCACCTTCCCTCTCGACTCAAGTTTTTCCAGCGCTGGTATCAACCTCTCAGCGCGCCTGACTGAGTTCGGACCCTTTTTGATAATGTCATTTCTTCTGAATTCGAAAGACCTATTTTCTACAAGATGCGACTCTAGCCAGAACAATATTTTCTCTTCATCGCTAAGCTCTCTTGTTGAATCAATTTTTGTGATGGCATGATTGGCAAACCAGTCTGTAAGATCCAAAGCTGACGACAAATGTTCCTTTGTTATTACTGTCGAATCAGGATCACTAGAAATCTGAAAAATACCTGCCAACTTGAGGCTCTGCTCAGGAAGGCGAGCACCTATATCATCATAGTGGTACAAGAGGCCGCCAGGTTTCATCTCCTGCTTCAAGTTCAGCAATGTTGATTCGTAGAGTTCCAGTGCATCCGGAGCCAGGGTAAGTGGAATATATTCATCTTCATTTTCTCTTCGCTTAACACCGGCTTTCATAAGCCGCGTCAAAAGTGAATACAGTTCACGAAGCGCTGACTCATCATGTGCATAACGGCCATTGGCGGTGCATGGTTCAGTAATCTGATCCATATCAATCATTAAGGTACGGGCATATAACCCAGTATCTCTGATGCTTGCCATTTTCTGTCTGAGGGTATTGTTATATGGCTGCGGTTGCATCATTAAAAATGATGAAAACACGTAGTTTTCAATAACAAAACTTTCACTGGATGCTCTGTCTACAGTTTCCTTATCTGCACACCAGTATGTGTTAAGAGACGCAGAATTATTGACGAGCCTCCTGTACACAGTTGCTGCTTCATCGTTGAAGAGAGCCCTGTTTTGATACCCCAGCCCGATGGCTTTTGCGAGTGCTTCGCTTGTCGGATTTGTTAAAATAATTGATTTTCTAACTGGTGCCTTCGGCTTTCGAGCAATACACTCCTCAAGTTCCTTAGCCGTTTCCGTTGTGTCTTCGCTCTGGCTCAGTTCTTTTTTATAACGCTTGTTTAATACTTTAAACTGCGCTTCCCAAAGAACGATGTTTCGCTCAAATACCTCAAGCTCCGTACGGTAATCTTCTTCAAACTCCCGCTCAAGTTGTAAAACCGGCTCCTTCAACTGTCTGAATATACTTGATTTTCCACTACCAGACCTTGAAAGCAGTAGCAGATACAATGCCAGGAAAGTTCGCGGTCTACCCACTAATTTAACACAGTACAAATCCTGACAAGCCAAACCCAAAAAGGCTAATAGCGCAACTGTTGCTATCTCAAGAGCCACTCCTGTTTTGTAGGAAAAATGAGAAGCCCAATACCTGATGTGCCGTGGTAATTTCCCAAAGTTCAGTTTAAGCTCATGATTAATTTCACTTTTAAATTTATTGCTCATTGCATCATCCTTTATTTTTTGCCAAAAAATTAAACTGTTCGGGAAGCGATCCACTCATCAATAGCAGTAGCTCGCCAACCAACAGATGCTGCCCCTAGCCGGACCGGTTTAGGGAACTCAGCATCGTAGTACCTCGATTTCGGATTCAGTTTTTCGTAGATACTTGAGCGCGAGATCCCAAGAATCGCCGTCAACTCAGTCATGCGTAGGATGCATAGCGGGTGTGCTTTTTGTTCACTAACGTTCGACATTTTCACTTCTCCTGTTGGATGTCTTTGGCTGGATTAGAAATTTGCCATAGCATCTGGGATAGTGTCCGCGTAGAAAAATGGAAACCAACCGGAGGAAGTTCAGTGGCACATGCATTTGCAAAACTGATGTACGACGTCTGTCAGATTTTGGGAGTATTCAGGGAAGGGAGTAAACAGCGGGATATACGAGCATATGGAAGTTTTTGGCGTCATCAGGCGTTTTTTAATCAGCGCTATAATGAGATAATCGGAATAATTGATAAAGAAAGGGTATTCAGTGAAGAAGAACGTCGTAGTTTGTTCTACAAATACGAAATGTTTTATAACCAAATCATGTCTTACCCCGTATTCAGCACTCTGACCCGGAGCCAAGTATTCGAACGTTATATTCAGCTCGGGGTTTCTTCATGCTTGGCACTTGATATACACAAAACCTTCAACACCACTAATAACAGTGGATTCTACTTTCATATTCATAGTTTTTTGTTGAGTAATTATAGCCCAACACTGGAAAATAATGAAAGGGATATCCTACAAGGAGTAAAAAACTATTTAAGGGACCTTATCAAGTCATCTAACGGGAGTTATAAAAAAGTTTTCAGCCCACTGCCTGAACATATAAGAAATATCAGAAAAAACAGTACACCGATAAAATCATGGATGAATAGTGCCATAGATGAATGCATTGAAGATTCCAAAATAACTTTAGGCAATAATGAGTTTGAGATAATAAAAAAACAACTGGATGATTTTAAAACAGCCTACTCTTCGCTTCGAATCCTGCTGGCTTTTGAACGAAGAATCGGCCTGACTAAGTATCTTTCCAGTTCTTACAAACATATCCACGAGGGAGGTGGAATGAATGACAGCTATTATTCAGCATTAAATCAATATCTTTATGAATCGAAACACTTCGATGAAAGACTGCTGGTATCAGTAGTCGAAGAGTTTCAGAAAGAAACGAACAAACATGATTTGATAGAGATAAATGAAGATACATGGATGGATATCAAGGTCATCTGGCATCTTGTTTTCAGTTCTCTTCAAGGTGACGTCTTTTCTGAATTAGATTTGATAGAGTTGTCTATCAACCTTAAAAATTCTCCAGACTCAGTTGTCCTGACACCTTATCTGACGTTATCTAAAATAATACATAACATTTGTATAGACGATTTAAACGAGGCAAATAAAAAAGCTAATGCAATGTCAATTAATGAGCTACCCCCAGGTTTTATCTCAGCGGCTATTAGTACTATCAAGTTAGCTCTTAACATCAAATTAAATGGAAATACGATAAAAAATGGAGAGTTACTTTCAGATATAAATACAATTTTAACGTATCGCGGCGTTTATACTGATCATGTCAATATCGATCGCAAATTTAAACAACCCGATTTGATATTAGTAATGTGTGCAAATAACTTGATAATAATGAGTGCGATAAAACAATATAATAATATGGTTCAGATGACAAGTTTCTACAACGAGCTTGAACCATCTGCCATCCACCCACAGTCTATAACAGGCATTCTGGATGAAGTTGAATCTGCATTGGGGAAAATAAATAAACGGCTTGATGAAACCGAGAAAGTTATTAATAGCGAAGAACTGGCCAAGTTAATTATAGATGAGAAAATATTAACCGTTCGGGAGTGCAGACAAAACCTCGTAAGCTATTTGAATGAATTTACATTGTACAATTGCATTCTTAACCTGAATTATATAAAGCCTTACCTGACACTCCCTGGGGAGAAGTTGGTGCATATTTCCGGGCTTGTCGGTAATTCAGAAGAGCGTGTAATTAAGCGAGAATTTTTAGCTGAGGCTATAAGAATTGTAAATGAGAGAGAAGGGAAAATTAAACCTTTAGCTGAAGGTGAGAAATCTCAAAAAATGGCGCTATTACACGACCTGAGCAGTGAGTGTTTCAAAAATGGTGAGTGACCCCCTTTATCCCTGCTACAGCTGCTACATGTAGCAGCTGTAGCAGGAGGTTGTATTTCATTTTTTACATTATCTGCATACAACTCTATGGCATCCCTCATAGAGCTGTATGAATTGTTGACTATTTATAGCCTTCAAACAATGAAGTCTGAAGAAGCTCAGACAATAATACAGACACCTCGAGATTACCAATTTCTCCTTTTAACATTGGTAATAAACATAAAAAATGGGGCTTTCAAAGTTCGGTAGAAAACCAAACACTCTGGTTTCTTGACAATGCTCTTCTTGCTAAAATCGTTAACAGTGGAAGGAGTCTTAAATGTACATATCAGAAATTCGAATTGAGAACTTTCGGTTGTTTGGAGCCGCCGAAAACGCCTTTGTACTAACACTAAATCCAGGGCTAACCGCATTGGTTGGAGAGAATGATGCAGGAAAGACCGCTGTGATTGATGCCATCCGGTTAGTGCTAGGTACACGTGACCAAGATTTTCTGCGCATTGACACCAGTGATTTTCACCAAGCCACTCCGCACTCTGAACGCGCGGATCAAATAGTAATCCGACTGACATTTAGTGGACTTACGGCGGCAGATCGTGGTGCCTTTTCAGAATTTCTGACCTATGAAACGATTGGGGAAGCAGTCGAAACCGTACTCATCATCACTTGGGTGGCAAAACGCAATACTAAAGAAGGAAGCTCACGCCGGGTGCTTCCACCCGAATGGCGTACTGGCGCTATAGGGGATGGACCATTGCTTGATCTTGGAGCGAGATCGCTATTGACGGCGGCTTATCTACGTCCCCTTCGCGATGCCGAACGTGCGATGAGCGCAGGCCGAGGATCACGATTATCGCAAATCCTACAGCACACAAAGGAAATACGTGAAACAGGAAATGCTTTCGACCGACATATCGATCCGCCAGTTGACCCGAAAACTTTGAGTATTCTCGGACTTGGAGATTATGCCAGCTATTTATTTGGTGAGAGTGAAGGTATTAAACAAGCACGCAAGCGTCTCAATGAAGAATATCTTGCTCCACTGTCATTCGCCAACGATATGCTGCTAGCACGGATAGGCGTCGCCAGCACACAGGAAGATAACCTCCGATTACGCCAACTACTCGAAAAACTTGAACTTACCTTGACTGGTTCGGCCGAAGTCGATAACCATCATAGTAGGGGACTTGGCTCTAACAATCTGCTATTCATGGCTTGTGAGTTACTTCTGCTTGCAGCCGAAAGCGACGGTTTTCCATTACTATTGATTGAAGAACCAGAGGCTCATCTCCATCCTCAGCGCCAGCTTCGTCTTATGTCTTTCTTGCAAGAACAAGCAAAAAAAGAACGCACTGACCATCAACATATCCAAATTATCGTCACAACACATAGCCCTAGCCTTGCCTCAGAACTGCATCTTGACAATATAGCTTTAGTTGAGGGTGGCCGAGCCTTTCCACTATGTAAAGGTAAAACTCAGCTTAGCCCATCGGACTATCGCTTCCTTGAACGCTTCCTCGATGTGACCAAGGCTAATCTATTATTTGCTCGGGCCGTAATGATTGTTGAAGGCGATGCCGAAAATATTCTATTGCCAGTGTTAGCAAAACTTCTCGGCCGCGATTTCCATCACCACGGCGTGTCAGTTGTAAATGTTGGTGGCGTCGGTCTTGGTCGCTATGCACGAATCCTCATGCGCCAAGATCCCGAGAATGACGGAATGATTAACATTCCAGTTGCATGCATCACTGACATGGACGTAATGCCTGATTTAGCACCATGGATCGTCGGCAAGCTCGAGGAAGGTCAACAAGTACCAGTTATACCGCCATCGAAACGACAATGGCGAATTAAAGCAGATTTTCCCGGTAATGCACTAGAGCAGCGCCGCATTAATCGACGAGCTAAAGCGTCGGGTCAGAATGTCGAGAGCTTCGTGGCGGATGAATGGACACTCGAATATGATCTCGCTTTTCACGGCCTCGGTAAGCAAATGTATCAGGCTGCGTCGCTCGCACTAGCTGACGATCGACTCAACGCTGGTACAGTCATCAAAGCCGACATTATCAATGCTGCTGACGCAGCCTATGAGACTATCGTGGATAGTTCTACTGACCGAGAGATACTCGGTTCGCATGTCTATGCGTTATTCGAGTCGAATGGAGCATCAAAGGCAATCGCTGCACAGTATATGGCAGAGCTATTAGAAAATGACATTGAATCAGGCAGGATGGATTCGAACAGTCTGCTTAATCAATTACCTCCTTATATCATTGCAGCGATCTCGCATGTAACTACACCATTCGATATAGCGATCAATGACACTGCAACTGAGGACTGACCTCTATGTTTGATGGCCTTATTCGCGAACAGGATATTGCTTGGGCAGCAGCACTGATGGGAGTGGGAGCCGATGGGTTTGCTCCGGTCGGCGATGATGATAGTCGGCTAAAAGCAATGCTAAATCTCGAAACGACCGATTTCGAGGCATGTCCGGGAAGTGGTAAGACAACATTGCTTGTTGCCAAACTAGCGGTACTAGCGATGCGTTGGCCATACCGCCAGCAAGGTATTTGTGTACTTTCACACACCAATGCAGCTCGTAACGAGATTGGCGCTAAACTCAGCAACTCAGCTGCTGGAATCGCACTCTCACGCTACCCACACTTTGTTGGAACAATCCATTCGTTCGTCAATGAGTTTCTGGCCCTGCCATGGCTACGCTCGAAGGGTATAGCTGTGCGCTGTGTTGACACGCAAATCGCCCTTATGAAGCGCTGGAATATGCTTCCGAATAATACACGTTGGGCGTTACAGCAGAATCGATTAACAGAAGCATGTCTAATCTACACACAGCCCGACTACTCTGGTGGCGCTACTGGCAGATTCGGGCCACAGACTCCGACTTATCTGGCGATACTTGAGGCTCGTCGCACTATTAGCGAGCAAGGTTATTTCTGTTTCGATGAGATGTTTGTGTGGGCTAATGAGTTGTTGGACAAGAATCCTGAGGCAGCAATGGATCTACGTCGGCGCTTCCCCTTAGTATTCATAGATGAAGCGCAAGACAATAGCGAGGAACAATCGGCACTATTGCATCGTATCTTCTGTGCTGGCGATTCACCATCGCGACGGCAAAGATTCGGCGATTCGAATCAAGCAATCTATTCGCGAGCGGGACTCGAAGGTGCTAGTACCGATCCATTTCCCGGCTCTGTCGTCCATGTTCTTCCGCGAAGCTATCGCTTTTCCCAAGACATAGCCGATAAAGTAAAGGGCCTCGGCGTCGCGCCGCAGGCATTAATTGGCGCTGGTCCACCGGCCCGAATAAATGCCGAACCCAAAGCCCCAACAATCTTTCTCTTCGACGATGCATCAGTGCAATTAGTCCTTCCCCGCTATGGCGAATATCTTATTGAATCCTTTGATGCAGCAGCTTTGAAGTGTGGTGTGTTTACTGCAATCGCTGGGGTCCACGAGCTAAAAGAAGATGGCCTCGTACCCCATGCCATGGGGCATTACGTACCCACCTATGATCCCTGTAGCGTACGAAAGGAAGCAACTCCGAACAGTTTCGCGCAATATCTGGCTCGCGCATATATTGAGATTATGGGCAGCAACAACTGCGAAAAATTGGTGAATGCAACAGCCTCAGCATTGCTGGCCGCAAGTGAGTTATCAGGTAGCATACATAGCAGAGTATCGCGAAAATCACCGCATCGTCGAGTTGTTGAGCTTTTGGACGAGACAGAGGCAATTACAAGCTATAGGGCGCTACAAGAGAAACTCTTGGCAACTCGTGGAAATATTACGCAAGATGATTGGAACACAGAATTGCTCCCATTAATTGTGTCATGCGTTAAGCAGTTGAGCGGCTCTTCAGTAATTGGCAATAGCGTCACGGCTTTCCTCGCCTGGCCACAGGTCAATACGTTGCAAGGGGGGGAGGCAATTCTCACGCAGAGCACTAATTTTGTATCTTATCCAAAAACTTCTCCTCAAGTACAAATCCGACTAGGGTCAATTCATTCCGTTAAAGGCGAAACGCATACTGCAACGCTTGTACTTGATAGCTTCTACTTCAATCATCATCTGTGCGAACTAAAGCCCTGGTTACTCGGAACGAAGGCCGGTGGTTCGAGAGTTAATAAGAGGGGGACAACAGTATTTGAGGGGCCACGTATGCTTGGTCGATTGAAGCTTCATTATGTAGCCATGACCCGCCCAACTCACCTCTTGTGCCTAGCGATGCGCAAAGACGCGTTTGTAGATGAAGAACTTAGTGTGCTCGCAGGTCGCGGGTGGAACATTATCGATTGTTGTGCTTCTATAATCCCTAAAGACTATTGATAAGTGGCCCTCAAGAGCCACTTATCAAAAGAGACTTAGATCATCTTTTTTAAATATTGCGTTGCCGAAAAAACCTTGGGGGCTTATTACGAAATTTATTTCGTTCAAAGTTTTCGAATAAAATAACCCCCAGCATTGCTGGCACTGCAATAATATACAGTGAATATATACCGAGCCCCCATCCATCCGGAATGGAAAAATTAAAGTGAGAATTAAAAAAACTTGGGACCCCGAAACTAATTACTCCCCCCACCAGTGCTCCAAGAGTTCCTCCCCGTACCCTGGCATTAGTAACTTCATGTTTTGTAGCCTCATACGCAACTTCTGCTTGGCAACCAGTACATACCATCTGACCGTGGGCAACAAAAGAATTACAGTGGCCACAGTACCATCCAGGGGTTTCTGGCCCTTCATCTTCTAAATGTCTACCTTCAAGCTCTTGTCTAATTTTACTCTCAGTTAGACTCTTCCATTCACGAATCACAACTTCTGTATAGATTTTTTCATCACTATCAATAAGTTTCGCACAATTCTGGCACAGCCATATTCCATTTGATATATGTTTACGTTCTTCATTAGAAATAAATGGATTAAATCTAGGCCCATTCTGAGCGGCGGCGGTTATATGTGCCGCAACACCAATACGCGTAGCTTTTCCCTCATCATAATTGGGCCCAGATGTTAGGCAGTTACAGCCTGGGTTAGAGCAACGATTAGCGACTCTTTCCTGAAGGGTTTTCTTTACTTTTTCAGTAAATTCATCTCGAATGTTAACCATGATGTTCCCAATTAGCTATGCTTGTTCGAGCTCTGTGCTATATAGACCGTATGATCTAATCTCTAAGTATTCTGATATTTTTGCGTTAGCAGACAGTTAAACTAATTTAGCGGGCCGCCCTGTCTAGGTCAACATCCCTGTTTTAGGGTTGAAATTGCTAAACCACAATTGAAAAGCTAGTGCCACTTCTATCGCAGAATGATAGTAACTTTGGCATAATAAGCTGCGACGATCGGTAAGTTTATAGAGCTTCCCCACATCAATTAACAATTTTCATCCTCTCAACAGAGCCTGTCCAGGGGCTTCCAACATGATGTCAATATTTACGCTTGAGCTAAGGCAGTTACCAAATCCTGTGTCAGTAAGGTAAATTGTAAGTTCAACAATGCTTCTCCACCGGCAGTCAGTTGTCCATGTAGCAAAGCATTCCCTCCCTCAGCTACGTCTATTCTTCCAGCAATACACTCTTCATTTAATTGTCGGAGACACATTTGAACTTGGGTGCCTTCTGCTATCTTCTCAAATTTGCCCAAGGCACTAATCAGTGCTTTTTCATTTTCCTGGCGCACAGACTGCTCCAGATGAGGTCTTTCTGCGGTACCAAGGTTGAAATGGCGTAGTCCATCAAGCTCGGTGATAAGTGACAATACAGGTTGCGCAGCTTGAGTCAGTGTATCGTTAAGTCGATTGATTTTTAATTCATCAAGCCAGTCATCAACCGCGTATGGAGATGCGAAAAGTTTAAATATCGCGCTAACGGTTAGTTGTGATATTACAATCCCTGCAATGCGGGGAATAACCCAGAGACGATGATGCTCTCCAATTGCGCTCTGAATATGTTCTCCATTTTCGTCAAGCCATAGCAGCCAATCTTCTGGATATTCAACATCAATAATCGCCAGAAACTCTGATGTTGGCCACGGCAAAAGTTGCTCCCAATCTGGGCGAGCGTAGAGTTCCGCTTCAATCCCTCGATTTCTCAGCCGGCCCTCTATCTCCAACAGCTTCTCCATGGCTAACTTATTGAACTGTCGCATTATTACTCTGACAGCGCTGCTCAATGCTCCTCCACGTGCAGCCGCTTTAGACTCTGCAAGCCATAAACGTGTAGGATTTACTCCCTGAGAGCCCGCTGCTGCTGACAACAAACGTAGTGATGTGATTAGTTCTTTCAGTCGAGTGAAGGATTTTTCCGGATAGCCTCCTACGAGTTCCCAAGGGTAATCCTTACCTTCCTCTATGTTCCTTAACAGATCTTTTAGCCACGCAATATATGCGCCATACCTTTCAGGTAAAGATATAAACCGCCAGATCATATCAGCGGAACAGGAAAATAATATATTCTGAATCGGAGTAGTATGTAGTTCTGTATTTAAGCCAATAAACTCCCCTCCTTTCGGTGGGGTAAGCTCGCGGGAAGCTTCATGCACGGCCCCAAGTTGTTCCAGAACTTTAGATGAAGTGGTTTTACACCGCAGGATCCCATCCAGTATCTTCTCAACTAGCGGAACGAGTTTATCTAACAGTTTGATCGATCTCTGTAAATAATCCGTATAACTTTCTGTTCCCACTAGTCCAGCAGTGGTTGCTATCCACCGTTTGTTCCATTCTGGTAATGCCGATGGTGGCAGGTTCTCTCTTGGTATTCGCTTCGATGCAAGGGGATAATCAGGAGTGCCTGAGAGAAAACCACCCGGAGCTATAGCATCTACAGCGACCATTGCAGCGGATGGATCCAATCCAAGCAAAAGTGTGCAAAGACTTACAACATCGTCATGTATGTCTGTCTGGACCGAATGTGCGACATGGAATATTGAGCTACGTAGTAGCCGACCTTCTGGCACGGTTTCAATACTGACAGATCCAGCCCATGGTACTTCTCGTGGAATACGCGCAATTAAATACTCTGGAGAATAATTACTTAACCAAGCAAGAGGAATACCAGGATCGATGAGCCGAGCCACACCAAGTAGATCTGCAATAGCCACAAGCTCCAGCCCATCAAAGCAAGGTCTTAACTCAGCCATAACTTGTCGAATATTTACCGGAATATCTATACCCAACATCGCTCCCAAGACCCCCCGAAGATTTGATACCTCGGACGCAGAAATTATCTGCTTAACAGTAGTAGAAGATACTTGGGTAAATAAAACTAGTCTGGGATCTTCCATAGAGCGTGTTTGCAGCAACCGCATTGAATCTTTTATACGTTCAGGAAAAATATTATCCGAAAGATCGGCATCAGCAATGGCGAACATAACAACGCCAGTAATCTGAGTTGATTCTAGGCCTAGGGTCCGTGCTTCAGGTATCCAGCCTCTCAGCGTCATCTCAATATGTGCCTGACCAAGCCCTGAAAGGGCGGCAATTAGCGTTACGGGTTCGCACTCACGTTCGATTCGAGTCGCAATCGCCTTAATCAAAATGTCTTTAGCTTTCGGATAATGAATAATGACATATGCCGCCAAGGTATCCAGATTCGAATGATGAACGACAAGCGCTGCTTCTGCGATGGTGTGCGAAAGTGTTGGTGGGGGATATTTATGGCAAAGGCGGAATATAGCCGCAGAACGTAGCTGATGTAACCCTCTCAAGAAACCGTTTTGTGGTTCGGATATCAGATGTTCGTCAATGAGCCGCCGTAGTGCTCTGGAAAGATCGTTCTGAGATAGACCTAAAACTTCTGCCAAACGGTTAATATCAACCATAGCCCCTGCGGCCCCAGCCAAGGAGGTAATACGAAGAATAGCTAATTCAGCATCCCTGGCCTCCCTAAGTCGACTATCTATCTGTTCCCCAAGAACAATTTCAAGCCTCTCACCTCGAGTGAGGATATGCGTGTATTCAAGTAAAAGTCCGTTACTTTGTATCCAAGGCTCTCGCCAGCCTGCCCATGTAGTATGATTCTGATGAGAAAGCTGTCGCCAAATTCGTTCAGCGACATCTTCCTCCATGGTTGGACGGACCTCTCCGGCAAGAGACCGGGTTGTCAGCATAAAAGCATCTTCCTCTCTGATTGAACCAAGTAGAAGAATGCCGCTTCCGGCTCTTGCCTCACGTAGCAAACCATCCCATATATCAGCTTTCCCTTTACCCACATCATCAAAAATAAAACCAACGGGCGCTGTAGAGGATGCTCTCAATGAACGGGTAAAGCGGATAAGAATGTGGGCATCGGAGCTGTAGCCTCGCGTAATCTCAAACCAACGAACTGTATGTCGACTGGCTCGTGCCACTTCCCACATAAGTGCTGATTTTCCAGTACCCGACTGACCAACGATTAGAGCGGCTTTTTGAGTTTCCAGCATCTTCAAAACTTCGCTGCGTGCTGCAGGTCTTTCCACGACAAGGCCTGCGGCAAGATGAGCAGGCCGTGTATTCATTCCCAGATAAAATGCAGGATCGTCTACAATAGTAATAAAATCAATAGCATCGCAATATCCTTCACGTAGAGCAATTTCCATACTCGCCACATCAAGAACAGGCTCCATTCGACGTAAAATAGCTTCGACATCGGATATAGCCAATCCTTCATACCTTCCGTCCTTCACCATCCCATTCTCATCTGCCAAACCACCAATGTGGTTTAGCAATTCGCCGTAGTAAACTTGTGCGGCCACTGGTGCACAGGGAAATGTATCACTGATGGTTTCAATTGCTTGTTCCGCAGGTTCAGCAACAATCCAGATGTGGGTACGGGATGAAAGTAATTGCCAGCAAGCATCTCCCTGCAGAGCATCAACTAAACCTGAATGCTCAGTTAGGACATAATCTGTTTTTGGCCCGTGTATAATAGGACGTTCAAGGATCAAGTTAAGTTCTATACTTGGATCAGAAGATGCTTCATAACGGTTCCATAGCGCCCTTACAAAACCTACGACATCGCTAACCGGGAATAACCCCATGTGATCACGACGGGACTTAACTTGAACAAGTGCAGAAGAATTTATGCCCTTTAATTCGTAATCATCTCGCCCCTCAGGAATAACAAGACCATAGGAAAGCTCTTGGCTCCAACAGCGAAGCGCCAACCATACTCCTACCGCATCTTGGTATCGAAACCCTCGCCCCGCATGTGAGCCAGCACCTGATTGATTACGTTTCTTGTATCCCATGGCATTTCATCTTCTCTATTCAAGCATTCTCAGATAAGAGATATACTTTTGCATGGTCATTTTCTTTAGAAAATTCATTACAATAAGTACTATTATTCTACTTCAAAGTTATTCATGAGGCTTGATCTGTCTCCCAAGAACTAAACAGAGCAGACCATTAGCACCAACATTCTGAAATCATTACAACTATAGATGCTGACTTAAGACTAGCATTTTAAATAATTTCAAATAGATATCATCATGGTGAGTCCCCTCGCATCCTGACCGGATTGCGTAAATTTTTGTTTTCACGCCGAGATATCTGTATGAATAAATCTAAAGGCCTTCAGGCTATTGAGGAGCCGCTGGCTTCTCTCCCTCACACTATCCGCAACCATATTCTTGAACGTCTTCGTAGCCTGACGCAGTACGAACCTGTGATAGGTATTATGGGCAAAACAGGGACTGGTAAGTCGTCGCTCTGTAATGCTCTCTTCCAGGGAGAGGTAACACCTGTCAGTAATGTTGACTCCTGCACTCGTGATGTGCTGCGCTTCCGACTTCGCAATGGCAATCACAGTCTAATGATTGTTGATTTACCGGGAGTGGGTGAAAGCGAGCAACGCGACGAGGAATACACCACCTTGTATCGCCGCATCCTGCCAGAATTGGATATGGTGCTGTGGGCTATCAAAGCCGATGATCGCGCCATGTCGGTGGATGAGCATTTCTATCGGAGGGTTATGTTGGCGTACCAGCATCGGGTTTTATTTGTGGTGAATCAGGCCGACAAAATCGAACCCTGCCACGAGTGGAAAACTGCCGATAACCAGCCCTCTGCGGCGCAGCTGTTGACGATTAAGGCGAAACAGCATGCGATGCAGCAATTGTTTCTGCCGCAGCATCCAGTCTGCATGGTGTCGGCCCGTACCGGATGGGGACTGAATACGATGGTGGAAACCATGATGCGCTGCCTGCCTGACCGCGCCACCAGCCCACTGACAACACAACTGCATGGAAGGCTCTGCACCGAGCCGGTAAAAAAGCAGGCACGTGAGCGCTTTGGTCATGCAGTTGATGAAATGATTGGCAATGTGGAGTCATCATCTTTTCTGCCAGCGCCTGTAAGGGCTGTGATTCGAACCGTGCGGGAAGCCGTGGTGACCGTTGCCCGTGCCGTCTGGGACTGGATTTTCTTCTGAAAAACCGCGTATAGCGGACACTTCCTGTCCTTTCCGTGCTCAATTAATGAGCGATTAATACACCTTCAACGCGTAAAGGCGCATTACAACTGTAATCCTCGCACTGAAAAAATACGCCTTCCCATGTCCATACCCTGTCCGACCCCTTCGTTACACTAATCACTTAATTTTCAGCCTGTTAACGGGATGGAGAAAATCTAATGTCCCAGACTGAGCGTCGCCATGAGCGGCTGGCGGTTCGGCTGTCCCTCATTATCAGCCGCCTTGTTGCTGGCGAAACACTGGATATGGGCCTTCTTGCCGCAGAGTTTGGTGTATCGCTCCGTACCCTCCGCCGGGATTTTCGTGAGCGACTGATGTACCTGGACCTGGAATATCGCGACGGCACCTGTCGTCTGCTTTCAGGTAGCCATCAGCGCGAACTGGCGGTGCTGACTTTTGCTCGTCAGTCAGGTGTGGAGGCCTTGTTTCCTGACATGGATAACCACATGGTCAGCTCACTGCTGAGTGGGCCCGGTGAGTCTCCGTGCCTCATATGGGCAGAATCGGAGTCATTGTCGCCACCCAGGCCAGGCATATTTACACGCCTTGTCAGGGCTATATCAGAGCATCGTCGCGTGACGCTGCTGGCTGAAGGTTGTCGTTGCTCAGGGCTTGCACCATACCGCCTCGTACTCTGCGGCGGGCATTGGTATCTGACTGGCGAGCATCATCATCGCGTGGCAGTGTTTCCGCTGAACGATATCCATGCGGTTACCTTGCACCCGGAACTGTTCGTGCCCGACCTTCAGATTCGTAACGTTCTCGCCGAACCGGAATTACTTAGAGCCCTTCCTCATTTTCACGTTTTTCACTCACTGCTCGCCAGAACTGGCGACGGTCTTTTACCTCATAAGGAATCATGATGAAGAAATTACTGATTACAACGGCACTGGCCGTCAGTCTCTGCGCTGGCGCTACCTTTCCGACGTCTGCCGAAACTGTCGTGGGTACCGTCAAATTCTGGCAGTACATGCAGGCGGATGGCTGGAAGTCGGCCGATGGCATGGATAACGACACGCTAAACAATACGCTCTATCAGGCCAGTGTGATTGGCAATTATCCCTGGACCAGGCAATTCCTGCTGCGTCAGCGGGGTGGTGGTGCTTATTTTCTTGCCGATAAGAAAACGCATACTGTGCGCAAGCTGAATCTGAAACCTGCCAGCGGTTATTACTCCGACCTGACATCGGTCTATCAGGGCGAAGACCAGGGGAAAGGGTGTTACTTCACTATCATCGATACCCAGTATCAGCTGGAGCTGGCTGACGAACCTCACAGCAACCAGATACTTGCTGCATTCTCGGAAAACTGTGTCAACAAACAGCAGCAGGCTGCCCTGGCGGCGAAGCGTTCTGCCTCAGAGCAGAAACTGCAGCAGTGGGTAGCCCAGCAGAGTCTGGCTGAGTTGTGCCGACGAACTGGCAACTGCTGAAGCAACGGAACGGACGAATAATAAGGAATCTGCACCATGAAGAAATTGTATCGACCTGTTCTCACTGTTTTGATGGTTATCGGTGCCATGGGGGTTTCTGGCTGCGACCGCAAGGAAGATGCGGGTGTGAAAACGATAGCCAGTTTTAAGGACCTGACTCCGCCACCGTTCAGCAAGGTTGTCTCGCATAAATCCGATATTGCCCAGGAATGGGTAAAGAAGGATGCTTTCGGCACACCGCAATATACGGTGATGAAAACCAACCAGTCGCCGGAAGGCTGTGAGTCAGGCAATTATTACTACATTGCGGATATGCAGCAGAAAACGGTGCAGCCTCTGATTGCTGCCCTGTGTCTTGCGGACAATATCACCCTGAGCTTCCGGATTGAAACCGACAGCTACACGGGTGAAAAATCGGTGGTGTATTCGCACGATGGCAAGGAAATGGGGAAACTCTATCTGCCGGAGAATCAGGAGAAAAATCCATGAAGAAGCTGAAAGGCGTTATCTCAGTTTTCGCTCTGAGCCTTTGTCTGCTTTCACCGGCTCAGGCCGAAGAACAGCGTTACATCAGCATCCGCAACACAGACATGGTCTGGGTGCCGGGCAATGTCTGCGTGTGGCAGTTTCGCCTGGACAACGGCGGAAGTGGTGAAGGATTCGGGCCTCTGACACTTTCCCTGCGTCTGAAAGATAAAGGGGGAAACACGCTGGCCATGGGGAATATGGCAGTGGCTGCATTTGGCGACAGCGATGCCACTCGCTCTCAGGAAGCCTCGCTGGAGAACGAATGCGTGGAAAACGTCAGCTCCGTCGAAATCATGAAGGCAACAGAAGAGCGTAATGGTTACCAGATTGACCTGCCACTTTCCGTTTTCGACCCGCAGTACTACCGACCTGTACAAGTCACGGTTGTCGGTGGTAAGGCATCTTAGCCGATTCGCCATCTGTTTGATTCAGCCCCTGTCGCTAATGCCACAGGGGCTTTTTATTTTAGGGGGCCTGTATGACTGAACTCACTGAATTGCCTGATGGACCGTTTACTCGCCAGCAGGCAGAGGCGGTTGCGTCTCAATATTCCAACGTTGCTATAGAGGACGACCTGGGGACACATTTCCGTCTGGTTGTCCGTCATGAGCGTTGCATGGTCTGGCGAGCCTGGAACTTTGAGCCGGATGCCGGTTACTGGCTGAACCGGTATATCACTCGTTATGGCATCCGCAAATTTCCTGCATAACCACCACCAGCACATCACCGATACAAACAAAGTCAGGCCACACCTCTTTCGGGAAGTGTGGCCTTTTGTCTTTTTACCCACTGCATAAGGAGTTACCCATGCGATTAGCCAGCCGCTTTGGCCGTATAAACCAGATACGCCGTGACCGGCCTCTGACCTACGAAGAGCTGATGAGTCATGTCCCCAGCGTGTTCGGGAGTGACAAACATGAATCTCGTTCAGACAGGTACACCTACATCCCGACCATCACCATCCTTGAAAGCCTGCAGCGTGAAGGCTTTGAGCCGTTCTTTGCCTGCCAGACGAAGGTTCGGGACCAGAGCAAGCGGGAGCACACCAAACACATGCTTCGCCTGCGTCGTGCCGGTCAACTGTCCGGACATCAGGTGCCGGAAATCATTCTACTTAACAGCCATGACGGCTCATCAAGCTACCAGATGTTGCCGGGGCTATTTCGAGGCGTCTGTACCAATGGTCTGGTCTGCGGCCAGTCATTCGGAGAAGTGCGGGTACCGCATAAAGGCAATGTCGTCGAGAAGGTGATTGAAGGGGCTTACGAAGTGCTCGGGGTCTTTGACCGGGTGGAGGAGAAGCGCGATGCGATGCAGTCACTGGCGCTGCCAGCCCCGGCCCGTCACGCGCTGGCGAATGCCGCGCTGAAATATCGCTTTGGCGAAGACCACCAGCCGGTCACGGTATCGCAGCTGCTGACTCCGCGTCGTCGGGAGGACTACAGCGATGACCTGTGGACAGTCTACCAGCGCGTGCAGGAGAACCTGATGAAAGGGGGATTGTCAGGGCGAACCGCTCAGGGGAAAAGCAGCCGCACCCGTGCTGTTACCGGTATTGATGGCGATGTGAAGCTCAATCGCGCCCTGTGGGTAATGGCAGAAAATATGCTCGATTTTTTCGGGCGTTAAACAACCGCTCCGGCATAAGGAGATAGTTTAATGAATACACAAAACTTTGAGTTCGCTGAGCAGGCAGCAATTACTGCCTCGGTGGTCCCTGACGAGTTACGCATCGGCTTCTGGCCGCAGCACTTTGGCTCCATCCCACAATGGATAACCCTTGAGCCCCGAATCTTTGCCTGGATGAGCCGTCTGTGTGTCGATTATCACGGTGGTATCTGGAACTTTTCGACGCTCAGCAACGGCGGTGCTTTCATGGCTCCTGAGTCAGAGCACGATAAGACGTGGGCATTGTTCAACAGCATGAACGGCAACGGCGCTGAACTTACTGGCGAAGCGGCAGGGATAGTCGCCTGTCTGATGACATACAGCCACCACGCCTGTCGTACCGAATGTGATGCGATGACTGAGCACTATTATCGCTTACGTGACTTCGCGCTACACCATCCAGAGTGCAGCGCCATTATGCATCTCATCGACTGAGGAATGCCTGACATGAATACCGCATTATCCCCGCTGTCATCGCAGCCTGAACTCTTTCCGCTGGCGGCTATGACCCGGCATGGTTGCCTGCTCCCAGCGACATCCGGATTGACACCTTATGCCCGACGGACCATCCGCCGGGCTATTAATTTGCTTGATAAATATCTGCGCCAGCCTGGAATAGCCTTTACCTCAAGTACTGCTGCCCGTGACTGGCTTCGGTTACAGCTGGCCGGACAGGAGCGGGAAGTGTTTATGGTGCTCTATCTCGATAATCAGCATCGTTTACTGGAGAGTGAAACACTGTTCGCCGGTTCGGTAAACCATGTGCAGGTTCATTCCCGTGAGGTAGTGAAGTCGGCGCTTCGTTTCAATGCCGCAGCTGTCGTGCTGGTGCATAACCATCCCTCCGGTGATCCGGAGCCCAGCCAATGCGATCGCAACATTACGGGCAGGCTTAAAGAAGCGTTAGAACTGGTTGATGTGAAAACGCTCGATCATCTTGTTGTCGGTCGGGATGGCATTGTGTCGTTCGCTGAGCGAGGTTGGTTATGAAAATCATCAGTAAACGTCAGGCAATGGCTTTGTACCGACAGCATCCAGGCTCTCGGCTGTTTCGCTTCAGTACGGGAAAATATAAATGGTCAGGCAGTATCTGCCATTATGCTGGCCGCGAGGTGGAAGATATACGCGGCGTTCTGGCCGTATTTGCTGAACGTCGTCAGGACCGCAATGGTCCCTATGTCATTCTTCGAAGTGTCACTCTCAATTAATCTTTCCCTTTAATCAGGAACAATAATGAACAATTACTCCGAATCCGGTACTAAGCCGGATAATCCCGCCTGCCAACAGTGGGGACTAAAGCGCACGATCACACCCTGTTTTGGCGCTCGTCTGGTGCAGGAAGGCAACCGGGTGCATTTTCTCGCTGACCGGGCCGGATTCAACGGTGCTTTCAGCGACGGGGATGTATTACACCTGGACCAAGCTTTTCCCCTGATACTCAAGCAACTGGAACTAATGCTCACCAGCGGCGCGCTAAATCCCCGCTATCAGCACTGCGTCACGTTTTACCACAACGGACTCACCTGCGAAGCCGATACACTCGGCTCCTGTGGTTATGTCTACATTGCTATTTATCCTGACCAGACTGAACCGCATTAGCTCACCACTTATTCCCTGAACATCACAGAGTAAACATCATGCAAGCCTTATCATCACACCCGACACGGGCGGCTCAGCCCTGCCTGTCACCCATTGAAATCTGGCAGTGCCTGCTAACTCATCTGTTGTCGCAGCACTATGGCCTGACGCTGAATGACACACCGTTCAGTAATGAAACCACCATCCAAGAGCATATTGACGCCGGGATATCGCTCAGCGATGCGGTGAACTTTCTGGTAGAAAAATACGAGCTTGTCCGTATCGACCGGAAGGGGTTTTCGTGGCAAGAACAAACCCCGTATATTTCCGTAGTGGATATTCTGCGAGCAAGGCGCTCTACCGGATTGATAAAAGCTAACGTGAAATAAACGCTTAAATACAGAGCAGACTAAAGGAAAGCAAAATGCTAATCTCACAGACAAAGAGACTTCTACTGTAACCTCCCCTCCCTGCAAAAAACCTGACATTTTCTTTTAGGACCAACAATGGGACCAAATTGAAAATTGAATTGAAGGTTATCAGCTATTAAACAACAAGTTACACAACCAATTCAGACTCCGCCAGCCCAAAATTCTCCATCGGTGATTACCAGAGTCATCCGATGAAGTCCTAAGAGCCCGCACGGCGCAAGCCCTGCGGGTTTTTTTGTGCCCTCAATTTGTCCCGCGAAGTCTGATGCCAACTAATTAAATCCGAACCTTTTAGGCACCTTGTTAGGCACCTCATAAAGCTTTATTGTTTTTGAGGTGCCTAAAACTATGGAAACCCGGCAATGGCAAGACAAACCAAACCTCTCTCCGTTAAGGAAATCGAATCAGCCAAACCCAAAGAAGCGGACTACGTTCTCTATGATGGTGATGGCCTTGAGCTACTCATCAAATCCAGCGGGAGTAAAATCTGGCAGTTTCGCTACATTCGCCCTGTCACCAAGAAACGTGCGAAGAAGAGCATTGGCCCCTACCCGTCAGTTACGCTTGCCGATGCCAGAAACTATCGCGCAGAGTCTCGTTCTCTTCTGGCGAAACAAATCGACCCTCAGGAACATCAGCAAGAACAACTTCGCAGTTCGCTGGAAGCTAAAACCAATACTTTCCAGCTCGTGGCTGAACGTTGGTGGAATGTGAAGAAAGCCAGCGTGACCGAAGACTACGCAGAGGATATCTGGCGCTCTCTTGAGAGAGATGTTTTTCCTGCGATTGGCGACATTAGCGTTACAGATATTAAAGCTCACACGCTGGTTCAGGCCGTCCAACCGGTTCAGGCCAGAGGAGCACTGGAAACCGTTCGTCGCCTGTGCCAGCGCATTAATGAGGTCATGATCTATGCCCAAAACACAGGGCTGATTGATGCTGTTCCCAGCGTTAATATCGGTAAAGCCTTTGAGAAGCCGCAGAAGAAGAACATGCCCAGCATTCGACCGGATCAGCTACCTCAACTGATGCAGACAATGCGAACAGCCAGCATTAGCCTTTCCACACGCTGCCTGTTCATGTGGCAACTTCTTACTATTACTCGCCCTGCCGAAGCGGCTGAAGCTCTCTGGGAAGAGGTAGACATAGAAGCGCGAGAGTGGAAGATTCCTGCAGCACGCATGAAAATGAACCGCGACCATACTGTTCCATTGTCAGATGAAGCAATTGCAATACTGGAGATGATGAAGCCGTTAAGTGGAAATCGAGAATTTATCTTTCCCAGCCGCATCAAGCCAAACCAGCCGATGAACAGTCAAACCGTTAACGCATCGCTGAAACGCGCAGGGTTTGGTGGAGTGCTCGTTTCACACGGTTTGCGATCTATTGCCAGTACAGCTCTCAACGAGGAAGGATTTCCTCCTGATGTTATTGAAGCAGCTCTTGCCCATGTAGATAAGAATGAGGTCCGTCGCGCCTATAACCGCAGTGACTATCTTGAGCAGCGTCGTCCAATGATGCAATGGTGGGCTGACTTCTTTATGGCTGCTGACCGCGGAAGTATGATTGAGGGAGGTATGAGAGGAGTGCGTTTAGCGGTGTGACGGATAATTAATGACGGTTCCCACTTTAGAAGTGGGCTGAATGAGAATTTATATTTCAAGCCGAAGTTAATAGTTTTAGAAATCAAGCTAATTAGCATAATATCTCTTAATTGAAGGGATATGGAGCCGCAGAAATAAATGAAAACACGCCAGTAGCGCAAAAATCGATCTTTGATCTGGAAGTAATCTTCGAGCTGTCTCGCAACAACGTTAATGAACTTGAACGGCTGTTGAACGAGCTGACCTTCCGCAATACTGCCAGGGCCTGAGCCTTGACGACTAAAATCGAGCAAGCCCGAACTGTACTTAGCGATCACAGCGTGGGCTCAACGTGGGGTTCCTGTCCATCAGCGTGTCATCCCGGTTCGGCGTCCTCGCAAACCTTCCAAGTTACACCCCGTGATGCTCCTGCAACAGTAGTGCAACAGCAGTTCGGCGAAGACCAGAACGACCTAGGTTCACTCCCCTCTTTCTCTCCTACAGGTAAGGCGAATGATACGCACGCGATACTGGCAGCAAGTACAGCCCTCGATCATAGAGCAGAACATGCGTCGGCGTCTCGACAGTGAGACTGATTTGCTGCGGGCGCTGGGAGTAAAAGGGGATGAGTGGAGTCGTGACCGTGTAGGCAAGAGCCACACGTTCCAGGGCCGAGAAGCGGACACGATCATCCTGTTGCTAGGTGCGCCGAAGGCTAGCCAGCAAAGAGCCCGCCAAACATAATCAATGTAGCCGTCTCACTCGCCAAGCAAAACCTGTATCTGATCGGCTTGGCTGCTGCATGGGCAGGGGCGGGAACTAGTCTGTAGGTTCTGAAGCGGGAATTGGCGCAATCAGCCTGACAATCTCCGAGGCTACTCTCTGTTAAAGGTAAATCCCCAAGCTTCGTAATCAGTGGCTAAAGACAGTTGCTTGTATTGCTGAGAGTAAAGGGGGAGGGGCTTTTTCTATTCAGTTGTTGCTTTGCTCATGTTCCACCTCTGCCAATGGTTTTAATCACTTAACGAGGTGTCTATCAAGAATGGGTTAGATCATCGTGCTGCTCGAATTACAAGTCGAGAATTCGAGTTCGTAGTTCGCACCAGTGAAGTGGGAGCAGTCAACTACCCGCTAATTTTGCATAGTCATCTAAGGGTTGATTAGGTAGACTATTAATGACTTTAAACGACTCTAGTCTTTTTTGAAGGGTGCCACTGTTATGACCGCCGAACCCTGGGTCACCGCCCTCGACGTTGCCCAACACTTGGGTGTTGTCAAAGATACTGTCTACCGCTGGCGCGAACGCCAGGGACTACCCGCCCATAAAATTGGCCGGCTGTGGAAGTTTCAGCTGTCTGAAGTGGACGAATGGGTGCGGGCTGGTGGGGCGGGTGAGCCTGCTGAGGGAGGTAGCACAGAATGACTTCAAACCGTGACGAAGCACAGACTCGCACCGAGATTATTGATTCGCAGCTCTCTCGTTCTGGCTGGTCACGAAGTCGGCGTACCCTTATGGAGGAATTTCTGCTCAAAACGGCGGAGCCCGAGATTACCGATAAGGACTACCAATTTGCGGATTACATTTTGCTCGGCTCAGACGGCAAACCAATTGCTGTAGTCGAGGCTAAACGATCATCTCGCGATGTGCTCGCAGGAAAGCGCCAGGCTGCAGATTACGCGGATGCGATCAAAAACCAATTTGGCAGCGACCCGTTTATTTTCCTTACCAATGGCAAAGAAATTCAATTTTGGGATCGTGCTCGTTACGCCCCTCGCAAGATCTCCGGTTTTTATACCCGAGATGATTTGGAGCGCCTACGACACCAGCATCAGTTCGCCGAGCCCGTGGGCAATGTAACTATAAATGCTGACATAGCCGGACGCGACTATCAAAACGAGGCTATTCGTCGCGTCACTGAAGGCGTAGATGCCGCCAAGCGCAAGTTCCTATTGGTGATGGCCACTGGTACCGGCAAAACGCGGACGACCATTGCCTTGGTTGATACCTTGCTGCGCTCCAAGCGCGTGCAGCGAGTGTTGTTCCTGGCAGACCGACGGGAATTGGTGCGTCAGGCTATGTCGGAGTTCAAATCATATCTGCCCAATGAAAGCCTGGCTCGCATCGAATCTGGCGAAACTTCTGGAGCTCGCATCCAGTTTTCTACCTACCCAAGCATGATGCAGGTGTATTCGCGCCTGTCAGTGGGTTATTACGACCTGATCGTAGCCGATGAAAGTCACCGCTCCATCTACCAGCGCTACAAGGCTATTTTTGATCATTTTGATGCGATACAGCTCGGGCTAACCGCAACCCCAACCGATTACATCGACCATAACACATTTGAACTATTCGATTGTGGCGACGGAGCTCCCAGCTATTACTACAGTTACGAACAGGCCATCGCTGATCAGAACCTAGTGAATTACCGTGTGCTTGACGCACAAACCAACTTTCAGCTTCAAGGTATTCAGGGGGACACACTACCCGGGCCCTTGAAGCAAATGGCACGTGATCAAGGCGTAGATCTTGATGAGCTCAATTTCGATGGCAGCGACATCGAAAAAGGCATCATCAATCAAGGAACCAACGATGCCATGGTGAAAGAGTTTATGGACAAAAGCCGCAAAGATATTCGCGGCCTGCCGCACAAGTCTATCATCTTCGCCGTCAGTCACGCTCATGCCAAAAGGCTTTACGAAGGCTTTAATCGCCTATATCCAGAACTGCAGCGCCAGGGCATGGCCGAAATCATTGACAGCCACATGGAGCGTGCTGACGTCACGTTGGACGATTTCAAATACCGTACCATGCCGCGTGTGGTCATCTCGGTGGATATGCTTGATACCGGAGTGGACGTTCCAGCTATTCAAAATTTGGTCTTTGCCAAGCCTGTATTTAGTAAGGTCAAGTTCTGGCAGATGATCGGGCGTGGCACACGACTACATATCGACAAGGCAACAGGCGAAATCAAGAAGGATTTTCTGATCATTGATCACTGGAAAAACTTCGCCTACTTCAAGCTCAAACCCGATGGCGAAGTGGAGTATCCGAGTGAGCCGCTGCCAGTGCGTCTGTTCCGCCTGCGGTTGGAAAAGTGGCTGCTTCTGCACTCCCAGCAGCAAGATACACAAACAACTATCGCCGCTTTGCTGGCCATGCTGGATGCTTTACCTCGACACAGCATCAACGTGCGGCCGCATTGGGATGCTCTCGACACGCTGGTGCGGCAATGGCCAGAGCCAAGCCAAAGCGCACTGGAGCATCTATCCAGGACCATCGCGCCATTGATGCGCTTTGCACTGTTGGTATGCTTGGAAGAATTGCAGTTCCGCATCTGGTGTGAGCGTCTTACTGTGGCTTATCTTAAGGGCGATGCTCTCGAACAAACCAAAGTGCAGGAACGCATCCAAGAGGCTGTGAGCAGCTTAGCCGACAACATCCCCGAAGTGCAGCGTGTGGCTGAACAACGAGTTTGGGTGCAATCTACTGGTTTTTGGCAGCACCTAAATACGGCACGTCTGAGCACGCTGCAATCCGTGTTCTCACCTTTGATGCGCTATCGCACATCCATACCAAGCCGCACGGTCGAAATCAATCTACCGGACAGCATTACGCAACGTAGCTGGATAATTTATGGCCCTACCGGAGAAGGAGCTTTTGCGGAAAGCTATCGTGAGCAAGTGGAAGCGTTGGTACGCCGGCTGGTGGGCCAGCTACCAGAAATAGCCAAACTCAAACAAGGCGAGCATCTGGATGACGAGGAATTGGACCAAGTCAGCAAAACATTGAACCAGACTGATCTGTTCGTTACCGAAGACACCTTGCGCAAAGCTTTTGAAGCCCCAGCTGCATCTCTGGCTGATTTTTTACGCCACATACTTTGTGAAGGTGCGCATCTGCCTAACCGCGAGCAGCGCATCAATGCCGCTTTTGAAGCATTCATTGCCGCTCACGGCTATTTGCGTGCCAATCAACTTAACTTCCTACGCGCTGTAAAGGCCGCCGTGCTGCGCCACGGGAGCATTACCCGTGCAGCACTCGGCGAACCACCGCTCTCGCGCGTGGGCCGAGTGGAAACGCTATTTCCGCAGCAGGACATCGACGAACTTATCAACCTCGCCAACCAACTGTTGGACGACGTAGCCTGATTTATCAAGGACACCCTGAATGCTTGCACCTCATATCAAGAAAAAAGTTGACGAACTTTGGAACCGCTTTTGGGCAGCGGGCCTCACCAACCCCTTGGTGGCAGTTGAGCAAATCACCTATCTGCTTTTCCTTAAACGCTTGGAAGACATCGATCTCAAGCGCCAGCAACGAGGCTTTTCCTCCATTTATGTGGGTTACGAATCCTGTAAGTGGAGTTACATCCGTCAAGAAAAGACCAATCCCGGCCATTTGATTGACGTAGTTTTCCCGTGGTTACGGGAGCTCGATAAACACTTCAGCAGCGCCAGCGCCAACGGTACAGAGCTATCCAGCCTCAATAACCGCATGGCTGATGCATACTTCCAGCTAGACCCCAACAAAGGCAAGGTGCTGAGCGACGCGATTGATGCCATCGATCAACTCTTCGCCAGAGCGGGTGAAGGCTCAGCCGCCCAAGACATCATGGGCGACACCTTTGAGTACCTGCTTAGCGAAGTAGCCACGGCAGGTAAGAACGGCCAGTTCCGTACACCGCGACATTTGATCCGTTTCATGGTTGAGCTACTCGACCCTGAGCCAGGCCAAAGCGTCATAGATCCCGCCGCCGGCACAGGTGGTTTTCTGTTTAGCACTCAGCAGTACTTAATGCGTAAATTCTCCGCGCAAGACAATCTCGTGTTGGAATGGGACGGCACCCCGCATCGCACCGATGGCGCCGCCGCTACACCAGAGCAATATGACGCAATCCACAACGGCGCCTATTTTGTCGGCCTCGATAACGACCGTACCATGGCCCGCATCGGCTGGATGAACCTAGTGCTGCATGACGTGATCGACCCGCACTTGCTGCAGGGCGACTCCCTTAGCAAACGCGAAGGAAAAGCCAAGCTTAAAGAACTGCTTGAGCCCGGCAGCTACCAATTCGTGCTGGCCAACCCACCCTTTACCGGAACAGTCGACAGCGGCGATCTGGAACCTGACACCGTACTGTTCCCACGCGTGGGCGGTGGCGGTAAGAAAAAGGATGAATCAATCACCAACAAGAGCGAACTGCTCTTTCTGTGGTTGATGCTCGACTTACTCGATATTGGTGGGCGCTGTGCGGTGATCATCCCCGAGGGTGTTTTGTTCGGCAATACCGATGCCCACGTGCGTTTACGCCGCGAGCTTCTGGTCGAGCATATGGTGGAAGGGGTAATTTCCCTTCCCGGCGGCGTTTTTCAACCCTACACCGGCGTCAAGACCTCGATCCTGATCTTCAGAAAAGTCACTCGGCGCGACAACAAGCAAAGCCTGCCCAGCAATGCAGTACCACTGACCGAACACGTTTGGTTCTATGAGGTAGAGGAAGACGGTTACTCAAAAGATGCCAAGCGCAATCCACGCCCAGGCCAACAAAACGACCTATGGGATGCACTCATCAAATTCAAAGCCTGGATCGAGCACGGTCGCAGTGGCGCGCAAAGCCATGAAAAGACCTTGCTGCAACCCAGTTTTCACACCGAACGCTGGCGCCAAGCCCTACTGCGTGACACTGCCGACAAACTTACACCCGCAGGTGAAGCTTTCTCGGCCTTGCCCGACACCAGTATGTGGGACGGTCAGGTATGGGGCATACACGAGCTGTTTCCCGAGCTTCCTGCGGATCCAAAAGAAGCAGAAGACCTGGTGCGCAACGAAGCCAGCCGGACACTCTACGATTTGGTGATCCAGTTCTTCGCAGCCCCCACCCAGCCTGTATGGATCAAGTGGAAAGATAAGCCCACTGCTGCCAAACAAATGGATAGCGACAAGGCGCTGGCGGAATGGAAAAGAGCCATTAAAGTACCGCAACAAGAATTCAACCGTGCCGTACGCGATGTGCAACGATTTTTTGAAGCGGAAGATGGGTCTGCGCTACTGCTGTGGAAAGACATGGTCAAGGATGCGCTCAAAGCCGGCTTGTCCTACCACCAGCAGGCAGTCATGCAAGCGTCCACGGTCCAGCTCAGCACCTATGAGCCGGTGGCCGACCTGAACGCTGCACTGGAAGGCATCGCTCGCGAAGTAGCCAAGCTCGACGGCTTTGACGTAACCCTACGTAGCCTAGCTATTGATCAAGCTACCGAGCTCAAAGCTGCCAAGCATTGGGTCGTCCCCGTGCGGGCTTGGGCGCGTAACGACGAGTGGAAAAGTGCAGACGGCAAGGTCGTAGGTTCACACAACGCAGAGGGATTAGTGCGGCCTTCTTATGTGGAAGCGATGCTGGCCGATGGGCTCTATACCGAAAAAGGTGTTCTGAAAGATGGCTTGCTAGACTCGGACTGCATCGAGGCACGGGAGTGGAATTTGTCCGCCGGGCAGTACAAGCCATTTGACTTCACCCAGCTCAAGAGCGACAAGAGTTTGGCCGAGTTAATCGGCTCGCTCAAAACCACTGAGCAAGACATTATTAAAGGCCTGGATAAATTGCTGGCTATGGTGGAGGGGCGGGAATGAGATTACCAGCAACATGGGAAGAGGCCCGATTGGGCAATGTTCTTTCTCGGGTTGAAACTAAAGTTAACCCCCAGACATCTCAAGCCAATAGTCACTTTTATGTCGGTCTGGAGCATATTGAATCACACACTGGCAGGTTGCTCCGCAAGGCAGAAGATGTCACCGAAGGTAGCGATATCCTTAGCATCAAGACAGTCTTCAGCGCTGGCGACATTCTGTATGGAAAGTTGCGCCCAAACCTGAACAAGGTTCATTTGGCAACTCAGGATGGTATTTGCAGTACTGATATCTGGGCATTGAGAGCATCTGAGGAGCTATTACCTGATTTCGCAATTCGTTATTTGCGATCGCCGGCGATTTATGCGCGTGCCGCACAACTGGCTGTGGGTGCCAATCTCCCAAGACTTTCGGCGGACGCGTTTGATCGTCTTCCAATCCCACTCCCCACCCTCCCCGAACAACAACGTATCGTCGATGTACTGCAACTGGTAGAGGAGGTCACTAAGGCTAAGAAGTCCATTAGCGATCAAGTTGATCACTTGGTTCGGACGGCCTACTGGGAATATTTTGGCGATTGGTACACAGCTGATGGCCTGATTGATCCAGTTCGAATCAGCGATTACGTGGCGGACTCCCAATATGGGGTATCCGAAGCTATGGGCGAGACCGGAACGCATGCGGTATTGCGAATGAACAGCATAACCGCGAGTGGCTGGCTGGATTTGACGGATTTGAAATACGCCTCCCTGTCGAAAAAAGACATTGAATCCACGAAATTGGCCGATGGTGACCTGCTATTTAATCGTACCAACTCAAAGGAGTTGGTGGGCAAGTGTACTATCTGGCGACCAGTTGCGGGGGTATTCAGTTTTGCATCTTATCTTGTACGCCTTCGATTGAAGCCAGAGATGTTGCCTGAGTTTCTCTGGGCCACGCTAAATAGTGCTTATGGAAAATATCGCCTCTTAAATTCAGCCAAGCAGGCCGTTAGCATGGCGAACGTTAGTCCGACTGATCTCGGACGTATCACCGTTCCTCTGCCTCCACTGCCGTTACAACAGAAGTTTTCTGAATTGGTGCGTGAAATCGAAGCGTTACGGGCTCAGATGCTTGGAAAGTTAGAGATGTATTCCGAATTGCAGGAGTTCATTAGCCAGCAAGCCCTCGTCGGACATTTGACTGCAAACTGGCGTGTTGCGCATACAGATAAAATTATCGAGGCTGCCAAAGCTCGCGATATATCGCTGCGCGAACATGGCGCTAAGATCGTCAATGCGACAGCAAATATTGTGATTGCCAGTACAGTACAAACCGATTCCACCACCCACACCGAGCGCCATTGGTTGCTCAGCGAGATCAGTGAGTTCCAGCGCCAAGTATTGGCGGCCTTCACAGATTATTGCCAGGAGAATGGCCAACCCTTGCTGGTAGAAGATCCGGAGGTCTTTTCTCGATTTTGCGATGACGCGACTGTGACGGAACGTTTACAAGCCTTTGGCCAGTCGCACGGCAATCGCATCCGCCGCTCCTTGAGTCAATTGGCTTCACTGGGCTTAATCGCCAAAATCACCTTGCCCAAGCAAGACCTGGAAAGCGGCGAGCTGGATTACCTTAAAGCCTTCCGCCCCTTACGTCCGGAAGAGTTCACACGTATGGCAGATGTGCAGACTCTGCGTAAAACGTTGACGTCCGGTGTTGACCAGCAGCACTACCATTTTGAAGTCCAGCTGGACTACGAGACCTCTGCACACGCTGGAGCAAGCGGAATGTTCCAAGTTTTCGCCGTTGAAGATGAAGACGGACAAGACTTCACTCACTTGGTGGACTTGGGCAAGCATTACGCCTCGCTCGATGAGCTGAAAGAAGACATCGCCAGCGCGCTCAAGGTAGAGGCGCGGCAAGTTGATTTGGAGCCTGTCTAATGCGTCTTCGTTACTTACGTCTGCAAAACTACCCGCCCATCTCTGACATCAAGGTGTGTTTCGCCAGCGGCTCGCCGCTGGCGCGCGAGTGTGCCATTCGTTTCGTCGTCGGTGTGAATGGCAGTGGTAAGTCCAACCTTCTGCGGGCTGTCGCCGAGGTTTTCTTGGCATTAGCAGCTGGACAGCGAACCCTTTTCCCTGTGCAATTGGTATATGAACTTGGGAGACACGGCGCACCTAACGCGCGAACATTGATCGTGGATTGGCTCGGAGATCGTCAGTCCGCGAGCCTGTGGATTGCCGACAAATTTTCCTTCCCAGACAATCTGACGGCGGATCAATTCGAGCAAATGCTTGCGCATTTTTCAGCCGAATCCAGCGATATTCCTTCGGAATTTCGGCCTCTTGTGCACAAAGGTGAATGGCCCACAGGATCGGTGACACCACACAGCATAGCCTTACCTTCCGCCGTTCTGGCCTACACCACCGGAGATTTGCGCCCTTGGCGTTCTGTGTGGAATCGCAATCAGCGCGCAGAAGGTATACTTGATAGCAATGATAATGCCCAAAGTGACGAACGCCCCGCAGGCTGGACCGTCGCTCAGGAAAATGCCTTTCAAGCAGTGCAACAGTCGGGGGGGAATACCCAACGGCAGCCACAGAATGCAAACCTTGGCGAGATGGATAGCTTCCGCCGCCCGGTTTTGCTTGACGCCACATTGCTGAAATGTGCGCTGCTGGCTGTGGCTTTGCCACAGGCCTTGGTTGAAACAAAAGACCAGTCAGGGCGAGCTGATAACAAAAATTCTCTGCAAAAGCTTCTGGAGCGGGGGGGGTGGCACCACTTGGTTTCTATCGCATTCCGTTCGCGTTTACAAGCGACTCAATGGGATCAGAAACTGTGTGAAACTGCCCATGATTGGTGGTTGTGTGCCAGTGAAGTTGTCGCAGAGCCGCATCCTGCGGAACCTCGTCGTATCCTGTGGTTCGATTTCAAAGGCCCCTTCAACGCACAAGGCATCTCGTTTTTGTCACCCGCCCGCGATGAGCTGCAAACCTGCACCAGCCAGGGCGAAGCGCTTTGGGCGTTACTCGGCGGCGCCAAGGACGTGAGCAGCTTTGAGCTTTTCACCCGTTTGTTGGAGCTGAATCAGGCAGGCATGTTTGATGATGTGCTGTTGCGCTTGCGCCGAACACCCGCACCTGACGAAAATACCGACTTCAACTCGGTTGACATTGGCATACTGCGCTACGAGGAGCTTTCAGACGGTGAGCAAATGGTGTTGGGTCGCATGGCGCTGTTCCACCTGCTGGAAGGCCAGCAGGACGCCTTACTACTACTCGATGAGCCCGAAACCCATTTCAATGACAAATGGAAGCGTGAGATTGTTGACATCATCGACGATGCGATTGGCAATACCAGTAACGATGTATTGATTTCCACCCATTCCGCCATCGTGCTCTCGGATGTGTTCAACAACGAAATAGTGATGGTACAAAAAACGGCGGATGGATCCACCGTGCGCAACGTGGACGAACCGACGTTCGCTACCGACCCCAGCGCATTGATGATGACTGTGTTTGGTGCTGATGACAGCATTGGCAAACGCGCCCAGGAGTTTATCGAAGACAAGCTACAGCAAGCCACCGGCACACCCGAAGACATCGCCGATCTGGAGCGTCTGATCGCCCGTATGGGTTCGGGCTTTTATCGCAGTGAATTGCGTACCCTGTTGAATACCTGGCGGGGTAGTAATGCTTAAGCCTATCCACCGCGTCACGTGTTCTCCTGCGTTGGTCGCATGCCAGCGGTTGATGCAACGTTTTGCACTGTGGTTGAGTGCTCCTGCCACCACAGGACCTCACATCAGTCAGCAAGGGTTACAGCCACCAGTACTGGCTAGCACCATTGAGGCGAATTGGTTGTGGGACTTTCTCCAACGAGTTGAAGCCGGTCAATCGCTATTGAATTGTGCACAAAAGATTGCTGCCATGCCTTCGGCCCAGAAGACGGCGTTGAGGGCTTGGATACAGACAGTCTCTGCTCTTGCAACTCAGTTTCAACCTAGACCAACTCTGTGGCCAATCAATTGTCCTGTAACTAGCACTTCCGATTGGAAGGCATTCAAAACATTGATGGAAGCCTTTTACGAAAAAGGATTTCGTAGTGGCTTGCCATACCAGCCAAATGGCACCCCCACCGCTGTTAATGGCGTTAAATACGCTGACTATGTGGAAGCTTTCCGCAATGCGCATCGTCTGAACCCAGTTCCAGATGCTCGAGAGGTTTGCGTGCTATGCGGTGGCCCGCTTGGCGACACACCTCACGTTGACCATTGGATTATTAAGAGCAAGTTTCCGCTATTGAGCGTATGTGCTGAAAACCTCACGCTGATATGCAGTACCTGCAACGAAGCTCCAAACAAAGGGGACAAACCTGTGCATTCCAACGGCAGCTTTGCCGATTGGTTTCACCCATACTTGCGTCCAAGCAATGGCACGGTACGCCTAGAGTACGTGCTGGCTGATCTGTCTGTGCAGTGCTCGTCCGTCACCCCTGCAGATCAGCCCAAATCAGCCAAACTCGACGAGCTGCTCAACTTGAGCACTCGGTGGACGCGGGAGTTTAAAGCGGAATATGCCAAGCATCAGGATGTACTTAGGCGTAGAGAACAGCGCCGGCTCCAAAATGCACAAGCGCGGCATAGCGTGGCCGATATTCAGTCCTACGTACAGCAATGGCAGGCAGATCTGGTGCATAGCGAACCTCATCATGAAGTGCATCAGACTTTGGCTCTTGCATTGCAGGAACCTTCTCGCCTGGCAGCGTGGCACAGCGAGTTGGGTCTCTAGTGACGGAAGCGAAGCCCAAGACAAGTTATATAGCCCCCGCTTGAGGCTGATGTGGCCCCTTGCGTTGGATAGCCAGTTTAGTACTCAGCGCTTAAGTGATTCTACTTATCAGCGCTGTCAAAAGTAGGGGGGTTACCGGCCCGCCTAAGAATGATGTTGTACTACTGCTACGTTAACATGCGGGCAAATGAACTGAGGATGCAGAACTGGCCGTATTCGCTGAAAATGTCGGCACTACTATATGGATGACGGGGGAAACCGTTAGAGACTGTACCATCTCGAACTTCCGTTTCACTCTACGAGTAGCTGGTTTGGTTTTGTTTCATAGCTGCGTCAGATCAAACCTGAGCTAAGAGCAGATAAATCCAGGCCCAATAGCTTATTGTTTATCAAATAATTAAGCTATGAGCCAGCTTGTGCCGAAGTTACTATATCTTCATCGCCTACGTTGACGGGTTGAAGAGCATCCCTGACACCATTAATGCAGTTTGTGTATCATTCACATGGTGCGTAAGAGCCTGCGGCTCGTATCATAGAAGGACTACAAAGCATTACCCATGACCTGAGGCACCAACGGCAGAGGCGGTTTTACATGTAGTGGTTTACTGAATTTGGCCACCTGAACAGAGGTGATATGCTCATCTCAGAACAATACAGGTGTCCCAATGAAAAAAAGAAATTTCAGCGCAGAGTTTAAACGCGAATCCGCTCAACTGGTCCTTGATCAGAACTACACAGTTGCAGCTGCGGCCAGTGCTATGGACGTGGGGCTTTCTACCATGACGCGATGGGTAAAGCAGTTACGGGATGAACGACAGGGCAAAATACCTAAAGCCTCTCCTATAACCCCAGAACAGATTGAAATACGTGAGCTAAAGAAAAAGCTACAACGCATCGAAATGGAAAACGACATATTAAAAAAGGCTACCGCGCTCTTGATGTCAGACTCCCTGAACAGTTCTCGTTAATCGAGAAACTCAGAGCGCAGTATCCTGTGGTCACACTCTGCCACGTGTTCGGGGTTCATCGCAGCAGCTACAAATACTGGGTGAAAAGCCCCGAAAAGCCAGACGGCAAGCGGGCTGTATTACGTAGTCAGGTTCTGGAGCTGCATAACATTAGCCATGGCTCTGCTGGCGCGAGAAGTATCGCCATTATGGCAACCCTGAGAGGCTTCAGAATGGGACGCTGGCTTGCCGGCAGGCTCATGAAAGAACTGGGACTGGTGAGTTGTCAGCAACCCACCCACCGGTATAAACGGGGTGGTCATGAACACATCGCTATCCCAAATCACCTTGAGCGACAGTTCGCAGTGACAGAGCCTAATCAGGTATGGTGCGGCGATGTGACGTATATCTGGACAGGCAGGCGCTGGGCTTACCTCGCCGTCGTTCTCGATTTGTTCGCCAGGAAACCGGTAGGCTGGGCAATGTCATTCTCACCGGACAGCAAGCTAACCATCAAAGCGCTGGAAATGGCGTGGGAAACCCGAGGTAAACCAGCGGGAGTGATGTTCCACAGTGACCAGGGTAGCCACTACACAAGCAGGCAGTTCCGGCAGTTACTGTGGCGTTACCGGATCAGGCAAAGTATGAGCCGACGCGGAAACTGCTGGGATAACAGCCCGATGGAACGCTTCTTCAGAAGTCTGAAAAACGAGTGGGTGCCAGTGACAGGCTATATAAACTTTAGCGAAGCAGCTCATGCGATCACAAACTATATCGTCGGGTATTACAGCTCGCTAAGGCCGCATGACTATAACGGTGGATTACCTCCAAACGAATCGGAAAACCGATACTGGAAAAACTCTAAAGCCGTGGCCAGTTTTAGTTGACCACTACA
>NZ_JAOWDM010000075.1:0-300656 GCF_030334645.1 Citrobacter sp. Cc139
TGTAGTGGTCAACTAAAACTGGCCACGGCTTTAGAGTTTTTCCAGTATCGGTTTTCCGATTCGTTTGGAGGTAATCCACCGTTATAGTCATGCGGCCTTAGCGAGCTGTAATACCCGACGATATAGTTTGTGATCGCATGAGCTGCTTCGCTAAAGTTTATATAGCCTGTCACTGGCACCCACTCGTTTTTCAGACTTCTGAAGAAGCGTTCCATCGGGCTGTTATCCCAGCAGTTTCCGCGTCGGCTCATACTTTGCCTGATCCGGTAACGCCACAGTAACTGCCGGAACTGCCTGCTTGTGTAGTGGCTACCCTGGTCACTGTGGAACATCACTCCCGCTGGTTTACCTCGGGTTTCCCACGCCATTTCCAGCGCTTTGATGGTTAGCTTGCTGTCCGGTGAGAATGACATTGCCCAGCCTACCGGTTTCCTGGCGAACAAATCGAGAACGACGGCGAGGTAAGCCCAGCGCCTGCCTGTCCAGATATACGTCACATCGCCGCACCATACCTGATTAGGCTCTGTCACTGCGAACTGTCGCTCAAGGTGATTTGGGATAGCGATGTGTTCATGACCACCCCGTTTATACCGGTGGGTGGGTTGCTGACAACTCACCAGTCCCAGTTCTTTCATGAGCCTGCCGGCAAGCCAGCGTCCCATTCTGAAGCCTCTCAGGGTTGCCATAATGGCGATACTTCTCGCGCCAGCAGAGCCATGGCTAATGTTATGCAGCTCCAGAACCTGACTACGTAATACAGCCCGCTTGCCGTCTGGCTTTTCGGGGCTTTTCACCCAGTATTTGTAGCTGCTGCGATGAACCCCGAACACGTGGCAGAGTGTGACCACAGGATACTGCGCTCTGAGTTTCTCGATTAACGAGAACTGTTCAGGGAGTCTGACATCAAGAGCGCGGTAGCCTTTTTTAATATGTCGTTTTCCATTTCGATGCGTTGTAGCTTTTTCTTTAGCTCACGTATTTCAATCTGTTCTGGGGTTATAGGAGAGGCTTTAGGTATTTTGCCCTGTCGTTCATCCCGTAACTGCTTTACCCATCGCGTCATGGTAGAAAGCCCCACGTCCATAGCACTGGCCGCAGCTGCAACTGTGTAGTTCTGATCAAGGACCAGTTGAGCGGATTCGCGTTTAAACTCTGCGCTGAAATTTCTTTTTTTCATTGGGACACCTGTATTGTTCTGAGATGAGCATATCACCTCTGTTCAGGTGGCCAAATTCAGTAAACCACTACAGATGGCTTGAGGAAAAGGCAGAGAAGAAATCACTGAAGGATGACCGCAGCCGTATGGCTTTCTGGCTGGCACATTTTGAGGGGATCCGGTTAAAGGATGTTACCGAGCAAAAGATTTACTCAGCAGTGAACAGGATGAGCAACCGCAAGCAGCTTGAGATATGGAAAATCAAAGCTGCAGCTGCGCAGAAGAATGGAGAACCAGCACCAGTCTATTCAGCTAAACCGGTCACCACCTCCACCAAAGCCAAGCATCTGGCATTGATGAAGGCAATTCTGCGGGCGGCAGAACGTGACTGGAAATGGCTGGAGAAAGCTCCGGTGATCAAGGTCCCATCGGTACGCAATAAGCGCGTCCGGTGGCTTGAGGCTGATGAGGCGAAAAGACTGATTGATGAATGTCCTGAACCGTTAAAGTCGGTTGTTAAGTTTGCGCTGGCAACCGGCCTGCGGCGTTCGAACATCATCAATATGGAATGGCAGCAGATCGACATGCAGCGTCGTGTTGCCTGGGTGAATCCTGAAGACAGTAAGTCAAACCGCGCTATTGGCGTAGCGCTGAATGACACTTCCTGTAAGGTTTTGCGTGACCAGATTGGTAAGCATCATAAATGGGTGTTCGTGCATACGAAAGAAGGCATCCGTCCTGATGGTTCAAAGACGCCTACTGTCAGAAAGATGCGCGTCGATGATCAGCGGGCATGGAATGCAGCTTGCCGCCGGGCCGGGATTGAGGATTTCCGCTTCCACGACCTGAGACACACGTGGGCCAGTTGGTTAATTCAGTCCGGAGTACCGCTTTCTGTTCTGCAGGAAATGGGAGGATGGGAGAGCATCGAGATGGTGCGCCGTTACGCTCACCTTGCGCCGAACCATTTAACGGAACACGCGAAGCAAATTGACTCGATTTTCAGTGATGATGTCCCAAATATGTCCCATCTGGAAAATAAGGAACTTGCAGAAAATGGGTAAGTTACTGAAATATAATGGTACGCCCTGTAGGATTCGAACCTACGACCTACGGCTTAGAAGGCCGTTGCTCTATCCAACTGAGCTAAGGGCGCATTGTGAAGTGATAACTTCATGCAGACAAACGCGTGAATTATACGGTCAGCGCTTGCTGAGTCAATGCCTTTTGTTTCAGTTGCTGGTGAAGTGTACGAATGTTGATTTTTTCTGGTCGTTCAAGGGTATCCAGGAAATCACCTGGTAACAACTCAGCCCGCATAGCGCCAGATTTAAGGATACATGTATTTAGAATATTTATGATTTTGCTTAACATTCCCTTACCCTCTTTCCAGCGGTTCAGGAACTCTTCAATGTTAAGTATCGCCATCAAGGAAGAAAATAGTCACTTCGAACACGGACTGAAAATCATTATTTCCCATCTGGCAAGTCAGTGGCATCAGGAGATTAGTTTTTTGCCTGTCGAGGAGATCGATCGCGCCGACATCGCGTTTATCTCACTGGATGAAGATTGGCTCAGCGCTGAATGCTATCAGGTTCCGGTTCACACCAGGCGCCAACACCGGGTGGTGATCTGTAACAGAAACGATAAAGATAAGCTGATGTTCCGGCCCTGCCTGTACATGTTGCCGCTGATCTATCGGGAAGATGACGTTGACGAGATCACCAAAAAATTAGTCCTCATCTTGCAAAAACGCGCGTTACGCAACAGCGTACCGGCGACTATCTGCCATTACTGCACCACCCGCAATTTTACTATTGCAGAGCGCCAGTTCTTAATGTTTCTTGCCAGCGGATATACGTTAGCCGAAACCGCTCACCTGCTCTCAATCAGCGATATCCATGCCAAAGCAACCCGTCGCAGCATTATGAAAAAGCTGCACGTGAAAAACGATCAGCAATTCTTAAGATACATCCGTGCGCATCTGAACTTTCTACAAAATTAGGTGGAACCTCTCCGCCTAATTTTTTATTGAGAAATATCTCACCATCAATTAAGTATCGGCTCCTACTGTACCTGGCAGCTGACTGCCAGAATAATCCAGTCATACTATTCATGAGGTAACCGAAAGGTACACCCGGTAATATTTTAACTAACCCCAGAGAGAGGTTGAACTGGATAAAACGATCTTTTGGGCATTGAGTAAGACATCAGAAAACTTCCGGCAGATTATTCTGATGGGATACTCAATTGCCAGTCTGGTGATTGTTGAAGACATTGAAACCCAACGGCACAAGGGAACTCACCGTCGCGCTGGAAAAATTTGGGTCAGGGATGTTTGTTGTCAGCAATTTATCCAGACCTGCCGCAACAGAAATGGAATGGAAACGGATGCACAGCGCAAAACGCCGGGAACGACATCGCCGTATACGAAACGCTAACTGTACCCATCAATATCCCCACTGTACCTCACAAGTATTCGACCAAATCGAGTATCTGGCGCAAAAAATCGAATACACCATACCGGGCGATACTATATCTCAGGCGATTGTTACAGGAGACTATTATCTTGCCTATACACTGAGCCGCCATTTATTCTCAGGCACGCGCACCGCGATCTTCCGGTCCATTGAATCGGCGCTGGTCTGCCTGCAAAAGTCGGTCATTAGTCAGTTAGTGGTTGATATGGAAGGCTTAACAAGCTCTTACTTCGATATTCTTCAGTGCCTGCGCCAACTACTTAAACAGCGGAATGATATCCAAATCTTCATATTGCTTTCCAGTCATGATGAAGATCTTAAAACCTTTATATCACTGTCTGGCCCATTTTATATCTTATCACGCAGTCTACACCTCCCAGAGATGCGTCAGGCATTATTATCCCCGGTGCTAAATTATATTCATTCGAGGCGCATAAAGCAGGTCGATTGGGAGATGGTGACCTTACTTTTACAAGGTAACTCCTTAAAAAAGATTGCTCAGTTACAGACACAACCCTACCACCGCATCATCTATCGCCTGAACCAGTTGATTACCCGCCTGGGATTACCAAACCGGCAGCGCTTTTTGCATCTGATACATCGTCTAAACGTTACCTCTCATCATTTAATTTAACACCATAACCCTATGTCCAGTAAGATTTTTTAGGAAATTACTTATTTTAGCATGAGAAAATTGATCCAATTTTCACAAATATTTAATATTTACAACTATTCCTGGTATTATAGATACCACCTCTTCCACACTTAACCTTACTGTTTCTGCGTACATCGCTCGAAAATAGTGTTCCCGCTGACTTAACAAAACCTAAACAATTAGCTTATTGTATCGTTTTTACTATTTAAAATAAATTTTCAATCTGCCATAATTCGAACCGAAGATAAATAATGCCAATAGTCATTAACACATCTGGATCTTTCAGAACATCCTAACTGCCATTAACAATCGGGATGTTGTAAGTCTTTTCCGAAAGAGCGGAGCAGGTATAATCCTCACTGTTTCCTGATTAATTGTTAGTTTTTCCAGTGTGAAATGGATGTTCCACAAATTCATTGTTCTGTAGAAGAACAACCGAATAAACAAGGACGAAATAGTATTTATTCGGTTCTCCTCAGAACAACTCTTGGCTATTTGACAATATTATAACGCCTGATGTTTTATCAAATTCGCAAGATACGCAAACAGTTTGAGGCATACAACAATGAAACCAGCATCCGTTATCATTATGGACGAACACCCTATTGTCAGAATGTCGATAGAAGTACTCCTCGAAAAAAACAGTAATATTCAGGTTGTGCTGAAAACCGATGACAGCCGCGCGGCAATAGAACATCTACGCACGTACCCTGTCGATCTTGTCATCCTGGATATTGAACTGCCTGGCTCTGATGGCTTTACCTTACTCAAGAGAATAAAATCATTGCAGGAGAATACTCGGGTGCTATTTCTGTCTTCAAAATCTGAGTCTTTTTATGCCGGGCGCGCTATTCGCGCCGGGGCAAATGGTTTTGTCAGTAAACGAAAGGATCTAAATGATATCTACAATGCGGTAAAAATGATTTTATCAGGATATTCTTTTTTCCCTTCGGATACACTGAACTTTATTAACAATGTAAATGTGCAAAAAGGTGTATTAAATGATATGCCGCTCTCTAACCGCGAGGTGACGGTTTTACGTTATCTGGCAAACGGGCTATCCAACAAGGAAATTGCTGAGCAATTGCTACTCAGCAATAAAACGATTAGCGCTCACAAAGCTAATATCTACTCCAAGCTCGGTTTGCATACCATCGTTGAACTGATCGACTACGCCAAAATGCATGAATTAATGTAACAACACTCCCGGCGAGATGTCGTTCGGGAGTGTTTTGTCAGCGCAATGATTAGTTATAGTTAATCATAAACGTGGCATCGGCCCTGGCGACCCCGGGCTGCACCCCATCAGCCAGCGCGATATAGTTGGCAAAAAAAGTCAGCGTGGCATTGCCATTCTCATCAATACCGACGGCCTGGCTGGCCTGCTCAAGCGGCAATCGCGTCCGGTCGCTATCGCGCAGCTCAATCGCCACCTTTTGCGCCATAAGCGCGTTATCGAGCGCCAGTAGCGTAGTACCTGGGGCCGGGGTCCCGGAGAACGTTATCGACGCGGATCCCGGCGGGCAGCCTTCAAGCTTCAGCGTAAACGAGACCGGTTGGGTGGTGTCTCCGCTGGTCTGTAACTGCTTTGTCGGCCAGGTGCCTAAATCAACCGACTTATTGCTGTCGCTGGCAATCACCGCGCAGGTAAAATCCACCACGTTACCGCGCAGTTCAATATTGATTTCCCCCAGCGACGAGGCGGCCTGGCATAACGCGCTGAATGCCAGCATCGGCATAATCGCCAGAAATGCCCATGCGGCGGGCTTTTGGTTATTAGTCATAGTCCACTCGCAGATAGCCACGGGCAGTAAAAGGCCCTTCCGTGGGTTTATTACCCGTCACGCTGACCGGCCATGTCCGGATCCCAACACTCGCCGCGGCGTTATCGTCCAGTTGAAATGGAATAGTGCTGGACAGATTGTTAGGCGTTAGCGGATTACCGCTGCTGTCGGCAACAATGAAACCTAAATCCGGGTTGTTTGAAACCATCATTTGCCCGGAGGCTTTCTCCGCTTCTACCCGCATGGTCAAGTAGGCCTGAGCGGCAACGTTGGTGCATTTTATGGCCACCGTTTTGGTCTGCGGATTGATGCCTTCAGGCTTGTTGCCCGCGCCCGCCTTGCTAAACAGCGATGCGCCAATATCGCCAAAATCAAACTCGACAATCTGTCCGGCGTTCACTTCGCAGTTTTGTGGAACCTCCACCTTACCGCTGTAGCTAATGGTGTAAACCGGCGTACTCAGCGCATCTCCGGTACTGGTGGTGACATAGACTCTGAACATTGTCTGCCGGGGAATAGGCACCATGTTTATAAATGAGCGGATCACTTTGAGTTTAAACACCAGCTTTGAATCCATTACGCCAAAAGGTTGCTGCTTAGGCACGTTAGGGTGAGTCCCCATGCGGATATAGTTACGCGGGGGATAAAACAACCCGGCGTAACTGTCGGTGATGCTCATAGCCCCCAGCAGGTAGTCATTGAGTTTCAGGTACTGAAAACCGCCCTCGGTACTTTGAACCGGAAGTTCAGTGACATAGCTTCGATAGGTATAATCCACCGTCGTTCCTGCCGGACAGGTGGCATTGACGCCAATCCAGCCTGATTTTTCCGGCAACGTCACCACCTGTCCCGGCTGGTTGTTGCTGCTGTTAAAGACATTCGACAGATCGTAAAAAACATCCGTTGGTGTGCCATTCGAATTATGGCAGACCGTTGCCCAGGACGGTTGCGCCATCAGCAGTAACGCGCTTGCCAGTAACAAACCTGTTTGTCGTTTCATCGTATTATTCCTGTCGTGCCGCTGGCGATTCGCACGTCACATTCGTGAGCGTCACCGCCTGTTTCAGGCTCTCTTCAGGCAAGGCATAATGCGCCACGCAACGAGCTTTTGCGCCTTCCCCCCATTGGATCAGCAACTCGCCTTTAAGCGGCAGGCCGCTCAGGTAAATTTGCCCGTCTTCACCCACCATACTGGTCACGCCGCTGGTGTTTTCACGCACCACGGAGCCAAATGGCACAGGTTTACCGGCATATTTCGCCGTCATCAGCGCCCGCACACCGATACGTGTATCAAACGCCGCTCGCACCAATGCCCCTTGCGTTGGCACGACGCTGCTGACGTTGTTTTCCACATCGGTATTGTTGTTCATCGAATTGGTGTCTAACGCGACGCGGTTATAGCGATAGACGGTGGCATACGGCATCACCGCATATCCACGCCAGTCGGTCTGCACGCCGGTCTGGTTTTCTATCCGCACACCCTGAGCGCCTGGCGCTTTGATCAACACATTGGTATCGCCGAGCGGCTGACTAAGCGTAATGCCGTCCTCATGCCCTATCACACCGCCGGCGAGCTGCCAGTTGTAGTCATGCTGGTCGCGGTCGTAGTTGTATCCCACGCCCAGCGTGCCATAGGCCGCCTGCCAGTTAGCGCTGGCGTTTCCGCTGTAACCATTAGTACTGCTGTGACCCTGATTCACGCTATAGCTCAGGTTACGGCCATCCAGCAACGTACCGCCGATCCCGCTCTGCCAGCTATTTTGTCCGTTGCTATTGCGGTTGGCATTAAAGGTGGCGTAGGTGCGATCGAAGGCATTATCACGCGAGTAACGCCGCCCGCTCAGCAGGCTGAACGGGATTGACATATTGAACGCCATTATGCGGTCGGTGTCGGAGATACCGACTGATTCATTCCACGACCAGGAGAGTGAATAGCTAATCCCCTGCCAACCACTGGCATAGCCCAGTTGATACCATGTATTGGTGTCTGAGGTATTCCAGTACGTTTGCTGGCTACCTGAGATATACAGCGATCCGTAATCCCCCAGATTCTGCGAAATGTTGATCTGAAAACGGCCTTTCTTGCTGTAGCTCAGATTGTGATAACTCTTCACATCCGGCACGTCGTGGCGATTGCCTTCACTGTCGTATTCGTACTCATAGCCTTCCATACTGCGATACGCGACGTCGTCGAGGGTATAGAAGCCACGCGTAGAGTAGCGGTAGCCCAACAGCTGAAAGTTAGTGCCAAAATTGTTCAATGACTTCGCATACAGGAAACGCAGAGACTGCCCCTGGTGCGTACTGTCATCCGCCAGTTGGCTGCGCGCATGGGTTAAATCGACGGAAACTGCCCCCCAATCCCCCAGATTTCGGCCAGTACCTAAAACTACCGCAGTGTAACGTGAGGCTAACTGCGTACCACCATAAGCGGTATACCCCTCTGGTAACCCGGCGATTAATGTTCCCTGGAAAAAAAACGGTGAGGATTGCTGGCTATTGCCGCTGCGAAAATCCCCGGCAACCACGTCATACTTGAAACGCCCTTCTCGCTGTAACAACGGAACCGTGGAGTACGGCACCGTATAGCGCTGCTGGCTACCGTCTTTCTCATCCACCGTCACCTCAAGGTCACCGCTGGAGGAGGTCGGGTTAAGATCGGTTATCGCAAAAGCGCCCGGTGAAACATAACTTTGATAAATCACGTAGCCATTCTGACGAATAGTCAGTTTCGCTGCGGTACGCGCAATGCCACGTACGGTAGGCGCGTAGCCTTGTAAGCTGTCGGGATACATGCTGTCTGAGGAATAGAGTCGCGCGCCACGAAAACCGACGCTGTCAAAAACGTCATTTCCGGTATTGCTGTCGCCCATCACCAGTTCACCCTTCAGCGGGATAACCGCGCGCTGAAGCCATGTACCGATGTTTTTCCAGCTTTGTGAATGGTATCCGTCACCTTTGGAATAGCTCCACGCGCCATTGTTCCTTAGCCGCCAGGGTCCATAGTTCAAGCCACTCAACATGCTCAGGAAATAGCTGTCAGTATCGCTCCCACGGCTACCGGTAAAGTTATAGTTAATCAGCGCCGCCGGGATCCCTTCATCCCATTCGTCCGGTGGAATGTAGCCGCGCGCGCTGTTTAACATCGACGCCTGCGGCAAACTGATGTTTAAGCGCAAAGTAGAAAAATCAAAGGCAACTTCACTGCCGGGAATCGCCTCAGGCAAATTGATACAGGTCGCGTTCGGATCCTGACTGAGTGCCGGAAACGCGGCAATATTAACGCCCAGGCGTTTTACCCAGTCGAGTCCAAAGCATGGCATCAGTCCGCCAGACTTCTCCCCTGCCTTTCCCGCACTGCTGGCAAAATGAATGTCCTGGGTAGCAACGAATTCATCATTGCGCCAGATATCCACACGATAAACGCCTTCAGGCTGATGATTACCTTTTTCAAAACGTGATAAATCCGCCACGGTTGCCGTATCCGCAGATAAAAATGCCGGATTGAAATAGCTTTCCCCATGGCTTAAAGAGGGAAAGAGCGCCGCCAGCGTGGACAACGCCACCCCCGCCAGCGGTGGCGTAACCCCCGGTAACAGGTCAGGAAAATACGTTGTCTTATTCATCGTTATCTCAACGCACGCTTACCGTTTGAGCGGTGGTCACCGCGCCATAATCATTGACCGTCTGGAAGGTAACGTTGCCCTGTACGCCCGTTGGCAGCAGCACCTGCGTATCGCTTTTCGGCGCAACCATGACGTTATCGATCTTCGTTTTCCCCACAGTGAGGTTGACCAGGGTGACGTAATACGCAGACGGATTGTTGATTTTCAGGTGATTTCCGGAACGGGAAAACTGCAGCATGCCGGGGGCATCTTCCGGGATGTGCGGCAGATTATTTGGGCGGACAAAAAGTTTAATGCGCGACAAAATCGCCAGCTGCAGAACGTTTTTACCCTCAAGGCTGTTCTTGTTGACTGACGGAATGGCTTTCACGTTCATCCAGAACAGCGATTCACGGTCTTTTGGCAGCGGCCCGCCTGCGTAGATGATACGCAACGTGTTTTCACTTTTAGCCTCACTGACAAACAACGGAGGCGTCACGACAAACGATTTTTCTTTAACCCCTGCGCTATTCTCGATCCATGAATTTACCAGGTAACGTTCTTTGGTATCGCTATTGCTAATAGACAGCGAAGTTTGCTTGGCATCAGCTGGATAAATAACACGGGTAGCGCCTAATGCAATGCCGCCGGCTGCCTGCACACTGGCAGCAGAAAATAAGGCCAGTAAAAGGATAAAACCTGATTTTAGATTATTAAACATAGCTACAAATACCTTTGATGCGATTATCGTTGGGAAATAAATCAGGGATAAACCAACGTAAACCACACGTCTGAACGAAGTATTCCCGGTGTGATATTTTCCGAGACAGCCCGATAGCGAGCAGTGAAATGAAACGTCATCTCTTGGGTGATAATCGGCGCGTAATGAAGCGGTAGCGCATTAGGAATTATTTGCCGTTGTCGCTCGTCAAATAACGCCAGACCAACCCCAGAAGATGCTGACGCATCGCCGCTGGCCAGAAAAACCTGCGGATCTTCCGCTGGCGTCACACCGGCAAACGCAATCCCGACGTGGTCATAAACATCAGAACTGCACGATGTTAATCGCAGTGAAAACGGTACGCTGGTAGAGACAAAGCTTCCCGTTCCGGAGAAGGCATTGGTACGATATTGCCCCATTTGCACCCGCAAATTCTGGCTGTCGGTGGCGACCGTACAGGCGCCGTTAACGAGCTGTCCTCGCAAGTGGAGGCGTCCGCTTTCCAGTATTACCGTATGAGCAAGCGCAGGCATTACGCACAGCATTCCCGCCAGCGCCACGCCTTTCCCTATCATCTGCCGCATCCTTTTTCATCCCCGGATATTGCCTCATCCAATGAGGCGAACATCATCCTTGCGCGAATCTGAACGGCTTATTCGTACTTCATGATAAACGTCGCGTCGGCATTCGCCTGACCCGGCGTAGCGCTGGTCGCGGTCGCTTTATAACGGGCAGAGAAACGCAGGGTGTTGGTCCCTTCTACCAGCGCCTGAGCGGTAGAGAAGGTTGCTCCATCCGGCTTCAGCGCGGTGGACGTATTGTCCAGAATTTCAATCCCTACACCGCCCGCGGTAGTACTGTTATCCGAGGAGGAAACGGCCAGCAGGTTATTGTTAGTGATGTCGGTCTGGCCAGAGAAAGCAACCGCGGCGGTCGCAGCCACTTTCGGGTCGCAGTCGTTCAGTACGATAGTGAACGGGATTTGTGCCGTGGTATCACCGACTGCAGTAAAACTGGCGGTACGATACTGGCCTAACGTAACAACCTGATCGGATGACTGAGTGCTGACGGCACAGGCTGCATTGACCAGTTCACCTTCAAAATGAACAGTACCGCCGCTAACGCTTACCGGATCGGTCGCTGCCGGATCGGCCGCAACCGCTGCGCCCGCGACTAACATCAGGCTGGCAATAACAGAAGAGGCTATTAATTTACGTTTCATGGATTTCCCTTGAATTACACACATCCGGCTCCGGCGTCCTGCGGGATCCGTTTGAATCATTATCGACATTAAATGTCAGGCGAATTATCTCTGCATCCTGTAAAGATATATATCGCAAGAGAATTAGCTAACCTTTACCCAACTCTCCGAGTATTTGATTCACTAATTAATCTTCGCGAATATGACTATTTCGTCACAGCGTTAAATTAAACATTTAAATTAATGAAAAATACCTGCAAATCCTTTTAATGGCCCTGGCTAATTCTTATTGGGATCCAGGAAAAATCCGAGTAAAAATGAGGTAAAGACATCATAATCAAACGTAACAGACTGGTTTATGGTGCATTAACCTTGAAAATACCAGGGTGATGAGTTGTTTCATTGACGTTAAATTTAATTAGCATGATCATGAATGATGCGCAGGGCTTCAGCGACTGAACTGCCCTGCTCACTGACCGCTCTCCCCGCGATCGCACGTAAAAACGCAAACGAAAACTGACAGCACGTTCTGCTTCTGACAAAATAGTGACATCCCCTTCGATTTAACGTAACAGATGGAATCCTCTCTCTGATGGCAGCAAAGATTATTGACGGTAAAACGATTGCGCAGCAGGTGCGCTCTGAGGTTGCTCAAAAAGTTCAGGCGCGTTTAGCGGCTGGATTACGCGCCCCGGGCCTGGCTGTTGTGCTGGTAGGCAGCAACCCGGCTTCGCAGATTTATGTCGCGAGTAAACGCAAAGCCTGTGACGAAGTGGGGTTTGTCTCCCGCTCTTATGACCTGCCTGAAACCACCAGCGAGGCGGAGCTTCTTAAGCTGATCGATACGCTCAATGCAGATACCACCATCGACGGTATCCTGGTACAACTGCCATTACCGGCAGGTATCGACAACGTTAAGGTGCTGGAACGTATCGCACCAGATAAAGACGTAGACGGTTTCCACCCGTATAACGTTGGTCGTCTGTGTCAACGCGCGCCGCGTCTGCGTCCATGTACTCCGCGCGGGATTGTCACTCTGCTTGAGCGTTACAACATCGATACCTATGGTCTGAACGCCGTAGTGATTGGCGCTTCAAATATTGTCGGTCGCCCGATGAGCATGGAGCTGCTGCTGGCTGGTTGCACCACTACGGTCACCCACCGATTCACCAAAGATCTGCGTCGCCACGTAGAGCATGCGGACCTGCTGATTGTTGCTGTCGGCAAACCGGGCTTTATACCCGGCGAGTGGATCAAAGAAGGTGCGATTGTGATTGATGTCGGCATCAACCGTCTGGAGAATGGTAAAGTAGTGGGCGATGTGGTCTTTGAAGATGCAGCCGCACGTGCGTCATATATCACGCCAGTACCGGGCGGCGTAGGCCCAATGACTGTCGCCACACTTATCGAAAACACGCTACAGGCGTGTGTTGAATACCATGATGTAAAGGACGTTTAAGATGGCCACATTTTCACTAGGTAAGCACCCACACGTTGAACTCTGCGATTTGCTGAAGCTGGAAGGCTGGAGCGAAAGCGGCGCCCAGGCAAAGATCGCTATTGGCGAAGGCTTGGTGAAGGTCGATGGCGCGGTTGAAACGCGCAAACGCTGTAAAATCGTTGCCGGACAGACCGTCAGCTTTGAAGGCCACAGCATTAACGTCGTAGCGTGACCCCAAGTGCCGGATGAGGTTAACGCCCTGTCCGGCCGCTTCCCCGTCTCATTTTCAGATAATAACTTCATCCCCACTTCACAGTGAACAGTTAGCATGTCGTTTTCCCACATGAAGCGAACATCATGCCAACCATCGTTACTCACGCGGCCGTTCCACTCTGTTTAGGATTAGGTCTCGGACTTAAAGTCATCCCCCCACGATTACTGTTTACTGGCGTCATTCTGGCGATGCTGCCGGATGCCGACGTGCTGTCATTTAAGCTTGGCGTCGCCTACGGCAACGTGTTTGGCCACCGTGGATTTACCCACTCACTGCTGTTCGCCTTTGTCGTGCCGCTACTTTGCGTATTGATTGGCCGACGATGGTTTAAAGCCGGATTGATTCGCTGCTGGCTATTCCTGACAGTTTCACTGCTATCGCACAGTGTGCTGGATTCTGTCACCACCGGCGGCAAAGGCGTCGGCTGGCTGTGGCCGTGGTCGGATGAACGCTTTTTCGCGCCGTGGCAGGTGATTAAAGTCGCGCCGTTCGCGCTGTCACGCTACGCGACCCCTTACGGGCATCAGGTGATTATTTCGGAATTATTATGGGTGTGGCTACCGGGAATGATGATGATGGGTGTGCTGTGGTGGTATCGAAAATATTAATCTGCCGGATGCGACGCGCTGCGTCTTATCCGGCCTACACTCGCTCTTTTGTAGGCCCGGTAAGCGTAGGTGCCACCGGGCATTACAGAGTTACTTACGACGCCAGGTGGTGCCCTGCGGACCATCTTCCAGCACGATGCCCATCTCGTTGAGACGGTCACGCGCGGCGTCGGCCGCCGCCCAGTCTTTCGCCTTACGGGCGTCCAGACGCTGCTGGATTAACGCTTCAATTTCGGCGACTTCACCGTCATCCGCCTGCGCGCCGCTTTGCAGGAATGCTTCTGGATCCTGTTCCAGCAAGCCCAGCACGCTGGAGAGCTTACGCAGATGCGCAGCCATACCGTTCGCCGCCGCCATATCTTCACCCTTCAGGCGGTTAACTTCACGCGCCATATCAAACAGCACGGAGTATGCTTCCGGGGTGTTGAAGTCATCGTCCATCGCGTCAATGAAACGCGCTTCAAAGGCCTCGCCACCCGCAGGGGCAACGGACTTGTCAGTGCCGCGCAGCGCAGTGTACAGACGTTCCAGCGCAGAACGCGCCTGTTTCAGGTTCTCTTCGCTGTAGTTCAACTGGCTACGGTAATGACCTGACATCAGGAAGTAGCGAATGGTTTCGGCGTCGTAGTATTTCAGCACGTCGCGCACGGTAAAGAAGTTGCCCAGCGATTTGGACATTTTCTCGCGGTCAACCATCACCATCCCGGAGTGCATCCAGTAGTTCACGTATTCGCCATCGTGCGCACAGGTGGACTGGGCAATTTCGTTTTCATGGTGCGGGAACATCAGGTCGGAGCCGCCACCGTGAATATCAAAATGGTTGCCCAACTGTTTGCAGTTCATCGCCGAACACTCGATATGCCAGCCCGGACGACCAGCGCCCCACGGAGATGGCCAGCTCGGTTCACCCTCTTTGGACATTTTCCATAGCACGAAGTCCATCGGGTTGCGCTTCACGTCAACCACGTCAACGCGTGCACCTGCCTGCAGTTGATCCAGATCCTGGCGTGACAACTGACCGTAGTTCGGATCAGTCGGGACATCGAACATCACGTCGCCATTATCGGCAACATAGGCGTGACCTTTGGCGATCAGCTGTTCGGTGATCTCAATAATCTCGGCAATATGATGCGTAGCGCGAGGTTCCAGATCCGGGCGCAGAATATTCAGCGCATCGAAATCGCTATGCATTTCCGCAATCATGCGATCGACCAGCGCGACAAAGCTCTCGCCGTTTTCATTCGCGCGCTTGATGATTTTGTCGTCGATATCGGTAATGTTGCGCACATACTTCAGCTTATAGCCGAGGAAGCGCAGATAACGCGCAACGACGTCGAAAGAAACGAAAGTACGTCCGTGGCCAATATGACAGAGATCGTAAACGGTAATACCACACACGTACATGCCGACTTCCCCGGCATGAATAGGTTTGAATTCCTCTTTTTGGCGCGTCAGTGTATTAAAGATTTTTAACATCGAAGATTCCGTGTAGACGTGTGTGGGTAATAATATCCGTATAATACATATTATTCGTAATCGAAGCAGCACACTTTGCAAGGTGATCGCAGCTTGCGGTTATGCTATAACACACCCCTAACTCTGACCCTTAACAGGGTCGAAGCACCAATCTATCGGAACAGGATGCAAAAATGGTTACTTTCCACACTAATCACGGCGATATCGTAATCAAAACGTTTGATGATAAAGCGCCTGAAACAGTTAAAAACTTCCTGGACTACTGCCGCGAAGGTTTTTATAACAACACCATTTTCCACCGTGTTATTAACGGTTTCATGATCCAGGGCGGTGGTTTCGAGCCGGGCATGAAGCAAAAAGCTACGAAAGAAGCGATCAAAAACGAAGCGAACAACGGTCTGAAAAACACCCGTGGTACGCTGGCAATGGCGCGTACTCAGGCTCCGCACTCCGCAACCGCACAGTTCTTCATCAACGTTGCTGACAATGACTTCCTGAACTTCTCTGGCGAAAGCATGCAGGGTTGGGGTTACTGCGTGTTTGCTGAAGTTGTTGAAGGCATGGACGTGGTTGATAAAATCAAAGGCGTTTCCACTGGTCGCAGCGGTATGCATCAGGATGTGCCGAAAGAAGACGTCATCATCGAAAACGTGACCGTCAGCGAGTAATCGTGGCGACACTGTTTATTGCAGATCTTCACCTCTGCACAGAAGAACCGGCGATCACCGCCGGTTTTCTGCGTTTTTTAGCCGGTGATGCGCGACAAGCCGATGCGCTGTACATTCTCGGCGACCTGTTCGAAGCCTGGATTGGCGACGACGATCCTAATCCGCTGCATCATCAAATAGCCGCGGCGATAAAAGCACTGGTTGATTCCGGCGTTCCCTGCTTTTTTATTCACGGCAACCGTGACTTTCTGCTCGGCAAACGGTTTTCCCGTGAGAGCGGCATGACCTTACTGCCCGAAGAGAAAGTGCTCGATCTGTATGGTCGCAAGGTGCTGATCATGCATGGCGATACGTTATGCACCGACGATGCTGGCTATCAGGCGTTTCGCGCCAAAGTGCATCAACACTGGCTACAAAAACTATTCCTCGCCCTGCCATTGTTCATTCGCCAACGTATTGCCGCGAAAATGCGCGCCAACAGCAAAGCAGCCAACAGCAGTAAGTCGCTGGAGATCATGGATGTGAATCAGCAGGCCGTTATTGCCGAGCTGGAAAAACATCAGGCCCAGTGGTTAATTCACGGTCATACACACCGTCCGGCAGTCCACGAACTTACGGCCAATGGGCAACCCGCGTTCCGCGTAGTATTAGGCGCCTGGCACAGCGAAGGTTCGATGATCAAAGTCACACCACACGACGTTGAACTGATCGCATTCCCGTTTTAATTCTGCAAATACCCCGTTCCTCTTTACACAAAACTATTCGAGTTGCATCGAGGCGGCAAATCCGTGAATCCCCTGGAGCTGACTAAAGTAAGTGACTGGGGTGAGCAGATGCAGCCAACAAAGAGGCAGCTTGAAGAGTGACGTGTAAAGCGCGCAATCGTTTTCCTTGACGGTGAATTATGCTATTCTCTGTGCCCTCAAAAGTCGAGTGTAGTGCACCACAGGAGTTTTCAGACGCATGTCTTCCCGCAATAATCCGGCGCGTGTCGCCATCGTGATGGGGTCCAAAAGCGACTGGGCTACCATGCAGTTCGCCGCCGAAATCTTCGAAATGCTGGACGTTCCACACCATGTTGAGGTCGTCTCCGCCCACCGTACCCCAGACAAACTGTTCAGTTTCGCCGAAGGCGCTGAAGAAAACGGTTATCAGGTGATTATTGCCGGTGCCGGTGGTGCTGCACATTTGCCAGGAATGATTGCGGCGAAAACGCTGGTGCCTGTTTTAGGCGTTCCGGTACAAAGCGCAGCGTTGAGCGGCGTAGACAGTCTCTACTCCATCGTACAGATGCCTCGCGGTATTCCGGTGGGCACGCTGGCGATCGGCAAAGCGGGCGCAGCCAATGCGGCCCTGCTGGCCGCGCAAATTCTGGCAACACACGACAACGAATTGCATCAGCGTCTGGCTGAGTGGCGTAAAGCGCAAACCGATGAGGTACTGGAGAACCCGGACCCGCGAGGTGTCGCATGAAGCAGGTCTGTGTACTCGGCAATGGTCAGCTAGGACGCATGCTGCGTCAGGCCGGTGAGCCGCTAGGGATTGCGGTCTGGCCCGTCGGGCTGGACGCCGAACCCGCTGCCGTTCCTTTTCAACAAAGCGTGATTACCGCTGAGATTGAGCGCTGGCCGGAAACGGCGCTCACTCGCGAACTGGCGCGTCACCCGGCGTTTGTTAACCGCGACGTCTTCCCGATTATTGCTGACCGTCTGACGCAAAAACAGCTTTTTGACAAACTCAACCTGGCGACCGCGCCATGGCAACTGCTGGCGGATAAAAGCGAATGGTCTGCGGTGTTTGACAAACTCGGCGAGTTGGCGATTGTGAAGCGTCGCGTCGGCGGCTACGACGGTCGTGGACAGTGGCGTTTACGCGCGAATGAAACCGAACAACTGCCAGACGACTGCTACGGCGAGTGCATCGTCGAGCGAGGAATCAACTTCTCCGGTGAAGTCTCGCTGGTTGGCGCACGTGCGCACGACGGCAGCACCGTCTTCTATCCGCTGACCCATAACCTGCATCAGGACGGCATTCTGCGCACCAGCGTGGTATTTCCGCAGGCTAACGCTAAACAACAGGCGCAGGCCGAAGCGATGCTCTCTGCCATCATGCAGGAGCTGGGCTATGTCGGTGTGATGGCGATGGAGTGTTTCATCACCCCGGAAGGTTTGCTGATCAATGAACTGGCTCCGCGCGTACACAACAGCGGGCACTGGACGCAAAACGGCGCCAGCATCAGCCAGTTTGAACTGCACCTGCGCGCCATTACCGGCCTGCCGCTGCCGACGCCGGTGGTGAACAATCCTTCGGTGATGGTAAACCTGATCGGCAGCGACCTGAACTATGACTGGCTGAAGCTGCCGCTGGTGCATCTGCACTGGTATGACAAAGAGGTACGCGAAGGGCGTAAGGTGGGACACCTGAATCTGAGCGACAGCGATACCGCGCGCCTTAGCGCCACGCTGGAAGCGCTCATTCCCCTGCTGCCGCCGGAATATGCCAGCGGCATCATCTGGGCGCAGTCAAAGCTGAAATAAACCGATACGGGAGGTGCGCCTGCGCACGCCTCCCGTTACTTTTACAGACGAATGCAGGTTCCGGCTTTCCCCGCCAACGTGTCTTCAATGCGAGACAGCGCGCCAATCCACGCGGGTTTTCCACGTCGCTTCACGTATCCGCTTACGGCTGTCACCTTTGGCCCCATCGAACCATCGGCTTTAGCAAACGGCGCCAGTTCATCAGGAGAGGCTTGACGAATCGCACGTTGCTCTGGCGTGCCCCAGTTCTCATAGACCGCATCAGCATCGGTGAGGATAACCAGACCGTCGGCATCGATCTGTTCAGCCAGCAATGCCGCCGCCAGATCCTTATCAATGACCGCTTCAGACCCGACCCCTTCCCCGGTCACCGGCACGCCGCCACCGCCGCTACAAATCACCACATGGCCTTCTTTGAGCAAGAGCTTAATGGCCTCGCTTTCGACGATCTGGCGAGGCTCAGGCGAGGCGACAACACGACGCAGGTATTTGCCGTCACGTTTCATATGCCAGCCGTAGGTGGCTTCCAGTTGCGTTTGTTCTTCAGGCGAATACACCGGGCCGATAAATTTTTCCGGCGCCATAAACGCGGGATCGTCTTCAGACACCACAATTCGCGTTAACACTGTGGTCACCGGCGGCATCTCCGGTTCAGCGGTCAGACTTTGCGCCAACATATAACCAATCATGCCCTGAGTCTCTGCCACCAGCACATCCAGCGGGTAAGGTTCAACATCTTTCCAGGCAAGATTCTGTAACGACAACAGACCAACCTGCGGCCCATTGCCATGTACGATGGCCAGGCGGTACGAACGTGCCAGACGCGCCAGGGCAGGTACGGCGCTGGCAATATTACGATATTGATTTTCTGCCGTCAGCGCCTCGCCGCGCTGCAATAATGCGTTGCCGCCAAGAGCAACAACCAGCGTTTTCATTCCCTATCCTTCTATAATTTGTTGCCCAAGCCAGAACCCCAACAAGGTGTCTGCGCCGGAGGTATGCCCGAGCGCCAGCAGCGAATTTATCGCCGCGTCCATCCTTTGGTGTCGGCCCAAAGCATGAGTGAAGTGGAGCAAAGGTGAAGCGAAGTACCCTAATGCCGCGTAGCGTAAGTAGCTCACGCTAACCACAGTCGTCGCCAGTTGAAGATTGCCGGAATACTCAAAGAAACGATGGCCGGAATCCTTATTCAGCGCGCCGAAATACCAGGCGGCCAGCAGCATTCCGGTCAGCGTATCATCATGGCTGGGCGTTAAACCTGGCCCCTTGCCTAACCACTGCCGCCAGTCTGTCGACAAGCCAGCCAGCGCCGAGAAAAAGCAATGGCGGAACTGACGTAACTCGGGGCACAAGGGCAAATTTGCCGCCAGCATTAACGGCCCGAATAATCCCGTTTCCTCGCCGCGATCCATCCAGGCGGATGCAAGGCGCGGGGCATGTGGACGGGACGTTATTTTCAACGAACAACAACGCTGCGGTTGGCGTAACAGAAACGGTCCCAGCACAATCCCCTCGGGGACAGCCTGAGGGGTTTCGCTACCGCTTAACGCCGTACGCAGCGCATCAAAGTCAGACGCACGGATCACCCATCCTCCCGGGCTAAAACCACTGCCCTGGCGGTGCAGCGTTAACAGTGCGCCCCCTTCGGCCACAAGGTTAATCGAGCGCCGCCAGATCCCGGATAGCTGCCATGACTGGCGAAAATCCGGAGACTGCTGACTGCCCATCAGAGGACGGATGATCATCATGCGCGGCTCTCTTAGCTAATGCCCATACTTTCAGCCAGCGCTTCCAGAGCCAGCTCAAAGCAGGCCAGCGGCGCACGAACGGTGCCCGCGCCGATCTGACCAATACCGGCTTCTTTATGGGCAATACCCGTGTTGATCAGCGGCGTAATACCTGTTTCAACGACGCGACGGATATCAAGACCAAGGCAAGCCCCCTGGAAATCCCAGCCAGGGATCTGCAACTGCATATTGCGTTCCAGATAGATTTCAGCCATCTCCTCGGAAACGGACTTCGCGGCCTCCATTCCTCCGGCGCCGACAAACCGCGTTACGCCAGGGGCCGCGATCATCGCGGCACCGCCAATCCCAAAGGTTTCGGTGATGGCGCTATCGCCCATATCCGGGTTAGCTTGTTCCTGCGAGAAGCCGGTAAAGAACAGCCCCTGCGGTGTGTTAACCGGCGCGGTAAACCAGCGATCGCCAAGTCCGCTCACCCGGATACCGAACATGTCGCCATTACGGGTCATTGCGGTCACAATACTGCCGGAACGCACCAGTGCTCCGGCATCCATTGCCGCTTTGCAGTAAGCCATCGCCAGGTTAAGGAAGAACTGGTCGGTCACGCTGAGGAAATCCATCACCTCAGCAATCTGCTGCTTATCATGTTCCAGACGGGCAATTTGCGGCGCCAGGGTTCGCATCAGCAGAGCTGAAGAGGCAATGTTGCGCTGATGGAACTCATCGCCCATCGTAATGCCCTGCGCCATCATGGCGGTCAGATCAATACCCTGTTCCAGATTAGCCAGCGCCGCGCTTAAAACAGGCATCAGGACATCGCGCATCCAACGTAAACGCTGCTGGACATCCTCACCATACGCGCCGAAGCGCATCACTTTGCCAATCCCTTCGTTGAGATTGCAATAAGCCCGGTTACCGTCGGTGATATTTTCCACCACCAGCATCGGCATGCTGGCAGAGGTGATTCCCCCCATTGGCCCCACAGCATTAACATGGTGGCAAGGTACGAACCGGACTTTGCCCTGCTCCAGTAAAGCCAGCGCGCTCATCTCATCATTGGCCCACCCTTCAAACAGACATGCACCAATACAGGCCCCTTTCATCGGACCGGTCATTTCTTGCCAACGCATTGGCGGTCCCGCATGCAGCAGCGTTTTCCCTTCATTGAGCTCGCGGATTAATGAGGAGGCAGGTTGCACATCCAGCCAGTGTGGACGCGCACGACGAATTTGTTCGATTACTGCAGCATTGGCTTGCGCCACTGATGTAAACATTGGAACCCCTTATTGCAAACGTTCTAATAAACGAGCCAGTTTCTTATTACCGCCAGCGACAGGCGCCCACTGGTAATGCACCACAGGCATTTCCGCAGCCTGTAAATCCAGTGCAAAACTGCGTAACCCGGCATTGATGACCGCCACTTTTTCCAGTAGCGAAGGTGCGGATTTGTCAGATAACGGTTGAGATGGGCGAATCAGTTCGGCGGCAAGCAGCGTTGCCTCAGGCAGTGAATTCACTACGGCAATGCCGGCATCTTCCAGTGTGGCAATCTGCAGTGAGCGACACTGCGGATCGCGTTCTGTACCTGTCACCGTCGCAATCGCATACAGCGGTTGCTCGTGGTCTCGCGCAGCGCACGCCTTCTGCCAGGCCTGAACCAGCGATGCGGCCGGATCTGCCGTCGCGCCGTAACCAATCACGACATCAACTAGCAGCACGCGTACCTGCGGCTGCCCCCCCAGATCCGTAATCAGTTGATTACGTAAGGCAGGGTCAATCATCGGATGCGGCCGCCCGACGGTGTAAAAATCATCCCCCAGATCGATAATCTGGTGCCCGGCGGCATCCAGCATCATGCCATGGTGATGTTGTGCATCCGCGGCGACATTCAGGTGGGCGGCCAGCAGCCCAGCGGCTTCGGCGGCCAGCGTACCTCCGGTGTATAACCCTCGGATCACACCGTCTCCTGTGGTTGAAAGCGAGCTGCGTCGCGCCGCGACTCTCGCCAGTAAACAGGCCAGACGGGCCGCATCGTCCAGCGTCGCGGCAAACCAGACATTTTCATCGCGAGCGACCGCGGAGGTGTAACCTAAAAACAGAGCTACCACGGGTTTGCCGGTGGTCTTCATCGCGTTCACGATATGCTGGCGAACAGCCTCCGCCGGCGGTTTCGACACAAAAGCCAACACCTGGCTTTTGTCGTCTGCGCCAAGCATCTCCAGCGCGGTAAGCGCGCTAATCCCCCCCACCTCGGCGCTCAGGTCGCGCCCACCCAGACCGATGGCGTGGGTGATGCCTTCCCCGGCCAGCGCTATCTGTGAACAGAGCTCCTGAATCCCTGTCCCGGAGGCGCCCAGCACACCGATATTGCCTTCCGGCATCACGTTGGCAAAAGTCAGCGGCGTACCCGCAATCATGGCAGTTCCGCAGTCAGGTCCCATCACCAGTAGACCTTTATCCTGCGCACGGCGCTTCAGAGCGATTTCATCTTCCAGGGTAACGTTATCGGAGAACATCATGACGTTCAGGTTGCGATCCAAGGCCTGGTTCGCCAGTTCCGCCGCGTATTCACCAGCAACGGAAATGAGCGTCATATTCGCCTCAGGCAGTTTCTGGCACGCGCTTTCCCAGCGTCTGACCTGCAGGAGCGTTTGGCTACCGCCGGTGGCCTGCGCCAACTGCTGCAACGACTCATCCAGTTGTTGCAGAATGGCCTGTGTAATACTTTCATCTGCCGTTTCAGTACGAATCGCCACGCAAATATCGTTTGGCGTCGCATTATTAAAATCGTCATGCCAAAACCCGGTCGTTTCCAGCAATGATTTATTCGCTGGCGTTCCCATCATGACCGATACATCGTCTACATTTTCGGACTCACTCAGCTTGCGTGAAATAATCATTAAACTGACAGAGTCCTGAAAACACCCTTTTTTAATAAAGGCGTGGATCATAACAACCCCTTAATAATTGCACCCATGGCAATTGCACGAGTAGTGTTAATGTGTAGCTCAAGGTATATATCTGGGATCACAAATAGAGTGACTGGCATCACACTGGAATTATTAACAAAATAAATTTAATAACCACCAGAAGATTAAACATTATTTTCTAACGCCATTATTTATTTAAAAAGAAAGGGCAAATCCATACTGATTATCAAATAAATTCTAACTATATTTTTTTGTGTGTCTGGATCACATAATCAATTTTTATTCCCGGTATGTTAACGGCAGTCATGCTTCACACCGTCGTTAAAAAGGAAGACAGATGAAAATCAGTCGGGAAACACTCCACCAGCTTATCGAGAATAAGCTTTGCAAGGCCGGACTAAAACGTGAGCACGCCACAACGGTTGCTGAGGTATTGGTTTATGCCGATGCCAGAGGCATTCACTCTCATGGCGCCGTACGCGTTGAATACTATGCTGAGCGCATTTCAAAAGGCGGCACTAACCGCGAACCCACATTTCGTTTTGAAGAAACCGGTCCCTGTACAGCGATTTTGCATGCCGATAATGCCGCCGGGCAAGTCGCAGCCAAGATGGGTATGGAGCATGCCATTAAAATTGCTAAAAAAAATGGTGTCGCCGTCGTTGGCATTAGCCGAATGGGGCACAGCGGTGCCATTTCTTACTTTGTGCAGCAAGCCGCTCGCGCTGGTCTGATCGGCCTCTCCGTGTGCCAGTCCGACCCGATGGTGGTACCGTTCGGCGGCGCAGATATTTACTACGGTACCAATCCGTTAGCTTTCGCTGCGCCAGGAGAAGGCGACGACATCATGACGTTTGATATGGCGACAACGGTGCAGGCATGGGGAAAAGTTCTGGATGCGCGCTCCCGCAACGAGCCGATTCCTAATACCTGGGCAGTAGATAAAAACGGCGCGCCAACTTCCGATCCCTTTGCTGTCAATGCGTTGCTACCTGCGGCCGGGCCTAAAGGCTATGGCCTGATGATGATGATCGATGTGTTATCCGGCATTTTATTGGGATTACCGTTTGGTCGTCAGGTCAGTTCAATGTATGAGGATTTACATGCCGGTCGGAATTTAGGCCAACTGCATTTGGTTATTAATCCCGACTTTTTCTCCTCCAGCCAATTATTCCGCCAGCACCTCAGCCAGACCATGCAAGAGTTAAATAACATTACTCCGGCCCCCGGCTTTAAACAAGTTTATTACCCCGGACAGGATCAAGATATTAATCAACGCAATGCCGCGGTCCATGGTATCGACATTGTTGACGATATTTATCAATACCTGATTTCCGATGCCCTCTATCTCAAGTCATACGAAACAAAGAATCCCTTTGCACAATAATTATTGAAACAGGAATTTCATATGATCAACCATTTTCGTCACGCAATTGAAGAAACCCTTCCCTGGCTCTCTTCCTTTGGCGCGGATCCTACCGGTGGGATGACGCGCTTGCTGTATTCGCCAGAATGGCTTGAAACACAACAGCAATTCAAAAAGCGTATGGACGCCAGTGGCCTGGAAACGCGCTTTGATGAAGTGGGCAACTTATACGGTCGTCTGCTCGGGAGCGAATCGCCGGAACAGGTCATTTTAAGCGGCTCGCATATTGATACCGTCGTCAACGGCGGCAATCTTGACGGCCAGTTTGGCGCGCTGGCGGCATGGCTCGCGGTTGACTGGCTCAAGAGCACCTATGGCGCACCGCTGAAAACGGTCGAAGTCGTTTCCATGGCGGAAGAGGAAGGCAGCCGTTTCCCGTATGTCTTCTGGGGCAGCAAAAACATTTTTGGACTGGCAAATCCTGATGACGTCCGTAACATCCAGGACGCGAAAGGCACCCGTTTTGTTGACGCAATGAGCGCCTGCGGCTTTACCCTCCCCGCAGAGCCGCTACATGCTCGTAATGACATCAAAGCCTTCGTTGAATTACACATCGAACAAGGTTGCGTGCTTGAAAGTAATGGCCAGTCGATAGGCGTCGTCAGCGCGATTGTCGGCCAACGTCGCTATACGGTAACGCTGAACGGCGAATCCAACCATGCGGGTACAACGCCGCTGAGCTACCGTCGCGATACCGTTTACGCTTTCAGTCGCATCTGCAGCCAGTCTATCGAGAAAGCCAAAAAGCATGGCGATCCTCTGGTACTGACCTTTGGTAAAGTAGAGCCACAGCCAAACACCGTCAACGTGGTGCCAGGAAAAACGACCTTCACGATCGATTGCCGTCATACCGATGCCGACGTACTGCGTGATTTTACTCAGCAACTGGAAAACGACATGCGCGCCATCTGTGATGAAATGGATATCGGTATTGATATCGATTTGTGGATGGATGAAACGCCAGTCCCGATGGACAGTAAACTGGTCTCCACCCTTACCGAACTGTGTGAAAAGGAACAACTGAACTACCGTGTCATGCACAGTGGCGCGGGCCATGATGCGCAGATTTTTGCCCCTCGTGTACCGACCTGCATGATTTTCATTCCCAGCATTAACGGTATCAGCCACAACCCCGCTGAACGCACAAACATTAACGACCTTGCCGAAGGGGTCAAAACTCTGGCATTAATGCTTCATCAACTTGCCTGGCAGAAATAAGGAGCCATTCATGGGATATCTGAATAACGTCACGGGTTATCGCGATGATTTACTGGCTAATCGCGCAATTGTAAAACACGGTAACTTTGCCCTGTTAACCCCGGACGGACTGGTTAAAAATATCATTCCGGGATTTGAAAACTGTGACGTCACCATCCTCTCAACGCCAAAACTGGGCGCGTCATTTGTTGACTATCTGGTGACCCTACACCAGAACGGCGGCCACCACAGCGGTTTTGGCGGCGAAGGTATTGAAACGTTCGTGTATGTTATTTCCGGCAAAATTGAGGCAAAAGCGGAAGGTAAAACATTTGCTTTGACTCAGGGCGGATATCTGTATTGCCCGCCAGGTGAACTGCTCACCTTTAATAATGCCCAGACAGAAGACAGCCAACTGTTTTTATACAAACGGCGTTATACGCCGGTGGCCGGCCATTCGCCATGGCTGGTCTCCGGTAATGCCAACCAGTTAGAACGTATTCATTATGAAGGCATGGATGACGTAATCCTGCTGGATTTCCTGCCTAAAGAATTAGGCTTCGATATGAATATGCATATTCTGTCATTCGAACCCGGCGCCAGCCATGGTTATATCGAAACGCACGTACAGGAACATGGGGCTTATATTCTCTCAGGCCAGGGCGTTTATAACCTCGATAACCAATGGATCCCGGTGAAAAAAGGTGACTACATCTTTATGGGCGCGTACTCCCTGCAGGCAGGTTACGGCGTGGGGCGTGGTGAAGCATTCAGCTATATCTATTCCAAAGATTGCAACCGGGATGTAGAGATTTAACGGCGAACAGTCCGCCTGATAATTTTTTATTTAGCTATGTTGGGTTTTGCCACGGTTAACACCGTGGCTTTTTTTATGCTTAACGCAGATTCATTGCCTGACCGAGCTTCATCGCGCAAGCAATATTACGCGCGCAGTAATAAAGGTTGGTTTCACCGCTCGCCAGCACTTCCGCCAATGGTGCGAGTCGCGGCAAAATACTGAATACCGCATCAATACCATGATCGTGAACCACCTCCACGCCTTCCCCCAGCACTCCGGCGATACCAATAACCGGAACATGATGCTGCATAGCAACAGAAGCAACACCGATTGGCGCTTTTCCCCCGACCGTTTGCGAATCAATACGTCCCTCGCCGGTGATGACCAGCGATGCATCTTTGATGGACTGCTCCAGTTGCACAGCCTGCAGCACAATCTCAATCCCTGGTTTCATGATGGCCTGCAGAAAGATAGCCGCGGCGATGCCCATTCCGCCCGCCGCGCCACCGCCCGCAACCTGAGATACCTCTTCACCGGTCAACGCTTGCAGCACATGCGCGTAGTTGAGTAACCCTTCTTCCAGTTTCTCAACCATTTCCGGCGTCGCCCCCTTCTGCGGACCAAATACCCTTGCCGCGCCGCGCGGGCCAACCAATGGGTTGTCCACATCACAAGCGACTTCGATCCGACATGCTGTCAGCCGCGGATCGCACTGTTGCAGGTCAATGCTCGCGAGGCGAGACAAGCTACCGCCTCCCGCCCTCAATGATGCCCCTTGCGCGTCAAGAAACCGCACGCCCAGCGCCTGAGCCATCCCCATGCCGCCATCAACTGTCGCACTCCCGCCGATACCGAGGATAATATGACGAATACCGGCATCCAGCGCATGCCGAATCAGTTCGCCAGTACCGTAACTTGACGCCAGCAGCGGATTACGCGCCTGCGGTTCGACTAGCATCAGTCCACTCGCCGCAGCCATTTCAATAATGGCGGTCTTTCCATCACCGGTCAGGCCATAAAATCCCATGACCTTTTCCCCCATCGGCCCACAGACCTCCAGCGAGACCACTTTTCCACCTGTCGCCGCCACCATGGCATCCACGGTCCCCTCCCCGCCATCCGCAATAGGCAAACAAATATATTCTGCATCCGGGAATATGCTTGAAAATCCAGCTTTAATTGCCTGGCAGCATTGTTCGGCGCTTAAGCTCTCTTTAAACGAATCTGGCGCAATTACAATTTTCATCATTAATCCTTTTCATCCTGTTATTTAATGCGTTCCCATGGAATGAGGTTTTCCATAAGCACTGCCAGTAAAATCCCCACCAATAAGCCATTACTCAGTAATGGCCGAATAGTCAGTGGAAGATCTTGTAAATAAACCGGTGGCAGCCCCATCAAAAAAATGCCCACAAACAGCGGGAGTGCCAGCCGATAAATATTTCGTGCGGTAAAGGTGATTTGCTGGCTGAAAACCAGACCGGAATAGAGCAACGGCAGATAAGAGACCAGCATAACGGCACTGCTGATCGCCAGTGGAATGGCGCAGAATAAGCGGGTTAGCGGCGTCACTATCGCCACCAATAAACATAATACGCTGCCGCAAATAAATGATTTTCGCGAACTGTCGCCAGTTTGTGTTAACAGCCCGATAGAGGAGACAAAAGGTGAAAATGGAATCACGGCAAAAGGCACTGTCACCAGCGTCATAAAACCGGAAATGATAAAGCTACGACGATAACGCGAGCTGCTGGAGCCTTGATGCGCATAAAAGACGTCCGTGCCGCGCACCGCGCCATAGGTATTACTGATATTCACCAGACCGGTGATAACCGCCGTCAGGATAATACCGGGTAACAGCCTGCCATGACTGCCTAACGGGAACCACTGCCAGCTTAATTCACCAGACGGCAAAGATGTTGATGGAAAGCACAATCGCCAGAGTCCCCATCCCACTACCGCCCCCACCAGCAGGGCATAACGGGAGATCCGCTGCGGTAAAAAAATGATCATCGCAAGGATGAAGCACATCACGCCAACCGCCAGGCTAAAAGGCGCCAGTTGAATTTTGACGCTGGTGTCAGCAATGCCAAAAGGCAATCCCAACATGCCCTTAAAAAAGATAGTGGTGAGCTGAGCGCCCAACAGCAGCATAAAAAAGACCATCACCGTTGGGGTAAATAGCCGGGCCAACCGGTGTCCTAAGCCGCTAAAGCCGATAATCATCGTCAGCACAGCGGAAATGACAATCCCGACGCTCAGACTGGTGGCGATATCATTGAGCGGTGTCCCGCGTGACGCCTCAGCCAGGGTAATTGTCAGAATGGTGCCCCACCATAAACCGGTCGGGCCTTCCATAATGGCGCGACGATGGCCACAAATGACCTGCGCAAGGCAGGCCAGCGATGTCGTGAAAAAAGCGTATTGCGTGAGCATTAACAAATTGCTCGCGGGGAGATGAAAAGCAGAAACCAGCGTTGGGGGGACCACGACCGTATTGCAAAAAATAAAGAAAAACCACTGAAAGCCAGATAGCAAACTTTCGCGGTTAATAACAGGAAGCATATTCATACCTTAAAATAGAGAATGCCCGCCAGCATGACGGGCATTAATTCGCATCACATTATTGTTGATGTTTAAGGATAAATTGACCTTTTGGCGCTACCGGGAATCCCTGCTCGATGTCATAGACAACATCCCCGCGAAGAATAGTTTTCGTAATGCGCGCGCCAATCGTCCGGCCAACATACGGGCTGACTTTGTGACGGTATTCCAGGTCTTCGTTTTTCAGAACGTATTTGCTGTCCGGTTGAATAAAGACGAAGTCAGCATCTTTACCCGGGGCAATACGTCCTTTCTGTTTCAGGCCAAAAATATCTGCGGCGTTGGTTGCCATCAATTTAGCGAATAGCGGCAGCGACATACCGCGTTTTTGCACGGCCTCATCAAACATGACGTCCATGCAGCTCTGCAGTCCGGCAATGCCGCCCCACGCCTGCATGATATTGCCAGCCTTCATTTCTGGTGGGCATGGCGAGTGGTCGGAAACCAGGCAGTCAATCTCACCATTGAACAGTTTTTCCCACATACCTTGTTGATTCTGTCGATCGCGGATCGGCGGAGAACATTTTGCCAGCGTGCCAATCTCTTCAAACTGATCGGTATCCAGCACAAAATAATGCGGGCAGGATTCGCAGGTCACATCCTGGCCTTCCTGGCGGGCACGGGTCACTTCTTCCACGCCTTCCGGGCTGCTGATATGGCAAACGTGCAGGCGGCAACCGGCGACTTTTGCCAGATACAGCACACGGCGAATAGCTTCCACCTCAGTGAAAACCGGACGTGAAGCCACATAATCATGTGCCGTCACACGGCCTTCGCGTTTAGCTTCCTCGCCAAGCTCGTCGCAAATGAGCGCATTTTCGCAATGCACCAGCACCGTCTGGTCCATTTCTGCTAACTTCTGCGCGCCTTTGTAGAACTGCCAGTCGTTAACGTCACGGAAGTCATTGTCGATTCCGCGATCGCCACAGGTGGCAACGAAGCATTTGAAACCGACGACACCGACCTCATCCAGCTCGTGCAGACGATCAAGGTTGTAAGAAACCAGACCGCCAAGCTGCGCGGCATCAATGGTCAATTTGCCTTTTGCCGCATCAAATTTAAGTTCGATGGTTTCGCGATCCACCGTCGCGGGCAGTTGGTTGAGAGGCATTTCGATCATTGTGGTGATACCGCCTTTTGCCGCGGCACGCGTTCCGGTCTCATAGCCTTCCCAATGTGTACGCCCCGGCTCAGAGATATGGGTATGCGCATCGACCATGCCCGGTGAAACCACCAGACCTGTCGCATCCATTACCTGCTTTGCCTCCCCCAGATTCTCACCAATGGCGGCGATTTTTCCTGCCTGGACGGCAATATCAACAATACGAGCTTCATTTTCTAAAATAACAGTACCGTTCTTAATAATTAAATCAAAAGACATAACGAACTCCTTGTATGGATACAGATAGTTTTTATAAATAACGCACGCTTACACCTACGTTTACTGATTTCATTACAACTGACCTGTTGCTTTTTCTACTGCGGCAGGTTGTCCAACCATTCTTTTTTTCAGTAAGGCATATGCCACAAATGCGACAATAACCCCAACAAACCACGACACTCGCGATAACGGCTCAAGCAATGGAATAAACTTCCCACCCAGTGAAAGAATTACCGCCACTAACGTTACGGAGAATGCCGTCAGGTTAAATCCATTATCATAATATTGGTAATTACCACTGGCGGTATATAATTCATCAAGATTAATCTTGCCACGCATAACGACAAAATAGTGCGCCAACATAACACCAATAACAGGACCGAGCATACCGCCGATGATGTCCAGAAACAGATAAATGCTGCTCTGATTTTCCATAAGCTTCCATGGACAAATCAGTAAGCTAATAATACTGGCAATCAATACACCTTTTTTATATGTTAGTTTTGTTGGCGCAATTGCGGCAATCTGATAACCAGCCGGGATAATATTACCCGTAGCGTTTGTTGAAATTGTGGTCATCAGAATAACCAAAACTGCGAAGAATGAGGCAAACAGACTGTCCCAACGCTGTACGATATCCAGCACATTCCAGGTATCCGTTCCATAATGAATACTGGCACCAGCAATAATACACACGCTGGCAATCGCAAATAACACGTACGCGACAATAAGACCCAGCGTCTGGCCTAACGCCTGTTCACGAAATGAGTGGGCATTTTGCGTAAAGTCCGATGCGCTCACCGCCGGAGCGGCCCATACCGCAACCACGGCGTTAATCACTACCAGGAACAGGAATCCGCTGTTTCCCGCTTTTTGCACACCGCCCGGAATGTAGTCCAGAATGGGGCCAATCCCTACCAGGGATATCGCCCAGATAGCCATTCCGCCAAAAACGATATAAATGCAAGGGTTCAGGATCGCAGTAAATTTATTTAATACTTTACCGCCGCCAAAACCGATACCAACGTTAATCAGCCAAAAGATAAGAAATGTGATTAACCCCGGCAGAGACAACCCCAGTAGTGTAAAATCACCGCCCAGCGTTAAAAACCCAGGCCATATCTTGCCAATCAGAATAAGAAAAGCCAGCGATCCAGCATAACATTGCAGCCCGAACCACATAATTGCTGCAATGCCGCCTCTTAATAATCCCGGGAAAAGCGCGCCACGTACGCCATACGAGCCACGCAGAATCATTGCAAAAGGTACACCATATTTACTTCCGGCGGCGCCGTTCATAACCATGACTAATGCAATAAACAATGCACTAATAATAATAGCCAGCATAATACTGAATGTGGACAGTCCGAGAATGAAGAACCCGCCAACCATAACATAATTAGGTACGTTATGTACTGACCCCATCCATAAAGTAAAATAGTTAAATGTTTTCCAGTTTCGTTGTGCTGCCGTTTTCGGTAATAAGTCGTCACTATAACCACGTTGTTGGTATAGATCTCTTTGCTGTTCCATAAATCCCTCTTGTCACGTATCGGATAACGTTGTAATGGGTTTAGCTATGTGGAACAAAAACAATATATTAAGTAATGCAAATAGTTTTAATTATATTTTTATGCTGAAGCAGTAACTGGTGTTGCTTTCTTTTTATATAACGTCACGCCGGCAAAAATAAGCGTTCCGGTAACAACCAGACAAGCCGAGATGACAAAGCTTATCTCTTTTGAGCCAGTCAAATCGGAAATAAATCCGGTTAACGTTGGCGCAATAACGGCTGAACTCATACCAAAGAAGTTAAACAGGCTAAATGCTCTGCCCAACGTTTTCGCCGACGCCTGTTCAGACACGAAGGAGATCAGGATGGGATCCACCGCCATTTTTCCCAATAAACCGTACAGAGTCAGGCTGACCATCAACATCGTGGTATTCGGCGATAACACCGTAAACACCAGCATTGCGGCGGCCATAATTTCCAGCCCAAGAATGACTTTGACTTTGCTGTTACGGAATTTATCGGACAGATGGCTGAAGAACAACGCACCGGGAACTCCCACCACGGCGACCAAAGCCGAGGCAACCCCAATCGCGCCACCATCAAATCCCCTTTCAGTCTGCAGATAGGACGGAAGCCAGGTCACAATCAGGTAATAGCCATAACAGGTACAGAAATAGAGGAAGTAGACGCTGCATAACAAACCCGAAAACAGCGGCGGACTTTTCTCTTCTGTCATCGTTGCCGTCTGCGTTTTTTGCTCTGACACCGCCGTTTCGCTTTTTGCCTTACCGCGGATAACCAAAGTAAATACGCACAACATCACCACCAACACAGCCGCAACCAGGAACAACACGTTTTGCCAGGCCATGCTCATACTTTTAACCAACACGCTGGAGCCGATTAAACCGATCCCCATCCCAATCGCAGAGCCGCTATTAATGATGGCGTTTGCCAGTGCCCGGCGAGCCTGCGGGACATTTGCCGAAGAGAGAGAATACGCAGAACTAAAGAAAGAGGCGCAGCCCGCTCCTGCCATCAGCGAACCGGCATAGATCATCACCAGTCCCGTGGCTTTTGCGATACTGAGCGTACCAATAATAAAGAGCGTAAACCCACACATCAGCATAATTTTCTGGCCAAGCTTATCGACCAAAATTCCGCAGGGAATTTGCATACTGCAATAGGCGAAAAAATAGAAACTGGCGATGGCGCCAATTTCAGCATTGCTGACATTGCCCAGGGAAGCCTGAATCTCAGGATAAATAGGGGTTAATACGGTGCGATAAATCCATATTGCAACCCAACCCAGACTCATTACGACGACGATCTTCTTCCAGTATTCAATACCGGATGTATTTTTTTCACTCATGACATGCACCTTTCCAAAGTGTGTCTGATTAAAATGTATCGCTGCAGGATTGCAGCGATACCAACGATCATGACAATTTATGATTAGCCATTAATTCCAGGGCCTGAACCATTGCCGAGTGATCCAACTGGCTACCACCATTCGCGGCACAGGTATTAAATAACTCCTGACAGGTTGCCGTATTAGGCAAATTCAATGAGAGCGCCTTGGCACTTTGTAATGCAAGGTTGAGATCTTTTTGATGCAGTGCAATTTTGAATCCGGGATCAAAAGTGCGCTTAATCATGCGCTCACCATGTACTTCCAGAATACGAGATGAGGCAAACCCGCCCATTAATGCCTGACGCACGCGAACCGGATCCGCGCCCGCTTTAGAGGCAAATACCAGCGCCTCAGAAACGGCTTCAATATTTAAGGCCACGATAATTTGGTTAGCCACTTTACAGGTTTGGCCATCACCATTCCCGCCCACCAGAGTGATATTTTTTCCCAGAATATCAAAGAGCGGTTTCACCCGTTCAAATACATCAGCTTCACCGCCAACCATAATGGACAGCGTCCCTTCGCGAGCGCCAATTTCCCCACCGGACACAGGCGCATCCAGGTAATCCCCGCCGAGTTCATTAACCTGCTGAGCAAAACGCTTGGTTTCGATAGGAGAAATAGAACTCATATCGACAATGGTTTTTCCCTGCAATGCGGTTTTAGCGCACCCGTGTTCACCAAAAAGCACTTCTTCAACCTGCGGCGTATCCGGCACCATGATGAATATAATATCTGCGAAATCAGTCACCTGACGCGCAGTTTCAACATTAACCGCCCCCAGTGACAGCAACTCTTCAACCACAGGTCCAATGGTCGTGACATGTAATTGATGTCCGGCACGCGCCAGATTAATCGCCATTGGCGATCCCATAATACCCAGGCCAATAAATCCCAGTTTCATTTGCAACCTCTTTTATATCTGTCGGTATTCCTGAATTCAGGCAAAACGATTCCCTTCCAACAGAGTGGAAAAAATAGTGTTGCCTGAAATTACTTACAAATTATCGATACTGATTAATCCACGATAATCCTGCTTCGGTGGTCGTCAGCGGCTTATATTCGCAGCCTACCCACCCGTCATAACCTGATTTATCAATAAACTTAAAAATAAAGTCATAATTGATTTCCCCGGTCCCAGGCTCTCCGCGACGAGGGTTATCTGCAATTTGCAAATGACCTATTTTATTTGCCCACGTGGTCATGGTCTGGGTTAATTCCCCTTCCATGCGCTGCATATGATAAATGTCATACTGAATTTTGATATTATTGCATCCGACGCTATCAATTAACGCTAACGCCTGATGTGTACCGGTGAGAAAGAAACCAGGAATATCAAAATGGTTGATCGGCTCAATCAGCAATAAAATATCTTCTTTCGCTAACATGTTGGCCGCATAGCGCAGATTTTCCACCAGCGTTTGCTGGATCTGTTCAGTCGAAAAACCCGCCGGTGTTTTACCTACCAGGCAATTGATTTTTTTATTGCCCAGCCCCTTCGCATAGCGAATAGCCGCGGCCACACCATCACGAAACTCTTCTTCGCGCCCCGGAATACAGGCGATACCACGTTCACCCGCCGCCCAATCTCCGGCGGGGAGATTATGCAACGTATGCTCCAGCTTGTTGGTCTGCAGTTTTTCCTTTAAGACGTCAATGTCGTAATCGTAGGGAAACATAAACTCTACGCCACGAAACCCCGCTTGCGCCGCTTTGTCGAAACGCTCAAGGAAACTGTATTCCAGAAACAGCATGGAAAGATTGGCTGAGAACCGTAACATCTGTCACCTCCTCTATTCATATTTCATAAAACAGGTTTCGGTTGGCGCATCAACTGCACCGTCTGCAACCTCTTCAAACTCGGTCACGTTATCCAGCTCGCTACCCATCGAGATATTGGTCACTCGCTCAAGGATCACTTCGACCACAACCGGAACGCGATACTGCGCCATCAGGACTTTGGCTTGTTCAAACGCCGGAGCGAGATCTTCAGGTTTGAAGACGCGAATGGCCTTACAACCTAATCCCTCTGCCACTTTGACGTGATCGACGCCATAGCCGTTTACTTCGCTGGAGTTGATATTTTCAAACGCCAGTTGGACGCAGTAATCCATATCAAAAGCACGCTGCGATTGACGAATCAGGCCCAGATAGGCGTTGTTGACCAGCACATGGATGTAAGGAATATTGAATTGCGCGCCTACCGCCAGTTCTTCAATCAGGAACTGGAAGTCAAAATCCCCCGAAATCCCGACGACATTGCGTGTTGGGTCGGCAACACAAACCCCTAATGCCGCAGGCAGCGTCCAGCCGAGAGGGCCAGCCTGGCCGCAGTTGATCCAGTGACGCTCTTTGAACACATGCAGCATTTGCGCAGCGGCAATTTGTGATAATCCGATGGTGGTGACGTAGCAAACGTCGCGACCAAAGGCTTTATTCATCTCTTCATAGACACGCTGCGGTTTCACCGGGACATTGTCGAAGTGGGTTTTACGCAGTAACGTTCGCTTACGCTGTTGGCATTCATCAACCCAGCTATTCCGGCAAGGTAAACGTCCGGCTTTCTGCATTTCCTGAGCGACTTCAATCAACAAGGTCAGCGCGGCTTTGGCATCAGAAACAATGCCCAAATCCGGGCACAGAACACGGCCAATTTGCGTCGGTTCAATGTCGAAATGAATGATTTTGCGCCCTTCGGTGTACTTCGAGACCGAGCCGGTGTGACGGTTAGCAAAACGGTTACCAATACCGAACACCATATCAGAAGCAAGCAGCGTGGCATTTCCGTAGCGGTGCGCGGTTTGTAGCCCGACCATGCCGGCCATTAACTCATGATCGTCAGGGATACATCCCCAGCCCATCAAGGTAGGGATAACCGGTACATGGGTCAGCTCCGCAAAACGTTGCAGCAGTGCGGAAGCATCAGCATTAATCACCCCGCCCCCTGCTACGATAACCGGACGTTCCGCCTGGATTAGCATTTCCAGCGCTCTCTCAATTTGCTTGCGGCTGGCGGCTGGTTTGTACACCGGCAAAGGCTCATACATGTCGGGATCGAATTCGATTTCTTCAACCTGGACATCAAAAGGCAAATCGATCAGCACCGGGCCAGGGCGACCTGAGCGCATGACATGGAATGCCTGCTGTAAAACCCGAGGCAGCAGTGCCGCTTCACGTACCGTTACCGCCATTTTGCTGACCGGTTTAGCGATAGATTCAATATCGACAGCCTGAAAATCTTCCTTATGCAGGCGGGCACGAGGCGCCTGACCAGTGATACATAAAATAGGAATAGAGTCGGCAGAGGCGGAATACAGTGCAGTGATCATGTCAGTTCCAGCCGGGCCTGAAGTGCCAAGGCAGACGCCAATGTTGCCTGCAGCGGCACGCGTATAACCTTCCGCCATATGGGAGGCGCCTTCAACGTGGCGAGCCAGAATGTGACGGATGCCGCCGTGATTACGCATTGCGGAATAGAACGGGTTGATTGCCGCTCCAGGCACGCCAAATGCGGTGGTGATACCTTCTTTTTCCAGCACATACATTGCCGCGTCAACGGCTCTCATTTTTGCCATTTTCTTTCTACCTCTATTTATTGGAAAATTTTTCCAACTTTAAAAAAATCCAAAAAAGTCCCGCTCCTCTGAGCGGGTTGCGACTTAAGCTACGGGTGCTTTTAACCCAAGCGCCGTACTGATATCTCGTGCTGTATCCCGTACCAGCTCCCCCTGACTAATAAAACGATCTTCCGTCAGTCTGGATGCGGGCCCTGAAATAGAGATGGCAGCCACTACACTGCCTGCATCGTCATAGATAGCCGAAGCGATGCAATTCAATCCAACAACATGTTCTTCGTGATCAACGATATAGCCATTCTCGCGCGCCTGTTCCAGATTACGCAGCAGAGTAGGAAAATCCACCAACGTGTTCGGCGTAAACTGCTGCAAACCCGTTTTCACGACAATGTCCATTAACTCTTCTTCCATCAGCGGATAAAGCAATGCTTTCCCCGCACCGGAAGCATGCAACGGCATACGGCTGCCCAAAGGTGCACACATCCTGACCATCGATTTGCACTCCTTCTGGCCAATCAGCACCGCTTCAGTGCCATTACGAATCGCGACATTCACCGTTTCGCCTGACAGCAGCATTAATCGGTGCATAAATGGTCCGGCTACCGACAGGACGTCGCGATTATGAATATACGCGGAGCCCACATTGAAGACGCCTAAACCGATATGCCACCATCCTAACTGACTGTCCTGATAGACAAAATCAGCACCCTGTAAAACCTTTAGCAGGCGAAAAGTCGTGGAGAGCGGTAAATCCAGACTGCCGGAAATATCGCTGACTGACGAACTCCCCCCACTTCTTTCGAGATACTGCAAAATCGCAATGCCTCTTTCGAGCGCCTGAGCGCCTTTCTGCGCAACCGGCTCCGTCTGTCCAGGCCTGCCGCGCCGTCTTACTTCCGTCTCCACTACATTTACTCCGGCCCAAAATATGAGCATAAACAATGAACAATATGCTCATATTAAGCAAGAAGGCCAATAGCGTCACGCAAAACAGAGTTCATGTGCCGGGATACGTTCAACATCGCAATTATCGCTACCACCACGATCGACCGTCAGGAAATCGGTCACGGTTTGCCAGGCAAACAGCGGGTGATGCCAGACGTTTCGGTGATAATTCACCCCCTGTTGACCATTGGTGATAAAAGCTTTTAAGGTGGAAAGATCGGGTTTGTCCTCACCAAGTGCGACAATCACCACAAACGCTTCGCCCTTCATGGGCATAAATGCCTGGGTACCCAGCGGGTGGCGCTCCAGTTCATGCACAATAAAAGGCATCGCTGCCGGTTGCGCGCGGTTAATGCTGATGAGCGTTCGGTCCTGCTCAAGGATCTCCACATTAGCCAGATCGTGATAACGTTCAACCAACCCATCATTGATATGAAAAAAATCACGTTTATGGGTTTCGATGACATCGCCATAGGCGCTGAACGTGTGCTGATTTAACGGTAATACCTCAAGTTTCATCATCTTTTCCTTGTAACTGAATTCCTCTGAACCGCAGCCAGAACAGTTAGCGGCTTCAATATCATGCAATCTAAAACCTTCGGGATTTAACATCAACACAAAAGTTGGAATATTTTTCCAAAATTCGATTTAGACCACAATTTAAACAAGGCCATTATGTAAAAATACTTATAAATCAGAGAACAAGAAATCAGGCTTGCGGAAGAGCATTCAGGGAGTAGCTGACGATGTTTGATCCAGAAACACTGCGTACTTTTATTGGCGTAGCCGAAACAGGGAGTTTCTCCAGGGCGGCGGATCGCTTGTGTAAAACCACGGCCACCATCAGCTATCGCATTAAGCTTCTGGAAGAAAATACCGGGGTTGCTCTGTTCTTTCGCACCACCCGCAGCGTTACGTTAACCGCCGCGGGCTCGCATCTTCTTTCTCAGGCAAAGGACTGGCTCGCCTGGCTGGACAGCATGCCCAGCGAATTACAGCAAGTGAACGACGGCGTAGAGCGTCAGGTGAATATCGTGGTCAACAACCTGCTGTATAGCCCGCAAGCCGTCGCTCGCCTGTTATCCTGGCTTAACGCCCGCTATCCCTTTACTCAGTTTCACTTTTCCCGGCAAATCTATATGGGCGTCTGGGATTCACTGCTGTATGAAGGATTCTCTCTGGCTATCGGCGTCACGGGTACTGAACCAATGGCCAACACCTTTACCCTCGATCCTTTGGGGTCTGTTCAGTGGCGGTTTGTTATGTCGGCGAATCATCCATTGGCAGACGTCAGTGGTCCATTAACGGAAGCGCAGTTGCGCCGTTTTCCGGCGATCAACATTGAAGACAGTGCGCGCACCCTGACCAAACGGGTCGCGTGGCGGCTTCCCGGCCAAAAAGAGATTATTGTCCCGGACATGGAAACCAAAATTGCGGCGCATCTTGCCGGGGTGGGTATCGGCTTTGTTCCGCAACCGCTGTGCCAGCCATTGCTTGATAACGGGCAACTGGTCAGTAGCATTATTCCTACTATGCGCCCCCCTTCCCCCTTAAGTCTCGCCTGGCATAAGTTTGGCGCAGGTAAGGCTGTGGAAGATATTGTGACGTTATTTACGCAGCGAAAACCAGAAATCGCCGGATTTTTAGCAATTTTCAACAATGCACGCGATTGAAAATCAAGTCATCCTGCTCTTTGGCGCGTAAAATGATACGCAAGATGATTTGAGGTTTCGTTTTTTATTATGCAAGACACACAAACAGCACAGGACTATCGCGCGATTCTGCTCGCCGGTACGCCTATTATCGATGTACGCGCCCCCGTCGAATTTCAACAAGGCGCGATGCCGGGCGCAGTCAATCTCCCCTTAATGAACGATGACGAACGCGCCGCCGTCGGTACCTGTTATAAACGTCAGGGGCCTGAGGCTGCCCTGGAATTGGGCCATCAACTGGTCTCGGGTGAAACCCGCCAACAGCGCATGTACGCCTGGCAGAGTGCTTGTCGCCAGTATCCAAAAGGATATTTATGCTGCGCGCGCGGCGGTCAGCGTTCGCATATTGTGCAGCAGTGGCTGCACGAGTCCGGCATTGACTACCCGCTGATACAAGGTGGTTATAAGGCTCTGCGCCAGGCGGTCATACGGATAACGGAAGAATTGGTGCAAAAACCGATCGTCTTAATTGGCGGCTGTACCGGGAACGGTAAAACGCAACTGGTTCAACAGCAGCCGAACGGTGTGGATCTCGAAGGACTGGCGCACCATCGCGGTTCCTCGTTTGGACGTACCGTAGAGCCGCAGCTAAGCCAGGCGAGTTTTGAAAACCTGCTGGCAGTCGAAATGCTCAAAACGGACAGCCGACAGGATTTGCGCCAGTGGGTGCTGGAAGATGAAGGCCGGATGATCGGCGCTAACCATCTGCCCGAATGCCTGCGCGAGCGCATGACCGAGGCGTCCATTGCGGTGGTGGACGATCCTCTTGAGCTGCGTCTGGAGCGCCTGCGCGAGGAGTATTTCGTGCGCATGCACCACGATTTTACCCACGCTTATGGTGAGATCCAGGGCTGGCAGGAATACAGTGAGTATCTGCACCACGGTCTGTTTGCTATCCGCCGTCGTCTGGGGTTACAGCGCTTTGCCGAGCTGACCGCCCTGCTTGACGTGGCTCTGCACGAACAGCAGTCGACGGGCAGTACCGACGCCCACATGGGCTGGCTGGTGCCGTTGCTCAACGAGTATTACGACCCGATGTATCGCTATCAACTGGAAAAGAAAGCCGCGAAAATCGTCTTTCGCGGCACCTGGCAGGACGTGGCCGGATGGCTTAACGCACAGTAATTAATGCCTGTCGCGCTTATCCGCGCGTTTCGCCAGCCAGTCGCCCAGCACCTGCACGACCTGCACCAGAATAATCAGCGCGACAACGGTGACGATCATGACCTGGGTTTCATAGCGGTAATAACCAAAGCGAATCGCCAGGTCACCTACCCCACCGCCGCCGACAATCCCGGCCATCGCGGAGTAACCGATCAGGCTCACCAACGTGATCGTCAGTCCACGCAACAGTCCCGCGCTGGCCTCCGGCAACAACACGGTGCAGATGATGCGCATCGGGCTGGCGCCAAACGCTTCCGCCGCCTCAATAATGCCTTTATCCACTTCGCGTAGCGCGCTATCCACCAGCCGGGCATAAAAAGCAATCGCCGCCACGGAAAGCGGCACGGAGGCGGCAATCGGTCCGATGGTATTGCCGAGCAAAAACTGGGTGAGCGGTAGCAGCAGCACCAGCAGGATCACAAACGGTACCGAGCGGATAATATTTACCAGCACGGAGCTGAGCAGATACACAAAACGGTTCTGCCAGAATAAATGCCGATCGGTGACGAAAATTAGAAAACCGAGCGGCAAACCGCCAATAATCGCCAGCACCGTTGAGATGCTCAGCATCTGGAAGGTTTCATTAAACGCCAGCGTCAAATCAGGCAATAAATCATCCACGAATCACCTCCACTTGAGCAGTACGTTGACGAATATGTTCCACGGCGACATCCACCGCAGAAGGGTTATGCGGCGCGGTGAGTTGCACCACCAGAATCCCCAGCGCGCGTTCTCCGATATATTCAATTTTGCCGTGCAGAATGTTCACCGCCACGCCAAATTTAACCGCAACTTCTGACAGCACAGGCTGTTCCGCCGAATCGCCGATAAAAAGAATTTTCAGCAACTGGCCGGGCAGATGCTGGCGCAGACGCTCAGGTAGCGTCAGATTGAGAGTATGCGACACCAGTTGCTGGGTGAAGGCGTGCTGTGGGTGAGCAAAAACGTCAAACACCTCCCCGGACTCCACCACCTTGCCGCCTGACATCACCGCCACGCGATCGCAAATCGATTTGATCACGTTCATCTCGTGAGTGATCAGCACGATCGTGATCCCCAACTGTTGGTTGATCTGCTTAAGCAGCGCCAGAATCGTGGCCGAGGTTTCGAGATCTAACGCGGAAGTGGGTTCATCGCACAGCAACACATCCGGATGATTAGCAATCGCACGGGCAATACCTACGCGCTGCTTCTGACCACCGCTGAGCTGAACCGGAAAACGGTTCGCCTTATCAGACAGTCCGACCAGCGCCAGAATCTCGGTGACGCGTGGAGCAATCTTGCTGCGTTCCCACCCGGCAGCTTTCAGACTAAAGGCGACGTTTTGCGCCACGGTGCGGGTATGCATCAGATTAAAGTGCTGAAAAATCATGCCAATGCGCTGACGCGCTTTACGTAACTGAGCGCCTTCCAGCGCAGAAATTTCTACGCCGTTCACCTTCACGCTTCCCTTGCTCGGACGCGTTAAGGCGTTCAAGGTGCGCAGTAGCGTACTTTTCCCCGCGCCGCTGGTCCCGACAATACCAAATATCTCGCCCGCGCCAATATGCAAGCTGACGTCATCAACCGCCCGGGTTGAGGGTCCACGGCCTGCGGTAAAATCCACGCAAACCTTTTCTATCTCAATCATATCCACCTCAGAAATGCGAAAAGGGCAGTCGCCGCTGCCCCTGTTAACCCTTGCATGCAGCGATTATTGGGCTGCCGACATCCATTCCGGTTTCTGGAAAGCGCTGTAGATGTTTTGCGGATCGTCGATCACCGCGCGATACGCCGGAGACTTCACCGCTTCAACAATATCTTTCGCGAACGGTTTATCCGCATCTTCACTGCGTACCGCAATGATATTTTTCAGGTTTTCGTCCAGATGCTCTTGCTTGATGGCGCTGGAAAGATCCAGTTTTGCCGCCACGGCAAAGTTACCGTTGACCAGCGCGCCGGTCACACCGTCCAAAGTGCGTGGCAGTTGCGCCGCTTCCAAGGGTTTAAACACCAGCCCTTTCGGGTTGCTGGCGATATCACGCTCGGAGGCTTTCGTGGGATCGATATTGTCTTTGATGGTGATAAGGCCAATGGATTGCAGGAAACGCAGACCGCGGGCCAGGTTGGTCGGATCGTTGGACAGCGTGATCACATCCCCTTTTTTCAACTCATCCAGACTTTTGATTTTGTGCGAGTAAAACCCCATCCCGGCCGTCGGGACCACAATCAGCTTGCTCAGCTTCAGTCCTTTATCGGCGGTGAATTTGTCAAAATAGAGCGAGTGCTGGAACAGGTTGGCATCAATGCTGCCGTTGGAGAGCGCCATATTCGGCTGCACGTAGTCGCTGAATTCGCGCACCACCACCTTATAGCCTTTCTCTTTCAGCGTAGGGGCAATAGCCTGTTTCACCATATCGCCGTACGGTCCAGGCGCGACGCCAAACACGATGGTATGCGGGTCACTGTTCGCATGAGCAAATTGTAAGCCGCAGGCCAGTAACAGCGCCCCGGTCGCGACGCGTAAACTCTGACGCAATCCCATATTTTCTCCATTTTAACGTTGTGGTGTCATGTCTCACGCCGTTCATGCGGCGTTGTTCTCGTTGGCCTGATAACAGGCAGATTTCTAACATGACACAGATCACAACCCGCTGTCCTTGAAATTATTTCATGATGTTGCGAAGTATGTCGTTGAATGTGCAAGGAAGGTGCTTATGCGTTTTTCGGCAACGGAGAGTAAAAAACCGGATAACGCCCTGGCTACCCGGCTTTGGAAGGAAAATTGACTTAGAAGTCGTAACGCAGACGCACCAGGTTCATATCGCCCAGGTTGTCGGTGCTGGAGGTAAAGACGTGTTCGTAATCCACACGGAAACCGTAATCCAACTGGAAGCTGATACCCACACCGTTGTCGGTACGCAGATAGTTACGACCATTCACGTATTCGATACGATCGCCCATAAAGTACGGCTGAACAGATTTCAGCGCATACTGACCAATCGGGAAGGTATAACCCGCGAAGTATTCCAGACCCCAGGCATCACCGGCAAAGTAGTCGTTAACCGAAACTTTTTTGGTGGTCATGAAGTTTTGATACCAGCCGCCGCCCATTGAGAAGGTCCAGTTGTCCGGTTTCCAGCTCAGTGCGGTACCGACGATGTTTTGATCGTAGGTTTTGCTGGTGTCGCCACGCATTTCCGCACGGGTGTAGTTCCACGCCGTACCCCAGGTCAGGTCATCGGTGATGTGGTAATCCACACCCAACGAGCCGCCGCCTTTACGCTTGTAGCGCAGGCCGTTGTTCGGGTTGTAATCATCGCTGAACAGATAAGATGCGTAGAGATCAACATCCCCCACCGTTTTCTTATACTTCAACGATTTACGTGTACGATAGGAACCGTCATAGTCGCCATTGATACCGTTACCTGGCGCCTGACCGATCATATCGTAATCCCAGATATCCGTTTTCGCCCCGACCACATCATAGTAAATACTGTTCTGTTGGCCGAAGGTCAGCGTACCCCAGGTCGCGCTCTTCAGACCGGTGTACAGCATACGACGCGTGGTATCGTTGGCGCCGTCAGCGTAGTGATTATCCCAGTTGAACATGGCCGGGAAGTTAACGCCCAGCTCGTAGTAGCTCACCCAACTGATATCATCAAACAGATAGTAGTCTGCGGCGAAGCGGAAACGCGTCCCGCCGTCGAAGCCATTACGTTTGTAGCCATTCTTACCATCGTCACCGGCCATATTCTGGAACTGCGGACGAATACTCCCGCCGACGGTGAAGTTAAGACGGCTCAGCGGATCGCCCGCCTGCGGATCTTGTTTCAGGATCGTGATTTCCGCCTGGGAAGCGAAAGTCGTTAATGCCACTGCTGCGCCGATCGATACCGCCAGCGCCGTTTTTTTTATAGTCATTATTTGTACCTTGATAGATAGCCTGCCAATTATTAAGCATACAAATATTAACGTTTATTAATACACTCGTGTTGTTGGGTTTTTATTGTTCTGTGCTGTTAAATATCAAGGGGTTATCAATTTGTGCTACATAGATAAAAAAACGCACCGATTTAAAGAACCGGTGCGTAATCATCACTGGCAGGAATTAATTACTGAACTGACGGAACAGCGCTTTACCTTTAAGCAGTCGTGAACCGAGCCATCCGCCGCATAAAGAGAGGAGTAATGCACCACAAAGCGGCAACACAACCCACAGCCGCCAGTCTGGCTCCCACGGGAAGTCAAATACGCGGGTTTGCAATACAGCCAGCGCGGTTTCCGCACCGATGGCCGCCACCAGCCCGGCGACCATCCCGAGCATAGCGAACTCGCACCACAGCGTAGTACGCAGCAATTTCTTGCCTGCTCCCAGCGTGCGCCAGACCACCAGTTCCTGATGACGTTGACGCATCCCCACCTGAACCTGCGCCAACAGCAACAACATGCCGCAGGCGGTAACCAGCACCACCATCACTTCCAGCGCTCTACTTACCTGCTCCAGCACCTGGCCCACCTGTTTGAGGATGGCGCCAATATCCAGCAGGCTGATGGTCGGGAATTCGCGGTTAAGCTGCGTCAACATGCCATTGCCGTTCTCCCAACGAAAGCTGGTTAACCAGCTCTGGGGCTGATCGTCCAGCGCCCCGGAAGGGAAAATAAAGAAGAAGTTAGGCCGCAGGCTTTCCCAGTCCACTTTACGCAGGCTGCTGACCGTGGCGCTGAAATCCTGGGTATCGCCCATAAAGGTCACCCGATCGCCGAGCTTCACGTTTAGCCGCTTCGCCAGCCCTTCTTCCATCGACACTTCCCCCGCTTTCGGCGGCCAACTTCCGGCAGTTATCGGGTTATGATCCGGGCGGGTATCCTGCCAGGTCAGATTAAGTTCACGGTTAAGCGCCTCATCCTGATTTCCTTCGGTCGGCTTATCATTAATGGCTGTCAGACGCGCACGTACAATGGGATAGAACGATTCCGGGATCACCTGATGTTCCGACAGGAATGACTTCAGCGGTACAACCTGCTCACTGGCAATGTTAATCAAGAAATAATTTGGACTTTCCGGCGGCATTTGCTGCTGCCAGCGATCGAGCAGATCGCCGCGCAGCACCAGCAGCAGCGCCAGCAGCATAAAGGAAAGTGAAAATGCCGACAGTTGACTGAGCGTTGACCACGGCTGGCGCAACAGTCGACTGACCGCTAAACGCAACGGCAGCGAGGTGAGCGTCAGACCACGCAGCACGTTAAGCAGCATCCAACCGAGCACGCCGCACACCAGCGCCAGTACTACCGCACCGGCCAGCACAGCCCATAACAGCAGGCTTCCCCCCATCAGTCCAGCGAGCAGGACGACCACAACAACCAATACCACCGGCAAATAAAACTTCAGCGGCCAGACGTTTGCCACCACGTCACGGCGTAACACACGTAGCGGCTGCGTCGCCAGCAGTAGCCGATAAGGACGCAACCCTACCAACAGCGAAATTACCGTCATGGTGCCTAAGGCCCACAGCCACGGCCAGGGGCTGGCGGGCGGCAGATCGCCGGGCAGGACCGGCCTGAGTAACACCACCAGCGCGTGCTCAAATAACAGCCCGAAAAGCCCACCGGTCACGCCAGACAACGCCAGCACCATCAACCATTGACCAACAATCAGCCTACGCAGTTGCGCTCTGCCCGCGCCGAGGGTTTTCAGTATAGCCACCAGATCGTAACGGCTGCGGCAATAATGGCTCATCGCCACAGCAACCGCAGCGACCGCCAGCAGCAGCGTTAACAGCGCCGACAGCAGCAGAAACTGTTGTGAACGTTCAAGTGATTTCCCCAGCGCGCCTTCATCCTGCTCCAGCCCGTACCAGCGCTGTTCAGGCTTTAGCTGCGGCAACAGCCATTTTTCGTACGCGTCCAGTTGCTGCGGCGTTCCGCCAAATTTATAGCGCCATGTCACGCGGCTTCCCGGCTGGACCGCCGCCGTTTTTTCGACATCCGCCATGCTCATCATCAGGCGCGGCGCTATCTGGAACGGATTAAAACCGGAATCTGGCTCCTGCACCACCTCGCCGGCGATGCGCAGCGTGGCGTCTCCGACGTCAATGGAATCACCGATTTTTAGATTGAGCAGCGCCATCAGGCGTGGGGCCAGCAGCACCGAACCCGGCTGCGGTTTCAGCCCCGGCGGATTGGTCTGCAACGTGCCGTACATCGGATACACATCATCCACCGCTTTGACGTTCGCCAACTGCGGCGTGTCACGGGCAAAAGTCATGGTCGCGAAAGTCAGCTGCTCGCCGACTTTCAACCCCCGCTGCCGCGCCTCGTCAATCCACGCTTTCGGCACGGTACGTGAACTTTGCAGCGCGCGATCTCCCGCCATAAACTCGCGGCTTTGCTGGCTCAGCCCTTTTTCCATACGGTCGCTGATGTTGCCCAGCGCCAGTACGCAGGCTACCGCCAGGCTCAGCGCCAGCCAGACAATCAGTAATGAAGGCGAGCGCCATTCGCGCCAGAACCAACGGGCAATCATGCCTCCTCCTGCAACTGTCCATTCACCAGACGTAAGCGCCTGTCGCAACGCGCCGCCAGCTGCGGGTCATGCGTCACCAGAATCAGGGTGGTGCCGTGTTCCCGGTTCAGAGAAAACAACAGGTCGGCAATTTTGTCTCCGGTCTGGCGATCGAGGTTGCCCGTCGGCTCATCGGCAAACAGCACATCCGGACGCCCGTTAAAGGCCCGTGCCAGCGCCACGCGCTGCTGCTCCCCGCCGGAAAGCTGGGCCGGAAGATGATCCAGACGTTTTCCCAGCCCAAGTTGCTCGAGCAGCGTTTTTGCCCCGTCGCGGCTTTTTCCGCTGTTTTCACCACGCAACAGCGCGGGCAGTTCGACGTTTTCCAGTGCGTTCAGGGTCGGGATTAACATGAATGACTGGAAAACGAATCCCACATGTTTTGCCCGCAGCTGTGCCCGGGCTTCTTCATCCATGGTATGTAGCGCCTGCCCCACCAGACTCACTTCACCGCTGGAACCATCGTCCAGCCCGGCGAGGATCGCCAGCAGCGTGGATTTCCCCGATCCCGACTCGCCAATCAGCGCAATGGTCTCGGCGCGTTTGACAACCAGTTCAACTCCGGTAAGGATGGATAGCTCATGATCACCCTGACCGACGGATTTCTTAAGATGATGAACTTCAACAATGTTTTCCGCTGGCATTGGCCTTTCCTGTTCCTGGTCCTGTTAACTTTCCGCGCCGCCGCTGCGGACACGTTATTAATTCTGGGTGACAGCCTGAGCGCCGGATACCGTATGTCCGCCAGCGCCGCATGGCCTGCGCTACTTAATGATAAATGGCAAACCAAAACGCCGGTGGTGAATGCCAGCATTAGCGGCGACACCTCGCAGCAGGGCCTGGCCCGTCTGCCTGCATTACTCAAGCAGCACCAGCCGCGTTGGGTACTGGTCGAACTTGGCGGCAACGATGGCCTGCGCGGCTTTGCGCCTGCGCAAACCGAGCAAACCCTGCGCACGATCCTGCAGGACGTGAAAGCGGCAAATGCCGAACCGCTATTGATGCAAATTCGTCTGCCGGCAAACTACGGTCGCCGTTATAATGAAACCTTTAGCGCGATTTATCCAAAGCTCGCCAAAGAGTTTGATATCCCTCTGCTGCCCTTTTTTATGGAAGAGGTTTATCTGAAACCCCAGTGGATGCAGGATGATGGTATTCACCCTAATCGTGACGCCCAGCCGTTTATTGCCGACTGGATGGCGCAACATCTCACTCCTCTAGTTAATCACGACTCGTAATTCAACGGAGATCCTGACAGGTAAAGTTATGCAAAAATCGGTCTTAATAACAGGATGTTCCAGCGGAATCGGCCTGGAAAGCGCACTTGAGCTAAAGCGCCAGGGTTTTCAAATTCTGGCCGGCTGCCGCAAACCTGACGATGTCGCGCGTATGAACAGCATGGGATTCACCGGCGTATTGCTGGATCTGGATTCACCCGAAAGCGTGGATCGCGCCGCCGATGAGGTGATCGCCCTGACCGATAATCGTTTATATGGGATCTTTAACAACGCCGGATACGGCGTCTACGGCCCACTGCCCACGATTAGCCGCGAGCAGATGGAGCAGCAGTTTTCCGCCAACTTCTTTGGCGCGCATCAGCTTACCATGCGCCTGTTGCCCGCCATGCTACCTCACGGCGAAGGACGCATCGTGATGACCTCCTCGGTAATGGGATTGATCTCCACACCGGGACGTGGCGCCTATGCCGCCAGTAAATATGCGCTGGAAGCCTGGTCCGACGCGCTGCGTATGGAGCTGCGTCACAGTGGGATTAAGGTCAGCCTGATTGAACCGGGCCCCATCCGCACCCGTTTTACCGAAAACGTCAACCAGACACAAAGCGATGCCCCCGTGGAAAATCCCGGCATTGCCGCGCGGTTTACGCTGGGACCACAAGCGGTTGTCGCCAAAGTGCGTCACGCGTTCGAAAGCGACAAACCGAAGCTACGTTATCCGGTTACGCTGGTGACCTGGGCCGTTATGCTGCTTAAACGCCTGCTGCCAGGCCGCATAATGGACAAAATTTTACAGGGTTGAGTTGAAGCTCGCGCGTCAGCCCCCATGTAACAAGAAATCGACAAAAGAGAGTAACTCCATGTCCACACAGAATATTGTTAATATTAATGAATCGAACCTGCAGCAGACCCTTGAACAGTCGATGACCACGCCGGTCCTGTTCTATTTTTGGTCTGAGCGCAGCCAGCATTGCCTGCAATTAACGCCGGTGCTGGAGAGCCTTGCCGCCCAGTATAATGGTCAGTTTATTCTCGCTAAGCTCGACTGCGACGCGGAACAGATGATCGCCTCCCAGTTTGGACTGCGCGCGATCCCAACGGTTTATCTGTTCCAGAACGGTCAGCCGGTAGATGGCTTCCAGGGTCCGCAGCCAGAAGAGGTTATTCGCGCGCTGCTGGAGAAAGTGCTGCCGAGCGAAGAAGAGCTGAAAGCACGCCAGGCTATCGAGTTTATCGAAGCCGGTAATCACGCGGATGCGCTGCCGCTGCTGAAAGAAGCCTGGCAAATCTCCAACCAGAGCAGCGAAATCGGCCTGCTGCTGGCGGAAACGCAAATCGCCCTCAATCGTTCTGACGATGCCGAAGCGGTGCTGAAAACGATTCCGTTACAAGATCAGGATACCCGTTATCAGGGACTGATGGCACAGATTGAACTGCTGAAGCAGGCGGCGGATACGCCGGAAATCCAACAGTTGCAGCAACAGGTTGCCAGCAACCCGCAGGATGCCGCGCTGGCCACGCAATTGGCCATTCAACTCCATCAGGTCGGACGTAACGAAGAATCGCTGGAATTGCTGTTCAGCCACCTGAAGAAAGATCTTACCGCTGCCGACGGTCAGGCGCGTAAGACCTTCCAGGAGATCCTTGCCGCGCTGGGAACCGGCGATGCGCTGGCCTCGAAATACCGCCGCCAGTTGTACGCGCTGCTGTACTAATCCGTTTGATTTTGCCCGATGGCGCTTGCGCCTATCGGGCCTGGAAATTCGACAAATACCGCGCCCTCCGGCATCACATCACGTCTTCTTCAAATGCGTTACGACTAATTGGTGGCGTGAATTATAGAACTTCCGATAGGTCAGGTAGCAGGCAATAATGGTTGACAGGCTGGCGGTCGAAAGCAGCATAAACGTCACCATAATCTGATACTTAATCGCTTTTACCGGGTCAATACCGGCAAAAATCAACCCAGACATCATCCCCGGTAAACTCACCAACCCCACGGTTTTGGCGGAATCGATCGTCGGGATCAGCGAGGCGCGAATGCTGTCGCGAATCAGCGGCGCGGAAGCAACCTTCGGCGTCGCGCCGAGGCTGAGCTTTTCCTGGATTTGCTGCTGTTCACTGTTAAACCTCTGCCCCAGATTGTTGTAACACAGCCCCACCGCTACCATCGCATTGCCTGCAATCATCCCGGAAATTGGGATCACCTGCATCGGCGTGAACTCGATAGAGCCGGACAACACCAGTACCGACAGCGTCAACCCCGCCCCAACCGTAATGGCAATAAACGACGAGAGAAAAGCGTTATCAATATATTTACTGCGTTTTTGCGCGTTATAGGCGGCGTTAAAACAGATAAACAGCACCATTAATAAGGTCAGAATGCTGTGATTGACGCCGAAAATATATTTCAGCACATAGCCGACGATAATAAGCTGAACCACCGCCCGGCAAACGCTCCAGAGAATATCTTTTTCCAGCGCCAGCTTTTCTTTGTTACTGATCAGTATGGCGACCACCACCAGCATCATCGCTAACGCCAGTGATTCATTGGTAATATTATGCTCGTTCATTGCTGACTTCCTGCATTTCTCCGGCGTGCGGTTGAAGAGTTATGACATTATCCGCGTGATTAATCTCATCTTTATCGTGCGTCACCCACAGCACGGCAATTTTCTTGTCGCGAACATAGTGGTGAATTAATTCATTCACGTTACGTTTGTTGGACTCATCCAGCGCGCTGGTGATTTCATCAAGCAGCAGGATTTTAGGCAGAAACTGCAAATTACGAATTAACGAGACGCGCTGTTTTTCCCCGCCAGACAGTTCATTGATCCCTTTTTTGAGGATACTCTCGGGCAACTCAAAACGGGCCAGGTCTTCAAGAAACACATCCGTTTCCGGGCGTTTATCGCGAATTTGCCAGGGAAAAATGAGGTTGTCGTAGACGGTGTCACCAAACAAAGCGGGCGTTTGCGCGCAATAAGAGACCTGCTGGCGATAAGCTTCAGGCTTTAGCGTTGATATCTCCTTGCCCTCAAAAAGGATTTCACCGGAACTCGGGCTAATTAACGACGCCACTATCTTCAGTAACGTACTTTTACCGCAGCCGGACTGGCCGGTAATCAGCTTAAATTCTCCGGCATCGAGATTAAAACAGATGTTATTGAGAACCTGCGTCGCCCCTGCCTGCCATGCGACATTTTTCAACTGAAGCAAAATGCTGCTTTCTTCCATTATCGATCCTTTTTTCCTCTTTCGTGCAGACAGTCTATACCCAAAATAATTCGAGTTGCATGAAGGCGGCAAGTGAATGACAAATTCGTCAGGAACGAATTTGAACAGCCAAAGGCTGGCCTTCGGTGAGGGACATGGATGTCCCTCATTAATCTCCAGGAGCATAGCTAACTCTGTGACTGGAGTGAACGACAAATCTGCCGGGAGCAGATTTGAACGCTGCTTACAGCGGCCCCGCAGGGGCGAGGCCCAAGGATGGGCCGAATAACGTAGCTAACGCACATGCAGCTTGAAGTATGAAGGGTATATTCCTGTAATTTATTATAGGGGAGCCACCTTGATTAATCGGGTATAATTTGACTAATGAAGCAGTAAAGGACAGCACAACAGGAGGTTTCATCAATGCTCATTTTTATTCCTATTCTTATTTTTGTCGCGCTGGTCATCGTCGGCGCAGGCGTCAAAATCGTCCCACAGGGATACCAGTGGACGGTGGAGCGTTTCGGACGTTATACCAAAACTCTGCAACCTGGGTTAAGCCTTGTTGTGCCGTTCATGGATCGTATTGGTCGTAAGATCAACATGATGGAGCAGGTGCTTGATATCCCCTCTCAGGAAGTCATCTCCAAAGATAACGCCAACGTCTCGATTGATGCTGTGTGCTTTATTCAGGTGATCGACGCGCCGAAAGCGGCATATGAAGTCAGTAACCTCGAACTGGCAATCATCAACCTGACCATGACCAACATTCGTACCGTTCTCGGCTCGATGGAGCTTGATGAAATGCTCTCCCAGCGTGACAACATCAACACTCGCCTGCTGCATATTGTTGATGAGGCCACCAATCCCTGGGGCATCAAAATCACCCGTATTGAGATTCGTGACGTGCGCCCACCGGCGGAACTGATTGACGCCATGAACGCGCAGATGAAAGCCGAACGTACCAAGCGCGCCTACATTCTGGAAGCCGAAGGTATCCGCCAGGCGGAAATCGTCAAGGCGGAGGGTGAGAAGCAGTCAAAAATCCTGATAGCGGAAGGTGAACGTCAGTCCGCGTTTTTACAGGCTGAAGCGCGTGAACGTTCCGCGGAAGCAGAAGCCCGCGCAACGCAGATGGTTTCTGAAGCCATTGCCGCCGGGGATATCCAGGCCGTGAACTACTTCGTGGCGCAGAAATATACCGAAGCGTTGCAGCATATCGGTTCGTCGAATAACAGCAAAGTGGTGATGATGCCGCTGGATGCCAGCAGCCTGATGGGTTCCATTGCCTGGATCGCGGAACTGGTTAAGGACAGCGCTAGCGAGCGGAAAAAATCATGATAGCGATGATTCTGGTACATCCGCACATCTTCTGGCTTAGCCTCGGCGGTCTGTTGCTCGCCGCCGAGATGCTGGGCGGCAACGGTTATTTGCTATGGAGCGGCGTGGCAGCGGTGCTAACCGGACTGGTAGTTTGGCTCGTCCCGCTCGACTGGGCGTGGCAGGGAGCGATGTTTGCTGTACTCACGCTGCTGGCGGCCTGGCTGTGGTGGAAGTGGCTGGCAAAACGCGTGAAAGAGCAGAAACCAACCGACAGCCATCTTAACCAGCGCGGTCAGCAGTTGGTTGGCCGTCGATTTATTCTGGAAAGCGCCCTGGTCAATGGTCGCGGACATATGCGCGTCGGCGACAGTTCGTGGCCCGTCAGCGCCCGCGACGATTTGAGCGCGGGAACGCAGGTTGAAGTCATTGCCGTTGAGGGAATTACCCTGATTATCAAAGCGGTACCACACTAAAATAGACAGGAATTCAGACTATGATCAGGAAGACGCCTCTCGCCGTTGCCCTTTGTTCTTTGCTGGCTGGCGCGCCTCAGGCATTCGCCTCCTTCGATATGGAAGACTGCAAATGGAGCGACGACAGCTGCCTGCTGAAAGGAACGCCGACCTTTAACCCGGAAAACGACAGCCGCGACAACCTGCTGCGACTGCTGAGCCAGGAAAAAGCTTTTGCTCTGCCCGTGCAGTCGATGCCTGAAGATATCACCCGCTCCCGCGATTTCTATTTTGCGTATCACCCGCAGTGGGATGAAACAGCCCCGCAGCCAGCCTCTGCCCCGGCATCCGCTGAAGATAGCCCCCTCTCCCGACAGATGGCCGAGCTGAACATTAATGCGGATGAAGCCAACCTCAACGACGCTGAGCATGAGAACCGTCATGTTTCGAATAATACCGAGAGCGTCAGCCAGTATTTTGCCGCACTGCTGGCCGATGCCGCGTTAACAGCAGAGCAACGCCAGGCCTTAGCGCAAGCGCGTATGGGGCTGTTCTCCGACGCGACCCGCGAACAGATTGAGTCATCTCTCGCCACTCTCCCGACGGATTCGCCGGCTCAACACTACAAAAGTTACCTCGCGGCAGCCGCCAGTTTCTATGCGGGTGATTATGCCAGCGCCGAACGGGATTTCACTCAGCTCGCTAAAAGCGATCGCCCGTGGCTGGCGGAGACCGCGCAATACATGCTGATGCGTACGGCGTTGAACAAGAGCAGTCAGAACAGCGTGGGCGAATATGGCGATTTTGATATCGCTAAAATTAACCGCGAGGACGCCTCTCAGGCTCAGACGCTGGCGCAAGCCTATTTGCAACGCTTTCCGCAGGGGCAATACGCCGATTCCACGCGCGGTATGCTGCGTCGTATTAACTGGTATTTACAGGCGTGGCCGCAACTGGCCGGGTTGTATGAGCAGACGCTCCAGCAGGCGGCTGACGCGCAGCAGCTGCGTAAAATCGTCATCGAATACGATAATGTCTACGGCATGGTGTTCTACGAGCAATCCGTGCTGGAAGCCTTCCCCGATGCGCCGCGAGTCAGCTACATCGAACTGTTACGCGCGCTGCGTCTGAATAGCGATAACAAACCCACGCTGACCCAGGCGCAACTCGACGCCAGCAAGCCGGTGTTTGAACAGAGCCAAAAACTGCCGCTGTGGCGCGATCTGCAACTGAATCTGTGGCTGGCGACGGGCAACTATGCGGCGATTATCCAGGCGGTCGCGCCAGCGCAAAAACTGGCACCGCGCGATACGCTGGCCTTCAGCGAGCAGGTGCTGTACGGCGAAGCGCTGATGGGCCAGAAGAATTGGGCCGCGGCGCGTGATTTCTGGCCGCAGTTGCTGACTCTCAGCCAGGACAACGAACAGCGGCAGTATGTACAGGCTAAGCTCGCCGCCACGCTGGTTTATAGCGGTGACGTAGCGGCAATCTTCGCCCCGGAAAGCGCGGTGACCAACCTGCGCTTTCGCTCGCAGGTGCTGAAAACGCAGGCCACACTGGAACAACTGCGCCAGCAGGCCGTCCATGGGCCCAATAACGAAGAGCGTACCATCGCCCTGCATACGCTGCTGGTACGGGATCTTACCGAGAATCGTTTTGGCGACTGGTTAAACGATAAAAAGCTTGTCAGCGACATCACGCCGCCGGTCATTGACGAGGCGTTTAACGACGTCAACCTGAGCACTTTTGACTGGAACGGCGATGCGGCTCAGGCCGGTTACACCTGCCGCAGCCTCAATGAAACGGTAACGGTCCTGAGCAAAAAAGCGGATGATGCCCACGCGCTGAACTGTTTAGGTGAATTTTTCCGTACCACGCAAACGCATGTTGATCTGTGGAAAAACAGCACCGGCAACGATGTGCTTGAAGCCGCAATTTCTCGTAAGGAGCCGTTTGGCCAGTTCGACAGGCAAAGCTACTATCAGCAGATAATCACCTCACCCACCGCGGAAGTCGAAGATAAGAGCTTCGCACTGTATCGCGCCATCATGTGCTATGCGCCATCTGGCTCTAACGAATGTGGCGGTGAAGACGTGGATAAACTGCAGCGTAAGGGCTGGTTCACCCAACTGAAAACGCAGTATCCGGGAAGCCCGTGGGCGCAAAAACTCAAATATTACTGGTAACCGCGCTACTGGTGGGCCAGGCACAGGCGGCGGATATCGTCGCCGCGCGTGACCATCCGGCCTTCTGGCTGTGGTCCGGAGTGAAAGCCAGTGACGAGCTGAAAAACGCGCAAACGGTCTATCTGCATCAGGGTGAGGTGCTGGTTCGGTCGGGTAACGTGGTTTTCCAGCGCCTGGGACTGCCGGTCAGTCGACTGACTTTTCCCTCAATCTGGCTGACGGTCCGCTTTACCACGCTCGACGTACCGGAGGTGATTCCTGCCCGTATCATACGGCTGATGCAACGCTGGCAGAACGCTGGTAATCACGTCATCGGCCTGCAGGTTGATTTTGACGCGGCGACCCACCAGCTAACCGATTACGCCCGTTTTCTACAGCAGCTACGCCAACAGCTACCGGCCGAGTTTGCGCTTGGCGTGACCGGACTACTGGATTGGGCCAAAACGGGCGACGTCGCCACATTGAACGCGCTGGCGGTTGATGAACTGGTAGTGCAGAGCTATCAGGGACGGCGCACGGTGCCGAATTACCAGGCGTATCTGCCCGCGCTCAGCCGCCTGCGCATTCCATTTAAGCTGGGACTGGTGCAAAACGGTAGCCGGGATCTGCAGGCTGAAGCGCAGCTGGAGAAATCCCCGTGGTACCGCGGTACGGTGGTGTTTATGCTTAATCCCCCTCGCCGTTAAACCTTCGCTTTGTGATGACAGCAGCCAGAAAGATTATCCATGATCGGGCATTCGGCGCTGTCATCACCAGGGCAACTCTCCGCCAGCGCCAGTAAATGCAGGCGCATGGCCTGTAGCTCGCTGATATGCCGCTCGATGTCCGCGACTTTTTCTAATGTGCGTTTTTTTACGTCCGCGCTGTGACGCGCCGGATCGTTAAACAGGTTTACCAGCTCGCCGCACTCTTCCAGGTTAAAACCAACCTGCCGCGCCTGGCGCAGCAGCGTCAGTTCATTCAGATGCTGTTGGTTGTATGTGCGATAGCCATTTTCGCTACGCAGCGGCGGCGTCACTAACCCTTTTTCTTCATAAAAGCGTATCGCTTTGCTGGTTAAACCGGTTTTTTTAGCAACATCGGATATATTCATCTCTTCTCCCTTGACCTTCCCCTTGATGGAAGGTTTAACCTTTATAACAGTTAGTCAAAACGATTGCCAAGGTCAATAAGTAACCGACCATTCATAGAGGAAATTAGTTATGTCTCAAACAATCGATCTAACCCTGGACGGCCTGTCCTGCGGTCACTGCGTAAAACGCGTTAAAGAGAGTCTGGAGCAACGCCCGGACGTTGAGCAAGCGGATGTCACTGTGACTGAAGCGCACATCACCGGGAGCGCCAGTGCACAAGCGCTGATTGAAACCATCAAACAAGCCGGTTACGGCGCGGAGTTAAGCCACCCAAAGGCTAAACCGCTGACGGAGTCATCAATCCCGTCGGAAGCACTGGCAGCGGTCCCTTCCGAGCTTCCGGCAGCTACGGCTGATGATGACAGCCAACAGTTGCTGTTAAACGGCATGAGCTGCGCCAGTTGTGTGACCCGCGTACAAAATGCTCTGCAAAGCGTACCCGGCGTCACCCAGGCACGGGTAAACCTGGCGGAACGTACTGCGCTGGTAATGGGCAGTGCGTCCGCCGCAGATTTAGTGCAGGCGGTGGAAAAAGCGGGCTACGGCGCTGAAGCTATAGAAGATGACGCGAAGCGCCGCGAGCGCCAGCAGGAAACCGCAGTTGCGACCATGAAACGTTTTCGCTGGCAGGCAGCCGTCGCGCTGCTGCTGGGTATACCGGTCATGGTGTGGGGAATGATTGGCGATAACATGATGGTGAGTGACGACAACCGCAGCCTGTGGCTGGCGATTGGTCTGGCAACGCTTGCCGTGATGGTTTTCGCTGGCGGTCACTTTTACCGCAATGCGTGGAAAAGCCTGATGAATGGCACCGCGACCATGGATACGCTGGTGGCGCTGGGTACGGGGGTGGCATGGCTCTATTCCATGAGCGTCAACCTCTGGCCGCAGTGGTTTCCGATGGAAGCGCGACACCTTTATTATGAAGCCAGTGCGATGATTATCGGTCTGATTAACCTCGGACATATGCTGGAAGCGCGGGCTCGCCAACGCTCCTCCAAAGCGCTGGAAAAACTGCTCGATCTGACACCGCCAACCGCACGCGTCGTCACCGATGAAGGTGAAAAGAGTGTGCCGCTGGCTGACGTTCAGGCGGGAATGTTGCTGCGCCTGACCACCGGCGACCGGGTTCCGGTCGATGGCGAAATCACTCAGGGCGAAGCCTGGCTGGATGAAGCCATGCTGACCGGGGAGCCGATCCCGCAACAAAAAGGCGAAGGCGATAGCGTCCACGCCGGTACGGTCGTACAGGACGGCAGCGTGCTATTCCGCGCCAGCGCCGTAGGCAGCCATACCACGCTGTCGCGCATTATTCGCATGGTGCGCCAGGCGCAAAGCAGTAAACCGGAGATTGGCAAACTGGCTGACCGCATCTCCTCGGTATTCGTTCCTGTGGTGGTCGTTATTGCGCTGGTTAGCGCAGCTATCTGGTATTTCTTCGGACCGGCGCCACAAATTGTCTATACGCTGGTGATTGCCACCACCGTTCTGATTATTGCCTGCCCTTGTGCACTGGGCCTGGCGACGCCAATGTCGATTATTTCCGGTGTTGGGCGCGCCGCTGAGTTTGGGGTACTGGTACGCGATGCCGATGCGCTGCAGCGCGCCAGTACGCTCGATACCATTGTGTTTGATAAAACCGGGACGCTGACTGAAGGTAAGCCACAGGTTGTCGCCATCAAAACGTTTGGCAATACCGATGAAGCGCTGGCGATTCGCCTGGCTGCGGCCCTTGAACAGGGTTCCAGTCACCCGCTGGCCAGGGCGATTCTGGACAAAGCCGGTGATGTCACGTTGCCGCAGGTCAACGGGTTCCGTACGCTACGCGGTTTGGGCGTCAGTGGCGAAACGGAAGGTCACATGCTGCTGCTGGGAAACCAGGCGCTGCTCAATGAACAGCAGGTAGATACCACTGAAATGGAAGCTGAGATTACCGCTCAAGCCTCCCAAGGGACAACGCCGGTACTGCTGGCGATTGACGGTAAAGCGGCGGCGCTTTTAGCGGTGCGCGATCCACTGCGTAGCGACAGCGTGGCGGCGCTCCAGCGTCTGCATCGCGCCGGGTATCGTCTGGTGATGCTCACCGGTGATAACCCAACGACCGCCAACGCCATTGCCAAAGAGGCAGGTATTGATGAGGTGATTGCGGGCGTTCTGCCGGACGGCAAAGCCGAGGCGATTAAGCGTCTGCAAAGCCAGGGACGTCAGGTTGCCATGGTCGGTGACGGTATCAACGATGCGCCTGCGCTGGCGCAGGCCGATGTAGGGATTGCCATGGGTGGCGGCAGCGATGTGGCGATTGAAACCGCCGCGATTACGCTGATGCGTCATAGCCTGATGGGCGTTGCGGATGCGCTGTCTATCTCACGGGCAACGCTGCGCAACATGAAGCAGAATCTGCTCGGCGCGTTTATCTATAATAGCATCGGTATCCCCGTTGCTGCCGGGATCCTGTGGCCGTTCACCGGAACGCTGCTCAACCCGGTGGTTGCCGGCGCAGCGATGGCGCTCTCCTCCATTACCGTGGTAAGCAACGCTAACCGTCTGCTACGCTTCAAACCGAAAGAGTAAGCCTTTGCCGGATGGCGCTATCAACCGCGCTATCCGGCAATTCACGCGTTGCACCTTCCCGGACCACGCGCTAGCATGGAAGTCCACTTAGGGAGGTCGTATGGATTTGTTATACCGGGTAAAAACATTATGGTCTGCACTGCGCGGCAACCACTATACCTGGCCCGCCATTGATATCTCTTTACCCGGCAACCGCCATTTTCATCTGATTGGCAGTATTCACATGGGTAGCCGTGATATGGCGCCTCTGCCTGCCAAATTACTCAAAAAGCTCAATCGTGCTGATGCGCTGATTGTCGAAGCCGATGTTTCCGGCGATGACGCGCCATTTGCTAATCTTCCGACCTTTGCCGCCCTGGAAGAACGCATCAGTGAAGAACAATTAGATAATCTGCGTAAAGTCACCAGTGAATTGGGCATTTCCCCTTCCCTGTTATCGACACAACCTTTATGGCAAATAGCCATGGTATTACAGGCGACGCAGGCACAACAGTTGGGGTTGCGGGCGGAATACGGGATTGATTACCAACTGCTGAAAGCGGCAAAACAGGCTCACAAACCGGTGATCGAGCTGGAAGGTTCATCCAGTCAAATCGAGCTGCTATGCCAGTTACCCGATAATGGCCAGGCTCTTCTGGATGATACCCTGACGCACTGGCATACCAACGCCAGGTTGTTGCAACAAATGATGGGCTGGTGGCTTAAAACGCCGCCGCGCGATAGCGAATTGACGCTTCCTAATACTTTCAGCCAGTCGTTATATGACGTATTGATGCATCAGCGCAATGTCGCCTGGCGCGATCGACTCAGGGCGATGCCAGCCGGCCATTATGTGGTGGCCGTAGGCGCACTGCATCTGTACGGAGAAGGTAATTTGCCGGAGATGTTACGGTAAAAAAAATGGCCAATATTTCTATTGGCCCGTCAAAGAGGAATTTCATCATTATTATGATCCCGGTGCTTAAAGCATCGGTGTAGGTCGATTGTCGCTCAAAGTCATCATCCTGCCAATACTATTGCGCAAGATGGTACTATTTTTTAGACCACCATCAGGCGTATGCTTGTCTCGTATTTTGTCTGGGCCAGGAAAAATTGCTATGACACCCGCCGTTAAATTACTCGAAAAAAACAAAATTTCTTTCCAGATCCACACCTACGATCACGATCCGTCCGAAACAAACTTTGGTGACGAAGTAGTACGCAAGTTAGGTCTGAATGCAGACCAGGTTTACAAAACGCTGCTGGTTGCCGTAAATGGCGATATGAAGCATCTGGCCGTTGCCGTCACGCCAGTGGCGGGTCAATTGGATCTTAAAAAAGTCGCCAAAGCGTTAGGGGCCAAAAAGGTCGATATGGCCGATCCAATGGTTGCGCAGCGAACAACGGGGTATCTGGTAGGCGGTATCAGCCCGCTGGGACAGAAAAAAAGATTGCCGACACTCATCGACGCCCCAGCCCAAACGTTTGACACCATTTATGTCTCCGGTGGCAAACGCGGGCTGGATATCGAACTCGCTGCCGGCGATCTGGCGAAAATTCTGGATGCGAAATTCGCCGACATCGCCCGCCGGGATTAAGCGATTGTAGAATGTAGGCCTGATGGCCGCAGCTTTAAGGCCTACAAACCGCACTGACCTGTAGGCCGGATAAGGTGCCAGCACCGCCATCCGGCATTCCGCCCTGTTACTGCCAGCTCACCTCGCCCTTCGGCTCATACGCACTGGCATCCAGCGGTGAGTTTTTCTGCACGTACTCTTTCAGCACTTCCGCATCGATAAACCCGGTATTCACATAGCCTGGCTTGTTATCAATTCGCGGATAACCATCGCCGCCGGTGGCGTTGAAGCTCAGCGTTGCCATGCGATAAGTTTTAGCCAGGTCAACCGGTTCGCCTTTGATTTTCAGATCGTTAAGTTTACCGTCTTTCGCCACGAAGCTGACGTTGGCAAACTGCGGATAAGCCCCGGAGTCCGGCTTCATTTGCGCCACGGCGGTCAGGTAGTCAATCACCTCTTTCCCGCTCATGTCGGCATACACCACAATATTGCCGAACGGCTGCACCTTCAGCACGCTCTTATAGGTAATATCGCCGCCTTCAATGGAATCACGAATACCGCCACCGCTCATCACGCCAAAGTCAGCGCTGGTCCGCGCCATTTGCGCAGCCAACAGCAGGTGCCCCATATTGGTCTGTACGAAACGAACTTTGCTACGGTCACCTTCGAGGCGCGCATTGACGCTACCAATCTTCACGTCCAGTTGCGCTTTACCTTTATTCTGGAATGGCGTCAGCAGCGAGAGCATTTGCTGATTCTCAGCAATTTCCGGGGTGTAGAGTACGCGCTCACTTTTACCGTTATCCCAGGTCACTTTTTTCTTCAGGTTGACGGGGATAAGCTGGTAGTTCACCATTTTCATTTCGCCGTTACGAAACTCAAAATCCGCCCGGCCCACGTATTTCCCCCACTCATGCGCTTGCACAATCCAGATGCCATTTTGCTTATCTGGCGCGCACGGCGTGCCCGGTACGTAATCAACCTGCTTCTTGTTTTCCGAGGCCATACACACCGGATCCTGTGAGTGACCACCCACAATCATTGCCAGCGAACCCGCCGGCAGGCTACGCGCCATCTCTACGTCCCCAGGGGCGTTCGAGCCGTGATTGCCGTTGTCATAATGCCCCATATGGGTGGTCGCAATAATGATGTCTGGCTTTTCACCCATATTGAGTTCCTGGATGACCAGTTTGGCTTCATCGGCAGGTTTACGGAATTCGATATCGGTGAAAAACTCCGGGTTACCAATTTTCGCCGTATCGTCAGTGGTTAAACCGAGTACGGCAATTTTTAAATCCTGACGCTTAAAGATGGCCCACGGCTTAAACAACCGCTCGCCGGTGCTTTTCTGATAGATATTGGCCGAGAGAAACGGGAATTTGGACCATTTTTCCTGCTGGCGCAGCACGGTTAGCGGGTTATCAAATTCGTGATTGCCAACCGCCATCGCGTCATAGCCAATCAGGTTCATGCCGCGAAAATCAGGTTCCGCATCCTGAAGATCGGATTCCGGTACGCCGGTGTTAATATCGCCGCCGGAAAGCAGCAGCAGGCTTCCCCCTTCTTCCGCCACCTCTTTACGAATACCATCCACCAGCGTTTTTTGCGCCGCCAGCCCGTATTCACCATATTCACTGCGCCAGAAGTGGCCGTGATGATCGTTGGTATGCAGAATGGTAATTTTGTAGGTTTTATCTTTTTCGTACGCCTGCGCAGGCTGACCTGCCAGCGCAAATGCGGCGAATAACGCCAGCGCCACGCCCCGCTTTAAAAACTTCATATTTCTCTCCCTGAGCCAAAATCAACGACTGAAATTACAATGATATGAAATAATAGTCGAAAATGTTTTCAGAAATGAGACTTCCTTCAAACACCTTCCGCAGGTATGTTAGGCAGGTAATAATAACAAAATAGATTACCCTCATAATCGCAACCCAAACAGAAGTGACTTTCTATGGCAATAAGTGAACCAACCCCGCCAGTGGCTGGCGCGTCAGCGTCGGTTGCTAAAGCACGCACCTCATTTGGCATTTTAGGGGCGATCAGTCTCTCTCATCTGCTAAACGATATGATCCAGTCGCTGATCCTGGCGATTTACCCGCTCTTGCAGTCAGAGTTCTCGCTGACGTTTATGCAGATCGGGATGATTACGCTAACCTTCCAGCTCGCCTCCTCGCTGCTTCAGCCGGTTGTCGGCTACTGGACGGACAAATATCCGATGCCGTGGTCGCTGCCTATTGGTATGTGCTTCACGCTAAGCGGGCTCGTATTGCTGGCCATGGCAGGCAGTTTCCATATGGTATTACTCGCCGCGGCGCTGGTCGGTACGGGATCATCGGTGTTTCACCCGGAGTCATCCCGCGTGGCGCGCATGGCTTCCGGCGGTCGTCATGGCCTCGCCCAGTCAATTTTCCAGGTTGGCGGCAACTTCGGTAGCTCTCTCGGGCCCTTGCTGGCGGCTGTCATCATCGCGCCATATGGTAAAGGTAATGTAGCCTGGTTTGTGTTGGCCGCGTTATTAGCGATTGTGGTTCTGGCGCAAATCAGCCGTTGGTATGCCGCGCAGCATCGGATGAGCAAAGGAAAACCGAAAGTCACTGTTGTTAATCCATTACCGCGTAATAAAGTGGTACTGGCGGTTAGCATTCTGCTGGTGCTGATTTTCTCCAAATACTTCTATATGGCGAGCATCAGCAGCTATTACACCTTTTATCTGATGCAAAAATTCGGATTATCGGTACAAAACGCCCAGTTTCATCTGTTTGCCTTCCTGTTTGCCGTTGCGGCCGGGACCGTAATTGGTGGACCGTTAGGTGATAAGATTGGCAGAAAATATGTTATTTGGGGCTCTATCCTCGGCGTAGCGCCATTTACCCTCGTTTTACCCTATGCAACGCTGGAATGGACCGGGATTTTAACCGTGATCATTGGTTTTATCCTCGCATCTGCCTTTTCTGCCATTCTGGTCTACGCGCAGGAGCTGCTTCCGGGTCGTATCGGCATGGTTTCTGGGCTATTTTTCGGGTTTGCCTTTGGCATGGGCGGCTTGGGAGCCGCGGTTTTAGGGCTGATTGCTGACCATACCAGTATTGATTTGGTCTATAAAATATGTGCTTTCCTGCCACTTCTGGGGATACTGACCATATTCTTACCTGATAACCGACATAAAGCCTGATTTTCTGACGGCCAAAAGTAAACTTTGGCCGTCTTCACTTACAGAGACCATCAGCCTTTACTCCCCGCATACCCCTGTAGTTTTCCGATCCGTGCTTTTTTACGTCTAAAATCCCGTTTTCATCAAAATTCAATAATTATTCATAAACATAAACATTAAAATTGTCATAAACTATTACTCGGAATTTAGGTTTTCAGGATCAACACAGCAACCAAAGGAGACGGAATGCATCACGCCACCCCGCTTATCACCACCATTGTCGGCGGCCTTGTGCTCGCTTTTATATTAGGCATGATTGCCAATAAACTACGTATTTCTCCTCTGGTGGGATATCTGTTAGCGGGCGTTCTGGCCGGTCCATTTACACCTGGTTTTGTTGCTGATACCAAACTCGCGCCTGAACTGGCGGAGCTTGGCGTAATTCTGCTGATGTTCGGCGTGGGGCTACACTTTTCCTTGAAGGATTTGATGGCGGTAAAGTCCATCGCCATTCCCGGCGCGATTGCCCAGATAGCTGTGGCGACGCTACTGGGTATGGCGCTTTCAGCGGTGATGGGCTGGTCGCTAATGGTGGGTATCGTCTTTGGACTGTGTCTTTCAACCGCCAGTACCGTAGTGCTACTGCGTGCGCTTGAGGAACGGCAGCTTATTGACAGCCAGCGCGGGCAAATTGCTATAGGCTGGCTGATTGTTGAAGATCTGATGATGGTGCTGACGCTGGTTCTTCTGCCCGCCGTCGCCGGAATGCTGGAAAAAGAAGATGTCGGCTTTGCATCGCTGGCCGTCGATATGGGCATTACCATTGGTAAAGTGGTGGCGTTTATCGCCATTATGATGCTGGTTGGCCGTCGCCTGGTACCGTGGATCATGGCGCGTAGCGCCGCAACCGGTTCACGAGAGCTGTTTACTCTGTCAGTCCTTGCCCTGGCGTTAGGTATCGCGTTTGGCGCAGTGGAATTGTTCGATGTCTCCTTTGCTCTGGGCGCGTTCTTCGCTGGCATGGTGCTGAACGAATCCGAACTGAGCCACCGTGCGGCTCATGACACCCTGCCGTTGCGCGATGCGTTCGCCGTATTGTTCTTTGTATCCGTTGGTATGCTGTTTGATCCGTTAATCTTGATCCAGCAGCCGCTGGCGGTACTGGGTACGCTGGCGATTATCGTCTTTGGTAAATCCGTTGCCGCCTATTTCCTCGTGCGCCTGTTTGGCCACTCCCAACGTACAGCGCTCACCATTGCCACCAGCCTGGCGCAGATTGGTGAATTTGCCTTCATCCTGGCGGGTCTGGGTATGGCGCTAAACCTGTTACCGCAGGCCGGGCAAAACCTGGTGCTGGCGGGAGCTATTCTGTCGATTATGCTCAATCCGGTACTGTTCGCGGTGTTAGAAAAATATCTCGCGAAAACCGAAACGCTGGAAGAGCAGACGCTGGAAGAAGCCATCGAAGAAGAGAAACAAATTCCGGTGGATATCTGCAATCACGCCCTGCTGGTAGGCTTTGGCCGCGTCGGGAGTCTGCTGGGCGAAAAATTGATGGCTGCCGGGATTCCGCTGGTGGTTATCGAAACCTCACGTACGCGGGTGGATGAACTGCGTGAGCGCGGGATCCGCGCGGTGCTGGGAAATGCCGCCAACGAAGAGATAATGAATCTGGCGCATCTGGATTGCGCGCGCTGGCTGCTGCTGACAATTCCAAACGGCTATGAAGCCGGTGAAATCGTCGCTTCCGCTCGCGAAAAGTGCCCGTCGATTGAGATTATCGCCCGCGCGCATTATGACGATGAAGTGGAATATATTACCGACCGCGGGGCCAATCAGGTCGTCATGGGCGAGCGTGAAATCGCCCGCACTATGCTGGAGCTGATTGAAACGCCACCTGCCGGCGACGTTGCTACTGCCAGTTAATATTACGTGCCGGATGGCGCTACGCCATCCGGCCTACGTATTCCCACACCAGAGTAGGCCCGATAAGCGCAGCGCCATCGGGCAAGAACTCAGCGGTCCCAGTACGACTCTTCGAGACTGTCTTCACGTTCTGGCAAACCGCGCGTCAGGCGTGGTGAATGTTGATTCAGCACCTGATAACTCACGCGATTAGCATATTTACATACCTGGGCTAACGACGAATAGGTCAGCCAGGTGAACTTGTGCTTGCTGGAGTTAGGCACGTTGCTGCGGTGGTAGCTGTTGGCGGTAATATCATGCAGCAATGCCGCCAGCGCGCCGTCGCCAGCGCCGTTGGTATTCATGATCTTTTCAGGCCCGCCCATATACGGTGCGATGTGCGAATACACGCGCAGCGGATTAGTACAATCTTTATGGCGCATGGCGCGGCTGAATTCATACTGGTTGAATTCGGCAATAGCCCCTGGCAGCAGCGGATGCTGGGTTTTACGTTTGGCTTCTTCTTCCGTAAAGCCCGCCATATACAGACCCGCCGGACCCGCAGTGCACAGCACCAGATCCACCCAATCCAGCGCTTTGTCGGACGCCAGCAGCGGATCGTTCTCGCCGGTCAGTGCTTCGGCCTCTTCTTCATTCATCGCCAGAATGGAGACATGCTCTTTCAGGAATGCCTGCCACCACTGTGGGTTATCGGCAATAACAAATTTGGTACCCAGCGTCAGGACCACCGGCACATTGTGTTTTTTGGCATATTCAATCGCCTTCATGGTCGCTTCCGGCATCGGCTCGCCCGGTTCGCAACGCACCAGATAGGAGGTCAGCACCAGCGCGGAGGCCCCGGCAATAACCGCCTCAGGGATGCTATCCGCCCGCAGCTTATTCATATGTCCGGGGCTGATAGCGAACGTGCGCTCACCGGATTCGCCAATCAGCGTAAAGCAGCGACCAATCGGTCCATTAACGCCCTGCAGGTAGTTCAGATCGGTACGGCTGGAGGTATTACATAAATAACGGTACGCGTAGCTACCAATCTCGATATTGCTGCACATCACGCCCAACAGCACCGAGCGGTCATCTGCCAGCACGGAGTAGTTGTGCATCGTGTTACCGATAGTTCCACCGGCAAACTGATGAGTGATCAAATTGTCACGTACCAGTTCCTGGTAGAGCGCTTCGGCGACATCGTCTGTAATCACCAGAGAGTGCCCGGCGCTTAATCCATAACGCTTTACAAAGTCATCATTAACTTTGGCTTCAATATCTACCAGCGTCTGGTCGATACCCACCACCCAGGCTGCGCTGGTTTCATTTTCAGGCTGAATCTGTTGCAGCAACGGATCGCGCGCGCTGACAGGAAAATAGTGTTTGGATTTACGTTTACCGGGAAATTTCATGGTCGATTTTACGGGTGATTAGCTGAGCGGTGCATGGTAGCACATTCCCCTGTACGCATGCGATGCGGCGCTGAGTTTCAATATCGGACGATGGGATCGCAGTTTATACGGGGGGGATTTCTACAATAAATCACCTTCACAAGGAGCGTTTATGAAGCCGGAAAATAAGATCCCCGTACTCGACAGAATTTCAGACGAAATGAAAACCGTGGTGAATTTTCATCGCGACGATCTGCCGCCCTGGCCCGCCGCCGATGACATCGTGGCCCAGCGCCAACACTATATCCACGAACGGCAATTGTGGAATGCCGATGCCCCGCAGATGAATACCCGAGAATGCGTCATTTCTACCGCGCGCGGCCCCGTTGCCACGCGAATTTATTCTCCGCAACCCCATAGCCAGGCCACGCTGTATTATCTGCACGGCGGCGGTTTCATTCTTGGTAATCTGGATACTCACGATCGCATTATGCGCTTACTGGCGCTTTACACGCAGTGCACGGTAATTGGCATCGACTATTCTCTCTCGCCGGAGGCTCGTTTCCCACAAGCCATCGAGGAGATTGTCGCCGTCTGTCAGTATTATCACCAACACGCGGGCGACTATTCTTTGAATGTGGATCATATTGGTTTTGCCGGTGATTCCGCTGGCGCGATGCTGGCGCTTGCCAGCGCGTTGTGGCTGCGGGACAAACAGATTGCCTGCGGCAAAGTCGCTGGCATATTGCTGTGGTATGGACTTTACGGCCTGCAGGATTCGCCCAGCCGACGGCTGATGGGCGGAGCGTGGGATGGTTTATCACGGGAGGATCTGCAGATGTACGAAAACGCGTACCTGCGTAGCGCCGACGATCGCGAGTCACCGTATTATTGCTTATTCAATAACGACCTGACGCGCGACGTGCCACCCTGTTTTATCGCCGGCGCGGAGTTCGATCCGTTGATTGACGACAGCCGCTTATTATTTCAGACGCTACAGGCACATCAGCAGCCCTGCCAGTACAAAATGTACCCCGGCACGCTGCACGCCTTCCTGCACTACTCGCGGATGATGAAAACCGCCGACGATGCCTTGCGGGAGGGCGCGCGTTACTTCAAAGCACAACTTTAACGATAGGCTGCGGTCAGTTTAACCATCATTTCGATATGTTCCGGTGTGGCGTTCAGCGCCGGAATATACTCATACTGCTGGCCGCCAGCCTCGAGGAAAATCTCCCGGTTTTGCACCGCGATCTCTTCCAGCGTTTCAAGGCAATCTGCCGCAAAGCCCGGACACATAACCTGGATATGTCGGGTCCCTTTCTCCGCCAGCATTTTTAACGTTTCGTCGGTATACGGCGTCAGCCACGGTTCGCGACCAAAACGCGACTGGAAGGTCATCATCACTTTTTCCGGCGGCAGGCCAAGCGCAGAGACCAGCTCACGCGTCGTATCGCGACAGCGCTGCGGGTAGTCATCGCCTTCGTCGGCGTAACGTTGTGGAATCCCATGGTAAGAGAGCAGCAGTAAATCGGGTTCGCCGTGTTTGGCGAAGGAGTCACGAGCACTTTTTGCCAGCGCGTCAATATAAGCGCTGTCATCGGCGTAATCACGAATAAAGGAGACGCCGGGAATACCGCGTTTACGCGCCAGGATGCGCGCGAGTTCATCCCACACCGCCGCCACCGTCGAACAGGAATATTGCGGGTACAGGGGTAACACGACAATGTGTTCTACGCCACTTGCCAGCAGTTCGTCGACTGCGCTTTCAAGCGAAGGCGAACCATAGCTCATGCCCAGCGCAACAGGCGTATTGGGCAGGCGTTGTGCCAGCGCCTGCTGTTGTGCCTTGCTGTAGACCATCAGCGGCGAACCCTCTTCCATCCAGATTGACTGATATAGCTTTGCCACGCGTGGCGCACGCAGCGGCAGGATCACCCCACGCAGCAACGGCCACCACAGCAGGCGGGAAGTATCAACTACACGTTGATCGCTTAAAAACTGGCGCAGGTAGCGTTTAACAGCTTCAGGAGTGGGGGCATCGGGGGTGCCAAGGTTTGCCAGCAGGATACCGGTTTTCGTCTGACGCATTACCGCCTCTTATCGATTCAAATTGTTGATAATTGTAGCGGAAAAGTGATGAAGAAGAACTAATTGCTGCGAGAGGTAAGATGTGAATTTGCCCGATGGCGCTGCGCTTATCTGGCCTACAAAAAAATCATAGGCCGGATAAGGTGTTTACACCGCCATCCGGCATTGACTGCGCTAAAACTTAACCGAGGATTTTTTCCAGCGCTGCGCGCACGTCAGCAACAGCCTGAGTGCCATCAACTTTCGCGTATTTGGTGTTACCCGCCTGCGCTTCTTTAGAGTAGTAGCCGATCAGCGGCGCGGTCATCTGATGGTATTCCACCAGGCGCTTACGTACGGTCTCTTCCTGATCGTCTTTACGGGTGGTCAGCTCTTCGCCGGTTACGTCGTCTTTACCTTCAACCTTAGGCGGGTTGAATTTGATGTGGTAAACGCGGCCAGAAGCAGCGTGTACGCGACGCCCCACGATACGGTCAACGATCAGCTCGTCAGGTACGTCGAACTCCAGAACGTAGTCCACGTTGATACCTGCTTCTTTCATGGCGTCAGCCTGCGGAATAGTACGCGGGAAGCCATCGAGCAGGAAACCATTACGGCAGTCTTCCTGAGCAATACGCTCTTTTACCAGCGCGATCACCAGCTCATCAGTCACCAGCTTACCGGCGTCCATGATGTCTTTCGCTTGTTTGCCCAGCTCGGAGCCAGATTTCACGGCGGCACGCAGCATATCACCGGTGGAGATTTGCGGAATACCATACTTCTCCATGATGAACTGAGCCTGAGTTCCTTTACCCGCGCCCGGAGCGCCAAGCAGAATGATACGCATTACGAAAATCCCCTTAAAGGTTGTCGATATTTTTTAAAAAGCGCTAAACGATACCACCATCACGCAATTGGCTCAAGGAAGACGCCCGACGCTGAAACGGTTAATGGAGGGAAAATTGAAAATAAGGAGTGAAATTGCCGGATGGCGGTGTACACACCTTATCCGGCCTACGAGTAAAAGATATGGTAGGCCGGATACGCGTTAGCGCCATCCGGCATTAGATGATAGCTATCAGGATACCAGTAACTGGTTCATACGGCGGATGAACTGGTTCGGATCTTCCAGCGTGCCGCGTTCGGCGAACAGAGCCTGATCCAGCAGCAGTTCAACCCACTCTTTAAACTGCGTTTCGTCCTGGGTATCCGCCGTGCGTTTTACCAGCACGTGGTCCGGGTTAAGTTCAAAGATATATTTCACGTCCGGTACGGCCTGACCCGCAGCAGCGAACAGTTTCGCCATCTGGGTGCTCATTTCATCCGCATCGGTGGTGACGATGGCCGGCGTGTCGGTCAGACGGTGGGTCAGACGCACGTCTTTGACGCGATCGCCCAGCAGCGTTTTCACGCGTTCAACGAACGGCGTCAGCGCTTTTTCCGCTTCTTTCGCGCTCTCATCCACGTCATCCGCCAGCTTATCGATGGACTCGTCGGCTTTCGCAACGGACTGGAACGGCTTGCCGTCGAACTCAGTCAGGTAGTTCATCATCCACTCATCGATGCGGTCAGAAAGCAGCAGCACTTCAATGCCTTTCTTACGCAGCAGTTCCAGGTGCGGGCTGCTCTTCGCCGCCGCATAGCTGTCTGCAGTGATGTAGTAGATTTTCTCCTGCCCTTCTTTCATACGGGAGATATAGTCTTCCAGCGACACGGTCTGTGCGGAGGAGTCTGTGTGCGTAGACGCGAAGCGCATCAGCTTAGCGATAGTTTCCTGATTAGCGTGGTCTTCCGCCGGACCTTCTTTCAGCACCAGGCCGAACTGTTTCCAGAAGGTCTGGTATTTTTCGGCATCATCTTTCGCCAGTTTTTCCAGCATCTGCAACACGCGTTTGGTCAGCGCGCTGCGCAGGTTACGGGTGACGGTGCTGTCCTGCAGGATCTCACGGGAAACGTTCAGCGGTAGATCGTTGGAATCTATCAGGCCGCGCACAAAGCGCAGGTAGTTCGGCATAAACTGCTCGGCGTCGTCCATGATGAACACACGCTGAACGTACAGTTTCAGACCATGCTTGTGATCGCGGTTCCACATATCCCACGGCGCCTGCGACGGAATGTACAGCAGGCTGGTGTACTCCTGCTTACCTTCCACACGGTTGTGGCTCCAGGTCAGCGGGTCAGTGAAGTCGTGGGCAATATGCTTGTAGAATTCGTTGTACTCGTCGTCTTTGATTTCCGACTTGTTACGCGTCCACAGTGCCTGCGCCTTGTTGATCTTTTCCCAGGAAACCACGGTCTCGCCGTCTTTCTCTTCAGATTTTTCGATCTCTACCGGCAGCGCGATATGGTCGGAATATTTGCTGATGATGGAACGTACGCGCCAGTCATCAAGGAACTCGTCTTCGCCTTCGCGCAGATGCAAAGTGATTTCGGTGCCGCGATCGTCTTTGGTGATGTCGGCAACGGTGTATTCACCTTCGCCCGCAGATTCCCAGAACACGCCGTTCTCAGGTTTGTCGCCCGCCGCGCGGGTACGTACGGTCACTTTATCGGCCACGATAAACGCCGAGTAGAAGCCAACCCCGAACTGACCGATCAACTGGCTGTCTTTCGCCTGATCGGAGCCCATGGATTCGAGGAAAGATTTGGTGCCGGATTTCGCAATGGTCCCCAGATGATCGATGACGTCATCACGGTTCATCCCCACGCCGTTATCAGCAATGGTCAACGTACGCTTATCTTTATCGAAGGAAACACGCACACGCAGTTCACCGTCACCCTCGTACAGGTCCGGGTTAGACAGTGCGCGGAAACGCAGCTTGTCTGCCGCATCCGAGGCGTTAGAGATGAGCTCACGCAGGAAGATTTCTTTATTGGAATACAGAGAATGGATCATCAGATGCAGAAGCTGTTTTACTTCTGACTGAAAACCACGAGTTTCTTGTCCTTTCATGTAGATCTACCTCAACAATGCCATTTTCAATGGTAAAAACACGTTGAGGGTGAAATGGGGACAAGCGCGAAGGATTTCAAGCGGAAGCCGCCGTCGCGGCCTCCGTTTGTTCAGAATTTAATCTTGTGACGCCCAGCCAGAGAGTGCGACAGCGTGGTGCCGTCGACCATTTCCAGCTCGCCGCCGACCGGTACGCCATGGGCGATACGGCTGGCTTCAACGCCATACTGCATGCAAAGCTCAGCAATATAGTTGGCGGTCGCCTCTCCTTCGACCGTGGGATTGGTCGCGAGGATCAGTTCGTTGATTTGCTCAGACGCCAGTCGCTGTTCAAGGCGATCCAGCCCGATATCATCAGGGCCAATACCGTCCAGCGGCGACAGGTGCCCCATCAGCACGAAGTAACGTCCAGAAAATTGGCCGGTTTGCTCAATGGCATAGATGTCCGCCGGACTCTCTACCACACAGATCTGACCGTTTTCCTGGCGACGCGGGTTCGAACAGATATTACAGACATCCTGCTCTGTGAAGGTGCGGCAATCGGCACAGTGGCCGATTTCCGACATCGCCTTCGTTAACGCCTGCGCCAGACGCATCCCGCCGCTGCGATCGCGCTGAAGTAGCGTGAACGCCATGCGCTGCGCAGACTTCGGGCCAACGCCCGGCAGACAGCGCAGTGCTTCCATAAGCTGAGTTAACAGCGGGCTGGTTTGCATCAGAACGGCATCTTAAAGCCAGGCGGCAGCTGCATTCCGGAAGAAACAGAAGCCATCTTCTCTTTCTGCGTCTCTTCAATGCGACGCGCCGCGTCGTTGAATGCCGCAGCGACCAGGTCTTCCAGCATCTCTTTGTCGTCTTCCAGCAGGCTTGGATCGATCTCCACGCGACGGCAGTTGTGCGCGCCGTTGATGGTCACTTTTACCAGACCCGCGCCAGATTCGCCGGTGACTTCCAGCTTGGCGACTTCTTCCTGCATCTGCTGCATTTTTTCCTGCATCTGCTGGGCCTGTTTCATCAGGTTACCCAGACCGCCTTTACCAAACATAGGCTTCTCTCTCAATCACGTTAAGGGATGACGACCGTCCAACCATCAGGCTGACGATCAAATGGGGCGAATACTCTCTTCGTCCAGGTCTGCATCGAAAAAACGACGCAGCGTCTGAATGTTATTATCCGCAATAATCGACTCACGCGCCTGCGCGAGTTTCTCTTCATAAATGGCCTGACGCCACTCCAGCGGCGTGCGCACCGCAGGATTATCATCTTCAACGATGGTCAATTCAACCGTTGACCCCGTTAAGGTACTCAATGCTTCGGCCAGTTTTTGCTGCGCGCCGCTGGAATTAAGATGCCGTTGCGAGGAACGCAGGTGCAGGCAAACCACGTTGCCATTCTCTTCTTTCCAGGCATTAAGCGCCACCTGCTCCACCAGTTTAGGCAGCGAAAGCTGGCTCACCTGAGCAGCCCAGGGGTCGCGCTCAATGGCTTCTGCCGCCAGCTTTGCCGCCAGTTCCGGCGTTTTTTCATGCTCAAGCGCTTTTTTCAACGCTTTCGGCGTGGCAATGGCTTCTTTAACTTCGGCTACGGGATTGGTCGTTTTCCAGCGATACGCTTCCTTCTTCGCCGGCGCTTTTTCCAGCGCAGAAACGGCCGGACGCGCCTGAACACGCTCCGACACCGAGGCCAGTCTTTCCAGCGCAGCATTATTCACCGGCCGCGCGCGGGAAGCGGCTGCCGGTTCACTCTTTTTTGGTTTGGTTGCTCCCTGAGCGCGTTGCAGTTGGCTGCGCGCCGCCAGCACCTGGCTGGTGGCCTCGGAGAGCGGCACATTCTGTTGCTGTTGCGCTGGCGCAGGCTGCTGAGGTACTTGCGTCGGGGTCATCACCGCAGTCGGCGCGACGGGGGCAAACGACTGGCGCGGGACTTCAGGCTCCGGCAGCGGCATGCGCGGATGAAAAGCCAGCGCACGCAGTAGCGTCATTTCGACGCCCATTCGCCTGTCCGGCGCATACGGCAGTTCTTTGCGCCCGATTAACAGGGTTTGGTAGTAAAGCTGTATGTCAGTTGGCGGAACGATTCGCGCCAGTTCGCGCATACGCTGTTCAATGGCGGCCATATCGCTGCCGAGCACGGCGGGCGAAAGCTGTACCATAGCAATGCGATGCAGCAAAGCCGACATCTCAACCAGCAGCGCTTCCCATTCAATACCCCGCGCGGCGGCGTCGTTCACCAACGTCATAACGCGTTCGCCGTCAGCCGCGACAACCGCTTCAACAAGCGAGAGCGCCTGGTCATCGTCCAATGTGCCGAGCATGGTGCTCACCGCGTCGGTCGACACCTGACCATCGCCGCTGGCGATCGCTTGATCGGTAAGACTCAGCGCATCGCGCAGGCTGCCGTCCGCGGCGCGAGCCAGCAGTTGCAACGCGCGTGGCTCATGGGCGATATGCTCTTGTTTGAGGATATGCTCAAGCTGATGGCGAATCTGTTCAACATCCAACGCTTTAAGATGAAATTGCAGACAGCGCGACAGGATAGTCACCGGTAACTTCTGCGGATCGGTGGTCGCCAGCAGGAATTTAACGTGTGCAGGCGGCTCTTCGAGCGTTTTCAGCAAGGCGTTAAAGCTGTGGCGCGATAACATGTGCACTTCGTCGATCAAATAGACTTTAAAGCGACCGCGCGCAGGCGCGTACTGGACGTTATCCAGCAGGTCGCGAGTGTCTTCGACTTTAGTGCGTGAGGCGGCGTCGATTTCAATCAGATCGACAAAACGCCCCTGCTCGATTTCACGGCAGTTATCGCACACGCCGCACGGCGTGGCGGTAATACCGGTTTCACAGTTTAGTCCCTTCGCCAGCAAACGGGCGATAGAGGTTTTCCCGACGCCACGGGTGCCGGAAAACAGATAAGCATGATGAATACGCCCTAACGACAAGCCGTTCGCCAGTGCCGTCAGCACATGTTCCTGGCCGACAACGTCAGCAAAGGTTTGTGGGCGCCATTTTCGGGCTAAGACCTGATAACTCATTGGCAGGCTCTGAAAGGCTGGAGGGTGGATTCACAGGAGGATAATGCTAACACAACCTCGCAGCGACGGCGAGGTTGTGTGTCTCGGTATTACTTCAGCCGAGATGAGATAGCCGACTTAGTGGCCCGGGAACGGAACCAGGCTATAACAGGTCAGCCCCTGTTTTTCCAGGCGCTGTTCGCCGCCCAGGTCAAACAGGTTAATGATAAATGCAGCATCGGTCACTTCGCCCCCCAGACGGCGGATCAGTTTCACGGTGGCTTCAATCGTGCCGCCGGTTGCCAGCAGGTCGTCCACAACCAGTACCTTATCGCCCGGTTTGATGGCATCAACGTGGATTTCCAGCTGATCGGTGCCGTATTCCAGCTCATAGCTCTCGGCGATCACTTCACGCGGAAGCTTGCGGGGTTTACGTACTGGAACAAAGCCGACGCCCAGACCCAATGCTACCGGCGCGCCAAACAGGAAGCCACGCGCTTCGGTGCCAACCACTTTAGTGATACCCGCATTTTTGTAGCGTTCAACCAGCAATTCAATGCTGAGGGCGTAGGCTTTCGGGTCTTCCAGTAAGCTGGTGACATCGCGAAAAAGAATGCCCGGTTTCGGGTAGTCGTGGATGCTTTTGATGCTATTTTTGAGAAACTCAAGCTGCTGTGCAGTCGCGGTCATAAGTTTGTGCCTGATTAATTCGGTATTACTTCACGGCGCACTATACACTTCATCCTCGACGTGTCTTGAATGATTTTGTGTCTATATTAAGGGCCAGGGTTACATTTGCTTAACCTTTGACCACCTGCGCCTGTGCTCGAAAACGGTCGAATTTACTGGCTGTGAGCGACAATTGCAACAGCGATTATTGCGCTTTACTGCTTTTGTTGTTTTTCATCAATCACCGGGATCCGCCACATAAAAATCAGTAAACAGGCGAGAATAACCAGCAGCAGGCCGCGTACCCACATCATATTGACCAGCCACAGTGAAATACCAAACGTAATCAATATCAGCAAAATAGCGCGCGGCTTTGCGCCCGGCGGCATCGCGCGGTGTTTTTGCCAATGGCGCAGATACCCGCCGAACCACGAACGATACAGCAGCCAATCGTGAAAACGCGGCGATGAGCGGGCAAAACACCAGGCAGCCAACAGGATAAATGGCGTCGTGGGCAATAGCGGCAATACCACGCCCAGCGTTCCTAATACTACCGCTAGCCAGCCAATGATGATTAGAATAATGCGTTGCATAATATGAATACTTAACACAGAGAATCGCTACTTTAGCATAACAGTTCTCATTTTCATCGGAGTGTTGTCGTGAAAACCGTCATGCTGCTACAGACGCTCGAAAACCAGCTTAACCGCCTGCGAAAGCGTTGTGCCCCATTGGCGCATCATACAACGCTTAGCGCCCGCTTTGACAGGCATCTGTTTCATACTCGCAGCACGTTGCTGCAGGCGTGTCTGGATGAAGCAGAAGATAATCTCACGGCCCTACACCGCGCGGTGGATCAGCAACAACTCCCCCAAATTAGCTGGCTTGCGGAACACCTTGCTTCACAGTTAGAGGCGATTTCACGCGAAACAGCCAGTTGGTCGCTCAGAGAGTGGGACTGCGCCTCTCCCGGTCTGGCGCGTTGGCAGCGCAAGCGGGTTCAACACCAGGAATTTGAACGCCGGCTGGTTGAAATGACGCGTGAACGCAAGGAGCGCCTGTCCCTGGCTACGGGTTTTGAAGAACAACAGAAATTGCATCGTGAAGTAGAAGCATTCGAGGCGCGACTGACGCGCTGTCGCCATGCGCTGGCAAGAATAGAAGCCGTGCTGGCGCGTTTAACCCGTTAATACCCGGAGAATTTATGTCATTAGAGAACGCCCCGGACGAGGTCAAACTGGCCGTCGATTTGATTGTTTTACTTGAAGAAAATCAGCTTCCAGCACGCACAGTGCTACGCGCGCTGGAGATCGTTATGCGCGATTATGAAAACAAGCTTAAAAGTGCGGAAGGCGCCTCGCAAACTGATTGATTGCCCTCTGGTCTGCCATTGGCTTCGGTGTCAGAGTCGTCGCAACATCACGACGATAACGGACAGATCATGGAACGGCTCCCCACCACGCCGCACGATGCGGTCTTTCGGCAAATGCTGACGCAAAAAGAGGTCGCCCGAGATTTTTTGCAGATCCATCTGCCTCGAGCTTTTCTCAATATATGCGATATGGAAACATTAACGCTGGAATCAGGCAGCTTTATTGAGGACGATTTACGCACCTGCTATTCAGATATCCTCTACTCCCTGCAAACAACACATGGACCCGGCTACGTTTATGCGCTGATTGAGCATCAGAGTAAACCCGATAAATTAATGGCCTTTCGCCTGATGCGCTACGCTGTTGCTGCTATGCAGCATCACCTTAACGCCGGGCATAAAACCTTACCTCTGGTGGTACCTGTACTGTTTTATCATGGTACGGAAAGCCCGTGGCCCTATACTCTCAACTGGCATCAGTTGTTTAGCGAGCCACAGCTTGCGAAAGCGCTTTATGGCAATGAATTTGCGCTGGTAGACCTGACCATTATGCCAGATAATCAGATCATGCAGCATCAACGGGTAGCGATGCTGGAACTCCTGCAAAAACATATTCGGCAACGCGATCTGAGCGAGTTATTGGATCAACTCATTACGCTCTTAACGCAGGATCGCCTGACAGAATATCAGCTCGACGTTTTGATTAATTACATGCTGAAAGCAGGAAATACCACGGAACCCGGCGTACTTGTCCGCCAACTGGCGCAGAGTGCGCCACAGTACAAGGAACAGCTGATGACAATTGCTGAATGGTTAGAAGAAAAAGGTAGAGCGGAAGGCATGCAGCAAGGGCTGGAAAAAGGGTTAGAAGAAGGTCGGCAGGCAGAAGCGCGTGATATCGCACAAAAAATGCTCGCCCGCGGCCTGGAACCGGATCTGATTACACACCTTACGGGCCTGACGCAGGAAGAACTGACAGCGCTGACTCACTAAATACAATCAGGGCGGCAAACTGGCCGCCCTGATTGCAACTTAACCTACCGAAGGCGTCGGATCATCACCTTTGATGATGTCACGCTTAACTTCGGTCACGGTGTCCCCTTTCGCATTATGCAGGTGCACTTCGAGCTGGTTAAAGGCGATATCAATGTCATTTTCACGACACAAACGATCGACCGCACGGTTAAGTTCGTCAACCGTATGGCTACGATCGCGCAGTTCACGCACGTATAAACGCAGCTCATGATCCAACGTGCTGGCGCCGAAGGCGGTAAAGAACACCGCTGGTTCTGGATCGTGCATCACTTTCGGGTGTTCCATCGCCGCCTGCAGCAGCACTTTCTTCACTTTCTCCAGATCCGAACCGTAGGCCACGCCAATGCGGATCACCAGACGCGTAGTGGTATCGGAAAGCGACCAGTTGATCAAACGCTCCGTCACAAAGGCTTTGTTCGGGATGATCACCTCTTTGCGATCAAAGTCGGTAATAGTGGTGGCACGAATACGGATCTTGCTGACCGTTCCCGAGAATGTTCCGATAGTCACGGTATCACCGATGCGTACCGGGCGCTCAAACAGAATAATCAGACCGGAAACAAAGTTACCGAAAATCTCCTGCAAACCAAAACCAAGACCAACCGACAAGGCTGCGGCCAGCCACTGTAGTTTATCCCACGAGACGCCGAGCGAACCGAAGACCGTCATCGCACCGATGGCGATGATCGCATAGTTAAGAATGGTGGTGATCGCATACGACGCCCCCTGGCGCATCTTCAGTCGCGAGAGCACCAGCACTTCCAACAGGCCGGGTAAGTTGCGAATCAGCGCCCATGCGACCATTGACGCAATAATCGCAAACAGCAGGCTGCCCATGGTGACGCTTTTCACCACTGCGGCCCCCGCTTCTGTAGCGTTATAATGCCAGAGCGTAATGCTGTCGAGGTAACTGAACACGGTGATCAGATCGGACCAAATTGCCCAGAACAGAACACCAAACAAGGCAACCATCACCAGCATGGTGATACGTAAGGTTTGCTGGTTAACCTGCTCCAGCGCAATGGTCGGTTCTTCTTGCGGTTCTGCGCCTTCTGCCCCTTCTTTCACCAGGTTCTGACGACGCGCTAACGCACGACGCCAGGCGATACGCCGCGCCGCCACGCTCAACCCGCGGAGCACCGTCTGATACAACAGGTTCCAGACAATAACCAGATAAACCGTTTCAATCCAGCGGCCCGACAAGCGCAGCGTGGTGTAGAAATACCCTGTCGCCGTCAGCACCATCAATGCAATCGGGATAATAGACAGCACGGTAATGGTGACCAGACGCAGACCATGCGACTCTTTGTCACGCCAGCTTTCACGGCACATTGGCCATACCAGGAAGGCGATCAGTAACAGGTTGAGGAAAATAACGGACTGACCAAGCACATCATCCATCAGATTGAGCGGCGACAGTTCAGCAACAACTGACCAGAAGTTAAGCGGTAACAACGCCAGGCTAATACGCACAATCTGGCGACGCCAGTGGCTGGTTTGCTTTGCAGGCATGCCAAAATGGCGTATCGCCACACCATCTTTTTCCAGCACCTTCCAGCACAAACCAAATACCAGCCAGAAGACAGTCATCTTCTTACTGAACGCCCACAGCAGGTCGCTGATATTCAGCTGCATGGTAAGCAGAATCAGCCCCACGGCGAGGATAATCAGACACGCTGGCAGCGCTCTGATGAGATCGATCAGTATCGCTTTTGGCGTATTGAGCTGACTGTCATTACGCAGGTTGCCTACCGCGGCGGCTAATTTCGCCTGGTATTCTTTCAGCCATTTCAAACGCCAGCGGATTAACCCGGCAATGAGCAGCAGCGGCAACCCTGCCAGGAAGGCAATAAATACCGCCGGCCAGGCTTTTTCCCAGTTCACGGTGATTTTCATCGACTTAAACTGGTCTTTAAGCGTTTGCGGGAAGGCTTTGATCCAGTCCCAGTCCATTGGACGGTTACTGTTAACCCAAAAAATTTGCTGGGTGAGGATCCCTTTCAGGTTTTTCGACACGCTCATCAACTGCTGCTGGTTGATTTGCAGGTTAATCGCCATCATCAACTGGTTGCCCAGTTGCTTATTCAGCTGATCCAAGAGCTCCCGGCGCATATCCACGACCTGCAGCAGGGCATCATGGACTTCACCGTTGACTTCGTTGCTGTGCCCTTCTTCCAGTTTGGCGACAAACGCATCATTCTGGAACAGGGCGTCACGCTGCTGGTTGACCTCAAATTGTTCCAGACGCAAATCGGCGATCCGGTTGGTCATATCAGCAAGCTCATCTGCCGACGGCAGCGTTTGTTGCTGCTGGTACAGAATACGTGACAACAACAGACTGCCTTTCAGGACGGCGATCTGTTCTTTAATATTGCGTTCGGATTGCAGCGCGCGATCGAGCCAGTTTTTAACCTTAATATTTTGCTGCATCAGGTTATTGCCGTTTTCGGTCGCGGCGATCAGACGCTGGCTAAGCTGATGGTTGACGTCCAGTTCCTGCTTCACTAACGGATTAGACTGAATACGCTCAGCTTCGTCAGGCGATACCGCTTCCTGCGCCGTCTTTTCGGTTAACGTCAGCCGTTTGCTGTTTACAGCCTCTTGCAGGAGCTGGAGCTGATGCTCAAGACGATTGCTGTTTGCCGTCACGTAATCGCGTTGTTTTTGCAAGGTGTCCTGCAAAATCGTATTGCCTTCAAGGCTTTTACGCTGTTGGTCGATCTGCGCGTTCAGTAGCGCTTGCTGCGCCTGCAGAAGCACCTGCTGACTGGGGCGCAACGCCGCCTCCCCCACATTATTACCATCAAGCCGATTGCGGATTTGCTGCATTTGCTGCGACGCGGTGTACATCGCATTTTGCACGCGCTCTGGCTGAGTCTGCAGCGATACCAGTTGGCTGTTATAAGCGGCCAAATCATTTTGCGCGCTTTGCAGGTCATCCAATACCTGCGCCACGCGCGACTCCAGTTGACGTAAGGAGAGCGTACTCAGCGTTTTTCGCGTTTCATCGTCATTATCAACATCACTGAGCGAATTTAGCGCATCCGTCGCCTGACGCATTTTCTCCGGCGCCTCGGCAACTTTCTGCCGAAGCTGTACGGTCTCATCTTTCACGCGATCGATTTTATCCAGCGTGGCGATGGTATCGGTCAGATCCTGCTGAACCAGCTTATCCTGCGCGGAGAGATCTTTTTGTTTATTCAGCGCGTCCAGTTGGCTCTGAATATCCGCTTTCGTCGGCAGATCCCCACTCTGTTGCGCCCGTGCAAATGCTGACGACTGGCAAGAAAGCAATAAAATGAAGAAAAGAAAGGTAATAGCAATAAGATGCTGTGAACGTTTATAGAGCTGCAACATAGTCATGAGAATGAACGTTTCTGAACCGGAAAAGTGACCGGAAATAGTCAAGCGGCAAGAATATCACGGCTGTGAGCAGCAGAATAGCAGCAGGCAAAACGACCAGGATAATTCCTGGTTCAGACCGCAAAAGTTAGCAGGATTTCGCCACGTTAACCCGCAGGCTTGGGCAGAGAAGACACATCTCCAGTAGTACTGCGACGTATTCACGCGCGTCTTTTTTCAGATCAAAAGATTCAGGAGCAAATAACCAGTTCTCTATAATTCCCGTAACATAGCTACGCAACAGCACCGCCACGCGACGCGTGTTCAGATTTTCCGGCAGCATGTTGGCATTCATGCACTGCCGCAATGTTTGTTCGATACGGTCGTAATTTTCAATACACAGACTGCGTTGAGCCAACTGAACAGAGGCCATTTCCCCGACAAATTCGCATTTGTGGAATATAATTTCCAACAACAAACGTCGGCGTTCTTCTGTCACGGTAGCTTCAAGAACGTAAATTAAAATTTCTCTTAATACTGATAGTGGATCGTCGGGGAATTTTGCTTGATACTCAGTCTCTAACTCATCAATGTTAGGTTTTGCTAGCTCCCAAATTTCACTGAATAAATCCGATTTGTTTTTGAAATGCCAATAGATTGCGCCGCGCGTGACACCAGCGGCTTTTGCGATCTCCGCAAGCGAGGTGGATGATACCCCTTGTTGCGAAAACAGACGCAGAGCAACATCGAGAATGTGCTGTCGTGTTTCCTGTGCTTGTTGTTTGGTTTTTCGTGCCATAGGTCAGTGAATTTACAGGCGTTAGATTTACATACATTTGTGAATGTATGTACCATAGCACGACGATAATATAAACGCAGCAATGGGTTTATGGGCTTTAAGCCATTGATCAATTTGAAATCGGACACTCGAGGTTTACATATGAACAAAAACAGAGGGTTAACGCCTCTGGCAGTCGTTCTGATGCTCTCAGGCAGCTTAGCGCTAACAGGATGTGACGACAAACAGGCCCAACAAGGGGGCCAGCAAATGCCAGAGGTTGGAGTTGTTACGCTCAAAACTGAACCTCTACAGATAACAACCGAACTCCCGGGTCGCACCAGTGCGTATCGCATTGCTGAAGTTCGTCCTCAGGTTAGCGGTATTATCCTGAAGCGTAATTTCACGGAAGGTGGTGACATCGAAGCGGGTGTATCTCTCTATCAGATTGATCCTGCGACTTACCAGGCCGCTTATGAGAGCGCAAAAGGCGATCTGGCCAAAGCACAAGCCGCAGCAAATATCGCTCAACTGACGGTCAAACGTTATCAGAAACTGTTGGGTACTAAGTACATCAGTCAACAGGATTACGATAGCGCGCTGGCAGACGCACAGCAGGCGAACGCCGCTGTTGTCGCCGCGAAAGCCGCAGTAGAAACTGCACGCATCAATCTGGCCTATACCAAAGTGACGTCGCCGATCAGCGGCCGCATTGGTAAGTCATCCGTTACGGAAGGCGCTCTGGTGCAAAACGGTCAGGCGACCGCACTGGCTACCGTTCAGCAATTGGACCCTATCTATGTAGACGTGACGCAGTCAAGTAACGACTTCCTGCGCCTGAAACAAGAGTTGGCCAACGGCACGCTGAAGCAAGAGAACGGTAAAGCGAAAGTCGAGCTGGTGACCAATGACGGCATCAAGTTCCCGCAGGCCGGTACGCTGGAGTTTTCCGATGTTACGGTAGATCAAACCACCGGTTCGATTACGTTACGCGCCATCTTCCCTAACCCGGATCACACCTTACTACCGGGAATGTTCGTCCGTGCTCGTCTGGAAGAAGGGACTAACCCAACTGCATTACTGGTTCCGCAGCAAGGCGTTACCCGCACACCGCGTGGCGATGCCAGTGCCTTGGTTATCGGTGCAGATAACAAAGTTGAAATGCGTCAAATTGTCGCCGCACAAGCGATTGGCGATAAATGGTTAGTCACTGATGGACTTAAGCCGGGCGACCGCGTGATTGTCACTGGGTTGCAAAAAGTACGTCCTGGCGCGCAGGTAAAAGCCCAGGAGATTACCGCGGATAACAACCAGCAAGCCGCAAGCGGTAGCCAGCCTGAACAGTCCAAGTCTTAACTTAAACAGGAGCCGTTAAGACATGCCTAATTTCTTTATCGATCGCCCAATATTTGCGTGGGTGATCGCCATTATCATCATGTTGGCAGGGGGGCTCGCGATCCTCAAATTGCCGGTAGCGCAATATCCGACTATTGCACCGCCAGCAGTGACGATCTCCGCGACCTACCCTGGCGCTGATGCCAAAACAGTACAGGATACTGTTACGCAGGTTATCGAACAGAATATGAACGGTATCGATAACCTGATGTACATGTCCTCAAACAGTGACTCCACGGGTACCGTGCAGATCACCCTAACCTTCCAGTCTGGTACTGATGCGGACATCGCGCAGGTACAGGTGCAGAACAAACTGCAGCTGGCTATGCCGTTACTGCCGCAGGAAGTACAGCAGCAAGGGGTTAGCGTTGAGAAGTCATCCAGCAGCTTCCTGATGGTCGTCGGTGTTATCAACACCAATGGCACCATGACGCAGGAGGATATTTCCGACTACGTTGGCGCCAACATGAAAGACGCCATTAGCCGTACTTCAGGCGTGGGCGATGTTCAGCTGTTCGGTTCGCAGTACGCAATGCGTATCTGGATGGATCCGAACAAACTGAACAATTTCCAGCTGACGCCAGTTGATGTCATCAACGCAATCAAAGCGCAAAACGCCCAGGTTGCCGCCGGTCAGTTAGGTGGTACGCCGCCGGTGAAAGGCCAGCAGCTTAACGCGTCGATCATCGCGCAGACCCGTCTGACCTCCGCCGATGAGTTCAGCAAAATTCTGCTGAAAGTGAATCAGGATGGTTCCCAGGTTCGTTTACGCGACGTGGCGAAAGTGGAGCTGGGCGGCGAGAACTACGACATCATTGCGAAGTTCAACGGTAAACCAGCATCCGGTCTGGGTATCAAGCTGGCGACAGGCGCTAACGCCCTGGACACGGCAAACGCTATCCGCGATGAACTGAAGAAGATGGAACCGTTCTTCCCGTCAGGTCTGAAGATCGTTTACCCGTATGACACCACGCCGTTCGTGAAAATCTCTATTCACGAAGTGGTGAAAACGCTGGCGGAAGCAATCATCCTCGTGTTCCTGGTCATGTATCTGTTCCTGCAGAACTTCCGCGCGACGTTGATTCCGACTATCGCCGTGCCGGTGGTGCTGTTGGGTACGTTTGCCGTCCTTGCGATTTTCGGCTTCTCGATAAACACCCTGACGATGTTCGGGATGGTGCTCGCCATCGGCCTGTTGGTGGATGATGCCATCGTGGTGGTCGAGAACGTTGAACGTGTTATGGCGGAAGAAGGACTACCGCCGAAGGAAGCGACACGTAAATCAATGGGCCAGATTCAGGGCGCGCTGGTGGGTATCGCGATGGTGCTGTCAGCGGTATTTATTCCGATGGCATTCTTCGGGGGTTCTACCGGTGCAATTTACCGTCAGTTCTCCATCACCATTGTTTCCGCGATGGCGTTGTCAGTACTGGTGGCATTGATTCTGACCCCTGCCCTGTGTGCGACCATGCTCAAACCGATTGCTAAAGGCGATCACGGAGAAGGTAAAAAAGGCTTCTTCGGCTGGTTTAACCGCATGTTCGATAAGAGCACGCATCATTACACCGACAGCGTGGGCGGTATTCTGCGCAGCACCGGTCGTTATCTGGCGCTGTATCTGATCATCGTCGTGGGCATGGCCTATCTGTTCGTTCGTCTGCCAAGTTCGTTCCTGCCAGATGAAGACCAGGGGGTATTCCTGTCAATGGCTCAGCTGCCAGCGGGTGCAACGCAAGAGCGTACCCAGAAGGTGCTGGATGAAATGACGGATTACTATCTGACGAAAGAAAAAGCGAACGTTGAATCGGTATTTGCCGTTAACGGCTTCGGTTTTGCGGGTCGTGGTCAGAACACTGGTATTGCGTTCGTCTCACTGAAAGACTGGAGCGAACGTCCAGGTAAAGAGAATAAAGTTGAGGCGATTACCGAGCGTGCGATGGGCGCATTCTCGCAGATTAAAGATGCAATGGTCTTTGCCTTCAACCTGCCAGCGATTGTGGAGTTAGGTACCGCCACTGGTTTTGACTTCCAGTTGATTGACCAGGCTGGTTTGGGCCATGAAAAACTGACCCAGGCGCGTAACCAACTGTTTGGTGAAGTTGCGAAACATCCTGATCTGTTAGTCGGCGTACGTCCTAACGGTCTGGAAGATACGCCGCAGTTCAAGATCGATATCGATCAGGAAAAAGCGCAGGCGCTGGGTGTTTCCATTAGCGATATTAATACAACGCTGGGTGCCGCATGGGGCGGAAGCTACGTGAATGACTTCATCGACCGTGGTCGTGTGAAGAAAGTTTACGTCATGTCTGAAGCGAAATACCGTATGTTGCCGGAAGATATTGGCAACTGGTACGTACGCGGCAGCGATGGACAGATGGTCCCATTCTCCGCCTTCTCTACCTCACGCTGGGAATACGGTTCACCGCGTCTGGAACGCTATAACGGTCTGCCTTCCATGGAGATCTTAGGCCAAGCCGCACCGGGTAAAAGTACCGGTGAAGCGATGGCGATGATGGAGCAACTGGCCAGCAAACTGCCATCCGGTATCGGTTATGACTGGACGGGTATGTCCTACCAGGAACGACTGTCCGGTAACCAGGCCCCTGCCCTGTATGCCATTTCACTGATCGTCGTCTTCCTGTGTCTGGCGGCATTGTACGAGAGCTGGTCAATTCCGTTCTCCGTTATGCTGGTAGTACCGTTGGGGGTTATCGGCGCATTGCTGGCGGCGACATTCCGCGGTCTGACCAACGACGTATACTTCCAGGTAGGCCTGCTCACAACCATTGGGTTGTCGGCGAAAAACGCGATACTTATCGTCGAATTCGCCAAAGATCTGATGGATAAAGAAGGCAAAGGTCTGATAGAGGCGACGCTGGACGCGGTCCGCATGCGTTTACGTCCGATCCTCATGACGTCACTGGCCTTTATTCTGGGCGTAATGCCGCTGGTAATCAGCTCCGGCGCAGGTTCCGGCGCGCAGAACGCCGTTGGTACTGGCGTAATGGGCGGGATGGTGACGGCAACCGTGTTGGCTATCTTCTTTGTTCCGGTGTTCTTTGTGGTGGTACGCCGCCGCTTTAGCCGCAAAAATGAAGATATTGAGCATAGCCACTCAGTCGATCATCATTGATACCTTTCTAAAGATAAGGCCGCGCAAGCGGCCTTTTTTCTGGAAAAATCATAAAATCCACTTATTGAAATTCGGTTTATTTTCTCCGGCTTAAATAAGCGATATAATCCCTGTAGCCTTAAAGGCTATTCTTAAAAAGTGTTGAGAGTTCTTATTTACCTTAATAAATATTAAGATTATTCCTGGTTATCGCGCCATCCTGGCGGTTGTTGCCTGTCGTTGCGATAGCTAATGAAGATAACCCGATGATTGCCCGAAGAATAAAGAAATTGTCCGATTTCAAATAACTGTACTTATCTGTTAAAATGTAAATATGACGCCACGTCATAATTTTGCATAATTGTAATTTTTCGTGATATGACGATGAAATCTTTTTTAGACTAGATTATAGTTAAATCATCAGGAGTCGCGGGCAAGTTCCAGGTAGTTTGTTGTATCCATCCCGAAGGTGTTCGGTTAGTTTAAGCCACGAAGAAGGGGATGCGTTATGGATGAATACTCACCCAAAAGACATGATATCGCGCAGCTTAAATTTCTCTGCGAAACTCTGTATCATGACTGTCTTGCAAACCTTGAACAAAGTAACCATGGCTGGGTTAACGACCCTACCTCTGCAACCAGCTTGCAGCTCAATGAACTGATAGAGCATATTGCAACCTTCGCACTTAATTATAAAATTAAGTACAATGAGGACAATAAGCTGATTGCGCAGATAGATGAATACCTGGATGACACTTTTATGTTGTTCAGCAGTTATGGTATTAATACGCAGGATCTGCAGAAATGGCGGAAATCAGGTAATCGACTGTTTCGCTGTTTTGTCAATGCCACCAGGGCTAATCCTGTTAGTTTGTCTTGTTAAAAATTATTACAATCATAGGTAAGAGTTATGTCTGATAAACCATTAACTAAAACAGATTATTTGATGCGCCTGCGACGCTGCCAGACAATTGACACGCTTGAGCGCGTTATTGAAAAAAATAAATATGAATTGTCCGACAACGAACTGGCTGTATTTTACTCAGCAGCGGATCACCGTCTTGCTGAATTGACCATGAATAAGCTCTACGACAAGATTCCAACTTCCGTTTGGAAATTCATTCGCTAATTGCTCTCGAGGTTAAGTCAGGTATAGCGGGACATTTGTTTGTCTGACTGACCATTTTCGTATTTACAATGGTTATTTAATTCAAATCATGTGATTACGATCACAGCGAATCAACGGGAACGTTCCCCTTGCTTGCATTGCGTTTTACTGTGCTGAAATGATCATCAGGACACAGGGAATTCGTAATGAGTAAAGAAAAGCAAAAAATGCTCGCCGGCGAACACTATCGCCCGGCAGATGAAACGTTGCGCAACGACCGACTACGCGCTCGTCAGTTGACTCACCGCTACAATCTCACCTCGCCAGAGGCAAAAAGTGAGCGTCAGGCCATCCTGCATGATCTGCTGGGTCAAAGCGAAGGTGCATATATTGAACCCTCTTTCCGTTGTGATTACGGTTATAACATCTATCTCGGTAAAGAATTTTACGCCAACTTCGACTGCGTCATGCTTGATGTCTGTCCAATCCATATTGGCGACAACTGCATGCTGGCACCCGGCGTCCATATCTATACCGCGACACACCCTCTGGATGCGACCGAACGCAACAGTGGCCTGGAGTTCGGAAAGCCCGTGACTATCGGCAACAATGTCTGGATAGGTGGCCGCGCAGTGATCAATCCCGGCGTAACGCTCGGTGATAATGTCGTTGTAGCCTCTGGCGCGGTGGTGACGAAAAGCGTTCCGGCAAACAGCGTAGTCGGCGGTAATCCCGCGAGGATCATCAAAACGCTGTGATCTAAAATGTAACTGTTATGCTAAATTGCGGTTAATCTGTTACTACCTTCAGCAGGTATCCCCTTTTAAAATAGGGCGATCGCTCCTGAATTTTGCAGATATCACGAAGGCAAGAGATGACAGAAATACAGCGCCTGCTTACCGAAACAATCGATGACTTAAATATTCGCGAGAAGCGCGACAACAAACCGCGCTTTAGCATCAGTTTTATTCGCAAACATCCGGGGCTGTTTATCGGTATGTATGTGGCATGGTTTGCCACGCTGGCGGTAATGCTACAGTCAGAAACGCTGGTCGATTCGGTATGGCTGCTGGTAGTACTGTTTGTCATACTTAACGGCTTTTTCTTTTTCGACGTGGCGCCGCGTTATCGCTATGAAGACATCGACGTCCTGGATTTCAGAGTTTGTTATAACGGTGAATGGTACAACACGCGTTTTGTTCCCTCCTCACTCATCGACTCTATTTTGCACTCCCCTTCCGTTGATAGCGAGCATAAAACACAACTGCAAAAGATGATTTCACGTAAAGGCGAACTCTCGTTCTACGATGTGTTTACGCTCACCCGCCCGCAGGCCAGCCAGTAATTTCGCCTCTGACATAAAAAAGTGCGTCCCTGTGAAGGAAACGCACTTTAGCCCCTGAATGCCGGCAAAGAAATTAACGTCTTTTTTTACGGCCCTGTACCGCTTTAAATCGCGGATTTGTTTTACAGATAACATACAAACGCCCTTTGCGTTTCACTATCTGGCAGTCAGGGTGCCGCTGTTTTGCGCTGCGAAGCGAATTGAGTACCTGCATTTTAACCTCGCTTAGCGCCAATAAAATGACCAAAACGTTTCTGGAAGCGGGCTGCGCTACCTTCGTTGTCAAAGGTCTTTTGTTTTCCGGTGTAATACGGATGTGACTTAGAAGAGATATCAAGGGTCACATACGGGTACGTTTTCCCCTCGAACTCAATCTCACGTTCGGTTTTGATGGTCGAACCGACCTTAAAGTATTCATTGGCACTGGTATCGTGAAACACCACGGTACGATAAAAAGGATGGATATCCGGTTTCATGGCAACCTCAAATTGTTACGTTATAACATAATCATTAAAGTACACCACTCTTATTTAAATCACAACCTGATTTACGCGACGGGCAAACAAACGGGGTGATAAGTGGCCCTAAATATATGATGCCAATCGAATAGCTTTTTCGGCTTTCGGATATACTTTCCTTACGCTGTGTTAATAAGGATATCATTGTGACAACACGACATCTGATAAGCCTGGTGACAGGGGTGCTGTTTCTTTCTATCCTCGCCCCCGTAGGTTTAAGCTTGTGGCTGGCACATCGTCAGGTCGAAACAAAATTTATTGATGAACTCGATATGTTCTCAACACGAGTCGCATTGCGCACAGAACGCGTCGGCGAGCAGGCCAGGAAAGCATTACGCCACATAGAGTCCTTTCAGGGAGTGCCTTGTAGTGATGAGCATCTGCTGGAAATGCGTCGCTTGTCATATAGCTATCGCTATATTCAGGAAGTGCTGTATCTCAAAGACAATGTTCCGCAATGTTCATCTCTGGAAAAAAACAGCCAGGCTGCCGCATTTCCACCAGCAATGAAAGTCACGCCGGATGGATATCGCGCATGGCTTACTACGCAAAATGATTTGGGCATCAAGCGTTTTATGGCAGCTTTAGGTAGCGAGCATTATGTCGTGATGGTCGATCCGGGTTCCTTTATTGACGTCATCCCGTTTGGCTCATGGCCAATCGAAGTCACTATCATTGGCACCGCGCGCAACGTGGTGGTTGCCAGTAGCGCCGCGCTGCCATCGGACGTTTTGCAGCATGTAAAACAAGAACATTCGATCACTCATTTTCAGAAAGATAGCAATATTTTTAATGCCCGCCCCTTTCCTGAACTGGGCATCACGATCGTCACCTGGGCATCTACCCTACCATTACAAAAAACCTGGCACCGACAAGCCCTGATCTGGCTCCCGGCCGGGATTATCATCGGCCTGCTTACCGCCGCCTTTATTCTGCGCATTTTGCGTCGCTTACAGTCCCCCCATCACCAGTTGCAGGATGCTATCCAGCATCGGGATATCAAGGTCCATTACCAGCCCATTATCTCGCTCACAACGGGAAAAGTGGTCGGGGCAGAAGCACTGGCCCGTTGGCAGCAGGCCGATGGGAGCTATCTGTCGCCTGAAATTTTTGTCGCGATGGCGCAGGAGACCGGACTGACAAAACCCCTCACGCGTTTGATAATTGAAAGCGTATTTGACGATTTAGGAAAATGGCTGCGTCAACACCCGGATCAGCATATCTCCATTAACCTTGAGTCAGCCGATCTGGCTTCTGAAACCCTTCCCGCTCTGTTAGGCCAGAAGGTAAAGCACTGGCAGCTTAATCCAGCGCAAATCGCGCTGGAACTGACCGAACGCGAGTTTGCCGATCCGAAAAACAGCGCGCCGTTTATTGCTAAATATCGTCAGGCGGGACATTCAATATACATCGATGATTTTGGAACCGGCTATTCCAGCCTGAGCTATTTACAGGATCTGGATGTGGACATCCTGAAGATCGATAAATCCTTTGTTGATGCCCTGGAGTACAACAACGTGACGCCGCATATCATTGAGATTGCCAAAACGCTGAAGCTGGAAATGGTGGCAGAAGGTATCGAAACTGAAAATCAGGCAGCCTGGCTACGCCAACATGGCGTGCAGTACGGTCAGGGCTGGCTTTACAGTAAAGCACTGCCAAAAGCGGAATTTATTCTGTGGGCTGAAAAACGGCTGTGACATGGCTGTTGATGTTGAGATGGCTGGCGGCACGCCGCACAGCCAGTCACATCACTCGTCCATAATGGGCGCAAATCCGCCGTAGATCATTCGTTTGCCATCAAATGGCATAGACTCACCGAATTCCTTCATACGGGGATCGGACATCATCTTCTGATTCGCCGCATCGCGGACCTCTTTGGAAGGGTATTCAATCCAACTGAATACCACCTCTTCATCATCCTGCGCTTTCACTGCCATGCGAAAATCGGTTAATTTGCCGTCGGGGACATCATCTGCCCAGCACTCCACCACGCGTAATGCGCCGAACTCCTTGAAAAGCGGAGCTGCTTTCGCCGCCATCGCAATGTACGCCTCCTTGTTTTCAGCGGGTACGGCAACGACAAAACCATCAACATACTTCATGAGAAAAACCTCCGAAGTGTACTGCGCAGCAAGCCGATTCTGGCCGCGTCAGTCGAGGTTAAGTTTAGTCGCCAGCAGGCGATCGCGCCCCAGGTTCACTCCTGACTCGGATACGCGACTGTGGCTGTTGGCGAAACCACGGCAAGCAAATCTGAATTAATGGCCCAATAGCCAGCGCATACAATACCGTGCCAACCCCCACGGTTCCCCCCAGCAGCCAACCAATAAGCAACACTGACACTTCAATTGCGGTGCGAATGCGTCGTACTGGCCATCCGGTACGCGCGTGAATACCGGTCATCAGGCCGTCCCGTGGACCCGCGCCAAAACCAGCGCCAATATATAAACTGGTGGCTAATGCATTCAGGATCACCGCGGTCACCAGCAGGACGCTGCGCGCCGGCAGGGATTCGAATCCCGGGATCACCACCAGCGCGGCATCTGCCGCCAGCCCAATCATAATAACATTGCTCAGGGTGCCAAATCCGGGACGCTGGCGTAGCGGTATCCACGCCAGCAGCACCAACACGCCTACGACAATAATCACCACGCCGATATTCATCGACAGTAAATTGGCCACCCCCAGATGAAACACGTTCCACGGATCGGCCCCTAAATCGGCGCGAACAAACATGGCCGTCGATACACCGTACAGCGCCAGACCGATATACAGCTGAAGTAAACGACGCAGCATGCTTTTTCCCCTCTCACTCTCAGATAGCTTTCATCTTCCCCGCAATTGGCACTATGATTAACGTCCAGTTTTCAAAAAGTGGACTGCTATGTCATCTCGCCGTTATGGAAGTCAGTCTTTGCAGCGCCTGCTCGGCCACTGGCAGGAAAGCCCCTCGCGAACGCCCCTCTGGCGACAGCTGGCAGAAGGGCTACGTCTATTGATTCTCGATGGTCGGCTGGCGCTGGATAGCCGTTTGCCCGGCGAGCGTGAACTCGCTGCCGTTCTGGAAGTGAGCCGAACCACTGTCGCCAGCGCGATGGCGCAACTGCGTGAAGAAGGCTATCTGGAGAGCCGTCATGGGAGCGGTTCGCGGGTTATTCTGCCGGAACATATTCGCCATGTGCCAACGCGAACCAGCACTGGCACAGCGCTTGATTTGTCCACGGCAGCGCTCAGTGCCGGTCCCGAAATTCATCAGGCTTATCAGCAAGCGTTGTTCGCGATGCCGCAGCATCTGCTAAGTTCTGGGTATCTGCCGCAGGGGCTGGCAGCTTTACGTGAATCCATCGCCCGGCATTATTGTGAGCGCGGACTCCCCACGCAGCCCGATGAAATAATGGTAGTGAATGGCGCGGTCAGCGGTCTGGCGCTGATCCTGCGTTTGCTGACAGGTCCTGGCGATCGCGTCGTCGTTGATCACCCCACTTATCCGCTGGCGATTGCCGCTATTCAGGGCGCGTCCTGTCGACCCGTTGGCGTGTCGCTACCCGGGCAGGGTTGGGATACGGCGGGTCTGGTCGCCACTATCGCGCAAACGGCGCCCAGAATGGCCTACCTGATGCCGGACTTTCACAACCCGACCGGGCGTTGTATGGACGCCGCAACCCGTCAGGTCGTGGCGGATATTGCCGAAAGAACACGTACGACGTTGGTCGTCGATGAGACGATGGTGAACCTGTGGTACGACGCCCCGCCACCACCGCCGCTTGCCGCGTTCAATCGCGATGCCCCAATCATTTTACTGGGTTCGGCAGGGAAAAGCTTTTGGGGAGGATTACGTTTGGGTTGGATTCGGGCTTCGTCACGAACAATTGCCGCCCTGGTACAAACCCGCGACACTTTCGATTTGGGCTCTCCGGTACTTGAACAACTCGCCACCCGTTGGTTGTTGGATAACGCCGGGCGCTTTCTTCCTGACAGAAGACGCTTGCTGGCATCGCAGCGCGACCTGTGCTCCAGCCTGATGCATACACATTTCCCGGAATGGCAGTTTACCCAACCACAAGGAGGACTCTCTTTCTGGGTCGAACTACCCGATACGCTGGCGACGCTCTTTGCTGCGCGCGCCGAAAGCGCGGGAATTCAGTTAGGAACCGGTACGCGCTTCGGCCTCGATGGCGCATTCGATCGTTTTTTGCGCATGCCCTTCACATTGCCGGATGATACAGCACGCGCCGCCTTCAGAGTGTTGCAACCCATTTGGGATAACCTTCGTTTGCAGGCCAGCAGCGGGAAAATGCGCAAAATAATTTAAGCGACGGCCCAAAGGACCCGCTTTTGTATGTTGTGACGGACAACAACGTCCCGGCACAATTACAACTGCGGAGGAACCGGAAAACCTTTCAGGGAAATCACAAAATTCTCACCGTCCTTCTTAATTTTTGCCCCGGCATCACACCAGTCGGAAGCAATACGGAAGAACTCATCGCTGCCGACATTCCAGCTCAGGCGAACATGTTTCACATAGCCAGATCGCAGCAATTCACAGGCTTCGCTGTAATTACAGGCGGTTGAGAACGATTGTTGTTTCATTTTTTCTTCTTCAGTAATCTGCGCAATGCTTTGATTTCTTTAGGAGTCAGTGCATCAACGACGGATTCTTCCGTATGCTGGCTGTCGATATCCTCAGCGGAGACTCCCGCCTCTTCAACGGCGGAAAAGGCGATCAGCAGCAGCTTTTCCGTCGCGACACTTAGATTTTCATTATGCACTTCGGCGTAATGACGAAGTTTTTCTTTCAGCGCTTCATCAATTTTGACATTCAGTACAGCAGTCGACATTGTAAAAAGTCCTTGTGATCGGCGACGGTAAAAGCGTCAAACAACATCCCCGAAACACATTGACAGCATTTGATGACAATAAAATGACAATACAGTGACAAAGAAAAAGAAGATAAGCAGAAGGAAATTGCCGGACGGCAGAATTGGGTGGGGGCCCTGCCAGCTACATCCCGGCACACACGTCATCTGCCTTGGCTGCTTCCTTCCGGACCTGACCTGGTAAACAGAGTAGTGTTGCGGGAGAACCAACAGAGCCCCCATTGAGAGCGTTGTTAACCAACGCGCAGGCGCATTATCACTGGTGTACCCTGTAAATGCAACCCATCCAGCATCGGATGCTGTTTTCTTGCACAATGCGGCTTCACTCACTCGCCATTCAGGATTATGCTGAAGGATTAGCGCAGGAATAAATGATGGATATACAAGACACTTTCCCCCAACGCGTCTGGCAAATCGTCGCGTCAATCCCCGAAGGATTCGTCACCACCTATGGCGATGTCGCCAGACTTGCCGGATCGCCGCGCGCTGCGCGCCAGGTGGGCGGCGTACTTAAGCGTCTCCCCGAAGGTAGTTCCCTGCCCTGGCACCGGGTCGTCAATCGCCACGGCGCTATTTCATTGACGGGCCCCGATCTGCAACGACAACGTCAGGCGTTGCTGGCAGAAGGGATTGTCGTTTCCGGCAGCGGGCAAATCGATTTACAGCGCTATCGCTGGGTGTACTAACCCTCTCCTCATGGAGAGGGTTACGACTGCTTTAGTACTGCGTGGGAGCAGGAACGGCTGAAGACGGAGTCACCTGGGTTGGTGAAGTCGAAGGCACCGTGGTGGTTGCGCCGCCGCCAGCATTAAGCGGGACTGCGGTCTGCTGCACGGGAACCAACGTCAGGTCGGCTTTCGTCCCGCCCTGATTGATAACCGTCTGAACGGTATCGGTAATAAAGACCAGTTTGCCATTCACCGTAATTGCCGCACTCAGCAGAATACGCGCATTGGGCTGAATATCTGCCGGGTTAAACGGTAATACAAAGCTAAATGGCGCTTGCTTGCCTTCAGTACGCACCGCTTTTTGCGACAACACTTTTGATGGCGCATCGGCCAGCGACGCATCCGACAGCGTAACGGTCAGCACAGCATCCGGTGGCAAGGCCACTTTCTGGCGGATCCATACTGTACCAGATACATTCGGCTGTTGAATTTTAGACTGTGTGTCAGAAATTGACGTATTAGGGCTTGGCGCAGGTGTCTGAATATCTGCACTTTTATCGGCGCAGGCCGCCAGAGCGACTGCAACCGCTAAACCACTTACCATGTGCACGAGTTTCATTAAATTCTCCTTATCATCTATGCACCAGCGAGAACTTTCCTCGCCAGAAGAGTGGTTAACAAAAACATAACGTGATTAAGTGTGGCACAAGACAGCTGTTTTTGCCTGTAATAGGCCAGTAATTCAGACAATTGCACCCATCGGACCACTTTTAAAATTGCGTTATACTCTGCCTAACTCGCGCGACATCGATATCACCTGGAGAGCTCCTATGAGTCTGGCACTCAAAAATTTGCTGACACTGTTAAATCTGGAAAAAATTGAAGAAGGGCTCTTTCGCGGCCAAAGTGAAGACTTAGGGTTACGTCAGGTTTTTGGCGGACAGGTTGTCGGTCAGGCGCTGTATGCCGCGAAAGAAACCGTTCCGGAAGAACGTCTGGTGCACTCCTTTCACAGCTACTTTTTACGCCCCGGCGATAGCCAAAAACCCATCATTTATGATGTAGAAGTCCTGCGTGATGGTAACAGCTTCAGCGCGCGCCGCGTTGCCGCAATCCAGAATGGTAAACCCATTTTTTACATGACCGCCTCCTTTCAGGCACCAGAAGACGGGTTTGAACATCAGAAAACCATGCCGGATGCGCCGGGTCCCGATGAGCTGAAATCAGAAACAGAAATTGCCCGCTCAGTGGCGCATCTTCTGCCACCGTTATTGAAAGAAAAGTTCATCAACGATCGTCCGTTGGAAGTGCGCCCGGTGGAGTTTCATAACCCCTTAAAAGGTCATGTCGCACCTCCGACCCGTCAGGTATGGATCCGCGCCAACGGTGAACTGCAAGACGATCTGCGCGTCCATCAGTATCTGCTGGGTTATGCCTCTGACCTGAACTTCCTGCCCGTCGCGCTGCAACCGTACGGAATTGGTTTCCTGGAAAAAGGGATTCAGATCGCCACCATTGACCACTCAATGTGGTTCCATCGTCCGTTCAATATCAATGAATGGCTGCTGTATAACGTCGAAAGTACTTCCGCCTCCGGTGCCCGGGGCTTTGTGCGCGGGGAATTTTATACGCAGGATGGCGTGCTGGTCGCTTCTACCGTACAGGAAGGGGTCATGCGTAATCGTAATTGATGTCTTATCCGGCCTACAGGCTACATCGTTGTAGGCCGGATAAACGTTAGTGCCATCCGGCATATTGAGAAATCAGGCGTTGTAGGCGTTCTCGCCGTGACTGTTCACATCCAGACCTTCGCGTTCCTGCTCTTCTGGTACGCGCAGACCCACCGTCATATCCGCCAGCTTATAACCGATGAAGGCCACCACGCCGGACCAGACGATGGTAATCGCCACGCTTTCCAGTTGCACCAGCAGCTGATGCCCCATGGTCACGCCCTCGGCAAACCCCACGCCACCCAGCGAGCTGGCGGCAAAAACCCCGGTCAGGATACAGCCGACAATGCCGCATACGCCGTGAACACCAAACACGTCACACGGATCGTCCACGCGAAGAAAACGCTTCAGCATCGTCACTCCCCACAGGCCCGCCAGACCGGCTGCCACGCCAATAATCAACGCGCCGCCGACACCGATATAACCACATGCAGGCGTTACGCCAACCAGACCCGCAACGGCCCCAGAACAGGCCCCCAGCAGAGACGGTTTACCGCGCAACGCCCATTCCCCGAAGATCCACCCGAGGATGGCGGCAGCGGTGGCGACCACGGTATTGACGAAGGCCAGCGCAGCGATTTCATTCGCCGTGCCCGCAGAACCGGCATTAAAGCCAAACCAGCCAATGTAGAGAATGGCGGTGCCAGTGAAGACCATCGGCAGGTTATGCGGCTTAAAAGCTTCTTTACCAAAACCGACGCGTTTGCCAATCAGATAAGCCCCCACCAGACCGGCTATCGCCGCGTTGATATGTACAACCGTCCCGCCGGCAAAATCCAGTGCGCCGTGAGAAGCCAGCAAACCACCGCCCCAGACCATGTGGGCTATTGGGATGTAAGACAGCGTTAACCACACGACCACAAAAATCAGTACCGCCGAGAAGCGAATACGCTCAGCCAGCGCCCCAACGATAAGCCCAACGGTGATACAGGCGAAAGAGCCCTGAAAAGCAACGTGAATATACTGGTAGAAGCTCCCCGTGACCGCCGTCAGCGCAATGTTCTTCAGTAATACCCAGTTGAAGTTGCCGAAGAAATTATTCCCTTCGCCAAAGGCCAGTGAATAGCCATAAACCACCCATAAAATACACACCAGGGCAAATGTCACCGTCACCTGAGTCAGCATCGACAACACGTTCTTACCGCGAATCAAACCGCCGTAAAACAGCGCAATGCCAGGAATGGTCATAAACAGCACCAGCGCGGTACAGATCATCATAAACGCGTTATCCGCTTTATCCGCAACCGCCGGTGCCGCCATCGCCAGTCCCGGCAACAGCGCCAGTGAAGCCATACCTGTTTTCATCGTTGCTATCTTCATTTTTTGGTTTCCTATCACTGTGTGTCAGACGTTACAGTGCGGCTTCGTCAGTTTCGCCGGTACGAATACGAATCACGCGTTGCAGCTCGGCGACAAAGATTTTGCCGTCGCCAATTTTTCCGGTGTAGGCCGCCTTGCTGATGACATCGATCACTTCATCCAGTTGGTCATCGGCAATCGCCACATCAATCTTCACCTTGGGCAAAAAATTGACACTATATTCAGCCCCACGGTACAGCTCGGCATGACCTTTCTGTCGGCCAAACCCCTTCACTTCGGTGACGGTCAGCCCCTGAATACCAATAGATGACAAGGCTTCGCGGACGTCTTCCAGTTTGAACGGTTTGATTACCACGGTAACCAGCTTCATAGATCCCCTCCAGTCAGAATTCAGTAGTGGCTGCAGATACACCAGATGAATACTGCAAGGGATGTGCCAGGAATGAAAAAGCAGGATGATTCGGGCCAGCCGAGGGGAGTTGGGGAAGAAGAAGAAAAAACGCACTATAACGGTGCATAGTGCGTTACATTTTTGCACCAGATTGTTGATTGCCGTCCGGCCTACGATACCGGGTTGGTCTCAGCTATCAGGCAATAATGGAATCCTCTTGCGTACTGGCCGCCAGCTCTTCGCCCGCCAGTTGCAGTTGATACATCTGCCAGTAACGGCCTTGCGCCGCCAGTAATTGCTGGTGCGTACCACGTTCAACCGCCTGTCCACGGTGCAGTACCAGAATGGTGTCCGCATCGACAATCGTCGATAAGCGATGCGCAATCACCACCAGCGTGGTGTGTTCACGCACCGCCGCCAGCGCTTGCTGAATCGCCTGTTCCGTGCCGGAGTCAATACTGGCCGTGGCTTCATCGAGGATCAGGACCTGCGGCGTTTCAACCAGCACCCGCGCCAGCGCCAGCAACTGTTTCTGCCCAACGGAGAGATTATTGCCCTGCTCGCCCAGCCGGGTATGAATTCCCTCGCTCAGGCCGCGCGCCAGTTCCGCCAGTTGCACGGTTTCCAGCGCCTGCCATACCCGCGCTTCTGAGATATCGCGGCCCAGCGTGACGTTTGCCAGGAAGGTATCCGCCATCACCACCGGATCCTGCTGCACCATCGCGATGCCCTGACGCAATACCCCGTGGCTCAGCGAAGACAGCGGTCTCCCATCAAGGCGGATTTCCCCCTGCGTCAGCGGGTAGTATCCCATCAGCAGACTTGCCAACGTACTTTTGCCGCTGCCGGTGTGCCCGACCAGGGCCACAAAGCTACGCGAAGGCACGGACAGACTGATGTTTTGCAGCACCAGATTGTCGTCACGATAAGCAAATGAAACGTTATCTACCTCGATATCCCCACTCTTTAGCGGCTGGTCATCGTCACCATAGCGTTGACGTGGCCCATCCATCAATTCGAACACACGTTCACCGGCGACAACCGCCTGCTGCAGCATTGACTGCTGGGTCGTCAGCTCAATAAGCGGCTCGTTCAACCGCCCGAGATAGCTAATAAACGCATACAACACCCCCACCTCGATCGAACTGCCAGAGGTAAAGCTGAACAGCATCAATAAACCGCAGAGGATCAGCGCCGAGAAAAGGCTAAGCAGCGGACGCAGCAAAAAGCCATCCAGTCGCAGGGTCTGCATCCGCGCCATATAGTGCGAACGGCTGGCCTCGCCCATTCTCTCGCCAAATCGCGCCTGCTGACGGAACTGCTGGATAACACTCATGCCGTTGATGACTTCGTTAAAGCCATCGTTAATATCCGCCAGATAAGCGCGAACCCGGCGCACAATCGGTGTGCTGTAGCGTTGATAAATCACCATCACCACCAGCACCGCCGGGAAAATGACCATCGCGACCAGCGCCATACGCCACTCCAGGCTAAACATCGCCACCAGCATCGCGCCGATCAAGGCCGCACTGCGCAGAACCGTTGCCACTACCGTCACATACAGGTCACGAATCACTTCAGTGTCATTCGTCACTCGGGAGATAAGCTGCCCGACGGGCTGAGTATCAAAGGCGCTGAGCGGCTGGCGAAGCGCTGCGTCCATGACATCGGTGCGCAACTGTTGCACCACGCCAACCGCCGCCTGATTAAATAACAGTGACTGCGCGTAATGCAGACCCGCCGCCAGCAGTTGCAATCCCACATACGCCGCAACCAGCCCGGCGACCATCGCCAGCGGCAGGTTGTTTTTCGCCACCATGTTATCGATAAAATAGCTTATCAGCAGTGGGCCGCTGACTTCAGCCGCAGCCGCCACCCACAGCATGACTACCGCAATCGCCAGCGGTTTTCGCCATGGCGAACCATACTTCAGCAGCCTTTTCAGGGTCGGCCATAATTGCCCAAAACTACGCATTAGCAGCCTCCCCGTTTATCTCTGGCGCATCGGACAGCGCCGCTTCCAGTTGCTGATAGCGGAACATATCGCGATACCAGCCTGGCTGCTGCACCAACACGTCATGCTCACCACGCTGAGCAATATGCCCATGCTGCATCACAATAATCTCGCTGGCTTCCGTCAGGGCCGATAAACGGTGAGCGCTGATAATCACAGTTCTGCCTTCGCCCCACTGGCGCAGGTTATGCAAGATCTGATGCTCGGTACGACCGTCTACTGCCGACAGCGCATCATCCAGGATCAGAATTTCAGCATTCAACAGCAACGCGCGGGCAATAGAGATTCGCTGTTTTTGCCCGCCGGACAGCATCACGCCGCGCTCGCCCACTTCGGTATCATAGCCTTGCGGAAGACGTAAAATATCCTCATGAACGCTGGCGAGACGCGCCACATGTTCGATCTCTTCCTGCGTGGCCTGCGGGCGTCCTAACGCGATGTTATTGGCGACGGTATCTGAAAACAGGAACGGCGTCTGGCTAACCACCGCCAGCCGGCTGCGCCAGCTATCAAGTTGTAAGCGCGATAACGGGATATCATGAAAACGTATATTCCCTTGGCTGATATCGAAATGACGCTGGATCAGCGACAGCACCGTACTTTTCCCCGCGCCGGTCGGGCCGCAGATGCCCAGCATCTGTCCGGGTCTGAGCTGGAAATTCACGTTTTCCAGCGCTGGCTGAGCCGTCAATGGGTAGCGAAATTCGCGAATCGCCACCGCCAGCTCGCCGCGTCCTTCCGGCACCGGTTCAGTACCGTCATCCACCACCGGCGCTTCAGCCAGCATGGCGCGAATACGGCTGTAGGCGGCGCTGCCGCGTTCGACAATGTTAAACATCCATGCCAGCGCCAGCATCGGCCAAATCATCAGACCGAGATACATCATAAAGCTGGTGAGCTGGCCGAGCGTCAGCGAACCGTGCACCACCATCCAGCTTCCTCCGGCAATCGCCAGCAGGTTAGCCATCCCAATGGCGATATAAATCGTTGGGTCAAAACGGGCGTCAATACGCGCCACCCGCAGGTTTTTCTTACCGGTGTCTTCAGCATCTGCGGCAAATAACGCCGACTGCCGATCCTCCAGGCCAAAAGCCTTGATCATGCGAATGCTGGTCAGGCTCTCCTGAGTACGATCGTTAAGACTGGAGAACGCCGCCTGCGCCAGCTTAAAACGGTGATGGAGTCGATCACCGTAACGTTTGATCATTAACGCCATCACCGGCATCGGCAGTAGCGCAATAAGCGTCAGTTGCCAGCTTATCTGCGTAGACATCACGATCAGTACCGCACACCCCATCACCAGCGAATCCACCAGCGTCAGCACGCCTTCGCCAGCGGCAAACACCACCCGATCGACATCGTTAGTGGCGCGCGCCATGAGATCACCCGTACGGTGGCGCAGATAGAACTCGGGGTGCTGGCGACTCAATTGACGGTAATAATCTTCCCGCAGCTCAACCGCCAGTTGGTAGGATGCGCCAAACAGCAGTACGCGCCAGACATAGCGCAGCAAGTACACGACCACCGCAATCAGGGCGATTGTGCCAACCCACATCAGCAGCCTCTCGGTGGTGAAGCGTTGCGCTGTTACGCCATCCACAATGATCCCGACCACTTTCGGCGGGATAAGCTGAAGGATAGCGATGATAATAAGCAGAGCCACTGCTCCAAGGTAGCGACGCCACTCCCGGCGGAAGTACCAGCTTAATTGAGCAAATAATCGCACGCGTTATGTCCTGACAAGATTTCCGGCAATGAGCGCCGGGAGAATTATTCAATCGGTAGAGCAGTTGTGTATTTAATCTGTTCCATCGCAAAGCTGGAGGTGACATCAGACAGGCCCGGCACGCTGTTTACCAGGCGCTTATAAAATTCGTCATAGCTTTTCATATCGGCGACCTGGACCCGCATCAGGTAGTCATACTCCCCTGCCATACGCCAGAATCCCAGAACTTCCGGCATTCCGGTGACTTCGGTGACAAAGCGGCAATACCATTCGCTGCTGTGGTGCTGAGTCTTGATCAACACAAACGCGGTTAAGCCCAGCCCCAGTTTTTCGGGATCCAGCAGGGCGACTCGCCCCAGCAGGATACCATCATCTTCAAGCCGTTTGAGGCGTTTCCAGCAAGGGGTGGTTGTCAGATTAACGGCATCTGCTAACGCCTGCAAAGAAAGGGTGCAGTCTTGTTGCAGTAAGCCGAGCAGCTTACGGTCAATTTTGTCTAACATATCCACTCCACAGAGAAGAATTTTCTCCTTACATTCTATTTTAAAGGCTAAATGGCAACAATTTTTTCCGTGCTTTTCGCTATTCTGGGCACAAAATGACAAATGGATATCTTTTAATGATGAATAGCTCCTGGGTTAAAAACGCCATCAATGAAATCAACGCGGATTATCAACGTTCTGCGGATACGCATCTCATTCGTCTGTCGCTCCCGGCGTTTCCGGGCATTCAGCTCTATTTAAAAGATGAGAGCACGCATCCGACCGGGAGCCTGAAACATCGTCTGGCACGCTCACTGTTTCTGTATGGACTGTGCAATGGCTGGATCAAAGAAGGCACTACCATCATCGAGTCATCATCCGGCTCAACGGCGGTTTCCGAAGCGTATTTCGCCCGTCTGTTAGGATTACCGTTTATCGCCGTTATGCCTTCGTGTACTGCGAAACGTAAAATTGAGCAGATTGAGTTTTACGGCGGGCGCTGTCATTTCGTGGAAAGCGCCTGCGAAATTTATGCGGCTTCTGAACAACTGGCGCGTGAGCTAAACGGCCATTACATGGATCAGTTCACTTACGCTGAGCGCGCCACCGACTGGCGTGGTAACAACAATATTGCCGACAGTATCTTTCGGCAGATGCAATGCGAGCCCAACCCCGTTCCCCGGCATATCGTGATGAGTGCCGGAACCGGCGGCACCTCGGCGACCATTGGCCGTTATATTCGTTGTCAGGGCTACGACACTCGTTTGATGGTGGTGGATCCGGAAAACTCGGTCTTTCTGCCCTTCTGGCAAGATCGCGATGCAACCTTACGCAGCCCGGTAGGTAGCAAAATCGAAGGTATCGGTCGCCCACGCGTAGAACCGTCTTTCATTCCTGACGTGGTCGATGAAATGCTGCGCGTGCCTGATGCCGCCAGCGTGGCCACCGCGCACTGGCTGGAGACGCAGCTAGGCCGTAAAGTTGGCGCCTCAACCGGTACCAACATGTGGGGAGCATTACAACTTGCCGCCCGTATGCGCGATGCAGGAGAAACGGGATCGCTGGTGACGTTGCTGTGTGACAGCGGCGAACGTTATCTGGAAACCTATTACAACCCGCTGTGGGTCGACGCGCACATCGGTGATTTAACGCCGTGGAAAGCGGAGCTGGCTCAACTCCTGAATACCCACTAATCAGACAAAAAAAAGCCAGACGCGAAGTCTGGCTTGCTGGAAGGGATCTCTCATTCGGGGGAATAAGGTAGATGCGGATTGTCCAGCCAATGCGTCAAAAAGTGTGATACTGCCTGATTACGGCAATGCCCAATCACCGATAAATGAGGCAGTTCAGCAATCAGTTGCGGCATCGCGTTACCCATAATCAGGCCGCGCCCTACGCTACTTAACATTTCGCGATCGTTCATGGCATCGCCAAACGCCATACACTCGGCCATTGAATAACCTAAGTGGTTGCTTAATACCGCCAGCGCAGAACCTTTATTACATCCCAGCGGCAGCACCTCGAGGCAATCAACCGCGGAGAAACAGAGATTCGCCTGTTCACCCAGCGCCTCATTGAGTTGAATGCGCAGACGGATCAGCGTGTCATGATCGCCGCAGAAACAGATCTTCGTTACCTGGTGGGCGGGAATACGTTTCACATCCACGATCTGGTAACGAAATCCGCTATACACATGCGCCTGAAGCAGCGCTGGAATTTCTTGTCCGGTGAACCAACCGTTGTCATTAAAGACATGCATGCTGGCCGTGGTGTCCCACTTCTGGTGCAATACACTATCCGCAACATTCGGATCCAGATCCTGGCGGTGCAGCACATCACCCTCCAGCGAGTGAATGCGCGTACCGTTACCCGTGATTAAAAAGGCATCCAGCGAAATAGAACCCAGAATATGGCGCATCTCCAGCACATGACGACCGGTGGCAAATGTCAGAGTGATATCACGTTCACGCAGGCGCGCCAGCGTTGAAAGCGTTTCATCACCTAAATGGTGATTCGGCATCAAAAGGGTGCCATCCATATCAAATGCAGCCAGACGAGCCATCTCTTTCTCCACACTGTGAGGCGGTTAACTTGTGATTCAGTATCACCTGAGATATACGGAAGTAATAGTGAATAGATAAAATGAATTGTTCCGGGTTTATATGCGACTATTGAACCGACTGAATCAATACCAACGCCTGTGGCAGCCCTCGAACGGGGAGCCGCAGTCGGTGACCATTGGCGAACTGGCTGAACGCTGTTTTTGCAGTGAGCGCCACGTGCGAACCCTGTTAAAACAAGCGCAGGATGCAGGCTGGCTGGAGTGGCACGCCCAGTCAGGGCGGGGTAAACGCGGGCAGCTATGTTTTTTGGTTACGCCAGAATCGCTACGTAATACCATGATGGAGCAGGCGCTGCAAAAGGGGGAACAGCTTAACGTGCTGGAGCTGGCCCAACTGGCGCCGGGTGAATTAAGAGCCCTGCTACAGCCGTTTATGGGCGGCCAGTGGCAAAACGACACGCCAACCCTGCGTATCCCCTATTACCGCCAGCTCGACCCTTTGCACCCCGGATTTCTCCCTGGTCGCGCAGAGCAACATCTCGCCGGGCAGGTATTCTCTGGCCTGACCCGGTTTGACACGCATACACAACGCCCCTGCGGTGATTTAGCTCACCACTGGAATATCTCCGCCGACGGCCTGCGTTGGGATTTCTATATTCGCTCCACGCTGTACTGGCATAACGGCGATGCCGTCAGCAGCACGCAGTTACACCAACAACTGTTGATGCTACTTGAGCTACCCGCCCTGAACAAATTGTTCATCAGCGTCAAACATATTGAGGTGACCCATCCCCAGTGTCTGACCTTTATTCTGCATCGTCCCGACTTCTGGCTGGCGCACCGTCTGGCAAGCTACAGCAGTCACCTGGCGCATCCTGAGCACCCGTTTGTGGGTACCGGCCCGTTCCGGTTGACGCTGTTTACCCCTGAGCTGGTGCGTATCGAGAGTCACGATCACTACCACCTGAGTCATCCACTCCTGAAAGCGATTGAATACTGGATAACTCCGCAACTCTTCTCCCAGGATTTGGGCACCAGCTGTCGCCATCCGGTGCAAATTGCGATTGGTAAACCTGAAGAATTGCCCATGCTCAGCCAGGTGAGCAGCGGAATAAGCCTCGGTTTTTGCTATCTCACGCTCAGAAAAAGCGCACGCCTGAATATCCTGCAGGCCCGCCGACTGGTCAATATTATCCACCGTTCTTCCCTGCTACAAACGCTGGAGGTAGATGAAAATCTGATAACCCCGAGCAATGCGCTGCTGCCTGGATGGACGATCCCGCAATGGGATGAACTGGACGAGGTAGCGCTACCGGAAAAACTGACGCTGGCATATCACCTGCCGGTTGAACTACATGCCATGGCTGAACAGCTTCGCCAGGCGCTGGCGCTACTCGGCTGTGAATTAACGCTTATATTTCATAATGCAAAAAACTGGGACGGTAATCATCCTTTAGCGCAGGCCGACCTGATGATGGGTGACAGGCTGATTGGCGAAGCGCCTGAATATACCCTCGAACAGTGGTTACGCTGCGATCAACTCTGGTCACATGTCTTGAATGCCCCTGAATACACACATTTGCAGACCACTCTGGATGCCCTGCAAGTCCAGGCCAATGAAGATGATCGTCACGCAGCGTTACAGCAAGTGTTCGCCACGCTGATGCATGATGCCACGCTGACTCCGCTGTTCAATTATCACTATCGTATTAGTGCGCCACCGGGCGTGAACGGCGTGCGTCTGAATCCTCGCGGCTGGTTTGAGTTCACCGAAGCCTGGTTACCGCCCCCTTCAGCATGAAGAAGCTGGTCGACACCACGTCCAGGCGCTACCATATGGGTTTCGTTATTTGTCAGGAAAAGCCATGAAACGTGCCGTTGTTGTATTCAGTGGAGGTCAGGACTCCACGACCTGTCTGGCGCAAGCGCTACATCAGTATGATGAAGTCCACTGCGTGACCTTTGATTATGGTCAGCGTCATCGCGCTGAGATTGATGTCGCACGTGATCTGGCCTTTAAACTCGGCGCGCGTGCGCACAAAGTGCTTGATGTCACGCTGCTTAGCGAACTGGCTGTCAGTAGCCTGACCCGTGATAACATTCCGGTGCCTGATTACGAACCGGATGCGAATGGCATTCCCAATACCTTTGTGCCCGGACGCAATATTCTGTTTTTAACGCTGGCGGCGATTTACGCATATCAGGTGCAGGCAGAGGCGGTCATTACCGGCGTTTGTGAAACCGACTTCTCTGGATATCCCGACTGTCGCGATGAGTTCGTCAAGGCTCTGAACTATGCCGTGAGCCTGGGGATGGCAAAAGATATCCGCTTTGAAACTCCGCTGATGTGGATCGATAAAGCCGAAACCTGGGCGCTGGCCGATTACTGGGGCAAGCTGGACCTGGTACGCGAAGAAACGCTGACCTGCTATCACGGTATCAAAGGTGACGGTTGTGGTCACTGCGCGGCCTGTAATCTGCGCGCCAACGGTCTTAACCATTATCTGGCGGATAAACCGGCAGTGATGACGGCGATGAAGCAGAAAACCGGGTTAAAGTAATGGGTTGAGCGATGCCGGATGGCGCTTTGCTTATCCGGCCTGCAAGCACTCGCAGCCACTACTTCACCATCAGCTCCAGTTTTTCGCGCAACTCCCCTTCCAGCGGTAGTGCTTTTTGCGTTTTCAAATCAATACAGACGAAGGTTATCAACGCATCTGCCACCACCTGTCCTTCCGGCTCCAGGGTGATAGTCTGGTTCAACACGCCGCTTTTGCCATTTAATTGCTGCACCTGACTGGTAATAGTCAGCAGGTCGCTCAGCACCGCCGGACGACGATAGTTGATATTAATATTCACAACCACAAAAGCGATGTTGTGAGCGGTCATCCACTGAAAACTGTCGCTGTTTTCCAGTCCATCCCAGCGTGCTTCTTCCAGAAACTCAAGATAACGAGCATTGTTGACGTGCTGATAGACATCAAGATGAAAACCACGAACTTTGATTTGTGTTTGCATAGCGCAGGAACCTTACATTTTTATAGGAATATATTCAGGGTAGTGAGGCCATAACTGGTATGACCTCTCTAGTGTGGCAAATATTGGCCACTGCGCAAGTTATTAAAGTGTTAAAACTGCCAGGTTACGCTCTACCAAAGAACTGCCCATCCCCGGCACCTGCTTTAAATCATCGACCGTTTTAAATGGCCCATACTCCTCACGATAGCTGACAATCGCCTGGGCTTTTTTCAGTCCGACCCCATTCATCACTCGCGCTAAATCCTCCGCAGAAGCGCTATTGATGCTTACCCTGGTGCCTTCATCATCGCTTGCTTTAGCGGGTTGCGTAGCCTTGCTTTGCGCCGCCCCTGAGGCATCCGCTTTGGTTTGAGTCGCGTGGCTTTTGGCAACAGGCTCTGCAGCCAATGCGCTTTGGGCCATACCGGCGCAGGTCAATGAAAGGGTGATAAGCAGGGCTTTGATTCCATGTTTCATACTGTTTTCTCCGTGTTTGTTAACAGTGGAATCACGATAGCGAGGTGCAGAACAGCAGACAAACGGCAAATATCAGAAATGGAAAAGGCCGCGAAAGCGGCCTTTGGTTAATACAACTTTTTGCAATTTTATGCGAGCTGCCTCGGTTATTGCTGCTGTTCCAGCGCGTCACCGATTTTAATTTTTGCGGCTTTACGCAGATTGCTCATCAGCGCTTCAAAGGTAATTTGCGCGTTGTTCTGAGTAATCCCCTGAACCATCGCTTTCTTCTGCGCTTCAGGCATAGAACCCGCTTTCACTTCGTCCAGCGCAAGCAGAACAACGTTGCCCTGCATATCGTTTGCCACGCCGTAACTCGGTTTGTCTTTTGCTGGCAGGCTCAGACCAAAGGCTGCCTGGCTCAGAGGATCCTGACCCGTGCGGCTCAGTGTTTTCGCCTCACCAAAGCTCAGACCTGCTGCTTTCATCGCTTCATCGCCTTTACCGGCTTTCAGGTCTGCCAGCAGTTTATCGGCATCCAGCTTAGCCTGTTGCTCTGCTTTATTGTGCTTAACAAGCGCAGTAACCTGCTCTTTCACTTCAGCCAGTGGCTTAACGGCTTCGGCTTTGTGCTCTGCAATACGCAGCACAAACGCGCGATCGCCATCCACGGTAATGATGTCAGAGTTACTGCCAGGCGTACCGTTCTCGCCAACCAGACCCCCATTGAAAATGACGTCAGCGACGGGTTTGAAATTCAGCTCTTCCGGCAGACTGTCACGGCTAAACCAGCCCGTTTCAACCGCTTTCATACCGGCAGCTTGCTCCGCACCCGCCAGGGATTCGTTATCGTTGCTGGCTGCATCGCTCACTTTCTGCTGCAGCGCATAGTACGCATCCAGCGCTTTTTCCTGCTTCACTTTCGCCGCAATGTCGTCACGGGCTTCGCTCAGCGGTTTAACCTGCGCAGGCTGTACGTCATCAAGACGCGCAACGAGGAAACCAACGGAAGATTTAATCACACCGGACAGTTGGCCTTTGTCTTTCAGGCCGGCATTTTTCAGCTCATCCGGAGTGGTGGAATCTTCCAGCCATCCCATATCGCCACCTTTACGGGCAGAGATGATGTCGGCTGATTTTTCTTTCGCCAGCGCAGCGAAATCTGCGCCTTTGCTCAACTCATCCAGTACCGCTTTAGCTTCATCTTCCGTTTTCGTCTGAATAATGCTGTAGCGGTTACGCTGCGGCTGAGTGAACTGGTCCTGATGCTGGTCATAGTAAGACTGAATATCAGCATCGCTGGCCGTCTCCTGCAGTGCAGCAGCGTCCAGCTTGATGTAGCTCACGCGGAACTGTTCCGGCGTCATGAAGTTGTTTTTATTCTGCTCGTAGTAGCTGGCAACTTCCTGCTCGGTAACGGATTGCTTCGCGGCAAGCGCGTTAACGTCAATCGTCGCCTCACGCACGATACGCTGCTGTGCGACCAGCGCCGCCAGCTCATCGGTTTCGCCTTTCAGCATGAAGTCCGTACCGGCAACGCCGTTGATCAACTGCTGGGTAGTAAGCTGATTACGTAATGCCTCAGCGTACTGATCGGCGGTCATTCCCATTTGATTAACAATCGCATTGTAGCGGTTGTTATCAAATTTGCCGTCCACCTGGAAAGCAGGCGTGGCGAAAATAGCCTGTTTAACCTGATCGTCGCTGATATTGAGCTTCAGCTCGCGGGAGTATTGATCCAGCAGCGCTTCGTCTACAAGACGATTCAGCACCTGCTGACGCAGCGTTTTCATATAGCCTTCATTCGCCGCCAGCTCAGAGTATTGATCGCCCAACTGTTGCTGCATGCGGTTACGTTCGCTATTGAACGCATTTTCGAATTGCCCGCGGCTGATCTCCTGGCCATTCACTTTGGCGGCGTAATTGTTGCCCCCGCCAATCAGGTAACCACTCACGCCGGTCAAAATGAACGACACGATAATGATACCGAAAATAATCTTGAGCACGAGACTGTTAGCAGCCGTGCGTAAGCTGTCCATCATGGTGTAACCACACTCCGCTGTAGATGACTATACGCGTTATCCTTCAAGCCGCCTGCACGTTGTTACAACAACGGTGGCAAGGATTTTGAGTATATATGCTTCACGCAGCATAGCGTTTCCTGAACGCTGCGCACAAAGGCCTATTGTGACAAGAAACGGGGGCAATTGTCAGCCCACAACACGTAGAAAGTACCGGAATCAGAAATAAAAAAGGCACATCAGTTGATGCGCCCTTGTACTTCGTCACATCCCCAAAGGGGAAATCACTTAGTTTACCGCGTCTTTCAGTGCTTTACCTGCACGGAAGCCCGGTACTTTAGCCGCGGCGATGGTGATCTCTTTACCTGTTTGCGGGTTGCGACCAGTACGGGCAGCACGCTCTTTAACGGCAAAAGTACCAAAACCTACCAGCGCTACGTCATCGCCTTCCTTCAGGGATTCGGTAACAGAAGCAATAATTGCATCTAACGCACGTCCAGCCGCAGCTTTAGAGATATCAGCCCCTGCAGCAATTTTGTCGATCAGTTGAGATTTATTCACTCTTCTCTTCCTCTTTTATAATTTATATCGCACCTGAATCCTTCAAAGTGCGACCGCGCAGCAGTTATATCAGGCCTGCCATGCCCTTACAACACCCGTTAATGATGGCAAGCCTAATCCGTCATCTAAATTAGCTATACAAAAAAAGGCTGGCAAGTCCGAAATGGCCTGCCAGCCCTGTTTTTATTAGTGCTCTTTGCGCGAGGTCACTATTTTGCGGTCACAACCTGCATTCCAGAGGGTTCATTTTGCAGCGCAAGCGTCAAAACTTCCTCGATACGTTTCACCGGATGGATGTCCAGATCGGCAATCACGTTGTCCGGAATCTCTTCCAGGTCACGTTTGTTTTCATCTGGAATTAAGACCGTCTTAATGCCGCCACGGTGCGCCGCCAGCAGTTTTTCTTTCAAACCACCGATTGGCAGCACCTGACCACGCAGAGTGATCTCGCCGGTCATCGCCACATCGGCGCGTACCGGGTTACCGGTCAGACAAGAAACCAGCGCGGTACACATGGCAATACCGGCACTTGGACCATCTTTCGGCGTCGCCCCTTCTGGTACGTGAACGTGGATGTCGCGTTTTTCGTAAAAGTCCGGATTAATACCCAGTTTTTCCGCGCGCGCACGCACCACGGTCAGTGCAGCCTGAATAGACTCCTGCATTACCTCACCCAAAGAACCGGTGTAGGTCAGCTTGCCTTTACCCGGAACGCAGGCGGTTTCGATGGTCAGCAGATCGCCGCCCACTTCCGTCCACGCCAGACCGGTCACCTGACCGACGCGGTTTTCGTTGTCCGCGCGACCATAGTCAAAGCGCTGCACGCCCAGGTAGTCGTGCAGGTTGTCGCCATTGATCACAATATGTTTCAGTGATTTGTCGAGCAGCAACTGCTTCACGGCTTTGCGGCACAGTTTAGAGATTTCACGCTCCAGACTACGCACGCCCGCTTCACGGGTGTAGTAACGAATAATGCCCACAATGGCGCTATCGTCGACCGTAAGCTCGCCTTTTTTCAGCGCGTTACGCTCAATCTGTTTCGGCAACAGGTGACGTTTAGCAATGTTCAGCTTCTCGTCTTCGGTGTAGCCGGACAGACGGATCACTTCCATACGATCCAGCAACGGCGCCGGAATATTCATGGAGTTCGAAGTCGCAACGAACATCACGTCGCTGAGATCGTAGTCCACTTCCAGGTAGTGATCGCTGAACGCCACGTTCTGCTCTGGATCCAGCACCTCAAGCAGCGCGGAAGCCGGATCGCCACGCATGTCGGAAGACATTTTGTCGATCTCATCGAGCAGGAACAGCGGGTTTTTAACGCCCACTTTGGCCATTTTCTGGATCAGTTTACCCGGCATCGAACCGATATAGGTCCGACGGTGACCGCGAATTTCAGCCTCATCACGTACGCCGCCCAGCGCCATACGGATGTATTTACGCCCGGTCGCTTTCGCGATGGACTGGCCCAGAGAAGTTTTACCTACCCCCGGCGGCCCAACCAGACACAGGATCGGCCCCTTGATTTTGTTCACACGGCTTTGAACCGCGAGATACTCAAGGATACGGTCTTTGACGCGTTCCAGACCGTAATGGTCGGTATCGAGGATTTCCTGCGCCTGACGCAGGTCTTTTTTGACCTTGCTACGCGCATTCCACGGTACCTGTACCATCCAGTCGATGTAGCCACGGACCACGGTCGCTTCCGCCGACATCGGAGACATCATTTTCAGCTTCTGCAGCTCTGCTTCGGCTTTCTCTTTTGCCTCTTTCGGCATTTTCGCCGCGTCGATTTTGCGTTTCAGCGCTTCGTTTTCGTCCGGCGCATCATCCATCTCGCCGAGTTCTTTCTGAATAGCTTTCATCTGCTCGTTCAGATAGTACTCGCGCTGGGATTTTTCCATCTGCTTCTTCACGCGGTTGCGAATGCGTTTCTCAACCTGCAGCAGATCGATTTCAGATTCCATCATCGCCATCAGATATTCCAGACGTTCGTTAACGTCGGACATCTCCAGCACGGACTGCTTGTCTGCCAGCTTCAGCGGCATGTGCGCAGCGATGGTGTCCGCCAGACGCGCGGGATCGTCAATGCTGTTCAGCGACGTCAACACTTCTGGTGGGATTTTCTTGTTCAGCTTGATATAGCCTTCGAACTGGCTGATAGCGGTACGCACCAGCACTTCCTGTTCGCGCTCATCAATGGCAGGCGAGTCAAGGTACTCCGCTTTTGCAGAGAAATGCTCGCCGTTGTCAGACAGCGCAGAAATACGCGCGCGCTGTAACCCCTCGACCAGCACTTTTACGGTGCCGTCAGGCAGTTTCAGCATCTGCAAAATAGAGGCCACGGTCCCGACGGTGAAAAGATCGTTTACACCCGGCTCATCCGTTGACGCTTCTTTCTGTGCGACCAGCATGATTTTTTTATCATGGTCCATAGCCGCTTCCAGACAACGGATAGATTTTTCCCGCCCTACAAATAAGGGTATGACCATGTGCGGATAAACCACCACATCGCGCAACGGCAATACGGGGATTTCAATGCGTTCAGAACGCTCAGGATTCATAGAGCTCTCTCTTAGTTTAGTGTCCGCCAGGTAATCAGGTGGTACGACTGTGCTTCACACCACCTTTAACATGTATGTCAGTATATGGGGATGTTTCCCACACATTCAACGCCATGTTTACGGAAAAATAAAAGGGGAGATAAAATCCCCCCTTTTTAATTAAATGTCTGTATGAATTGATGAATTATTCGCCAGATGCCTGCTGTGCTTCCGGCTTACCGTAAATCAGCAATGGCTTGCTCTGACCGCCAATCACCGACTCATCGATCACCACTTTTTCGACGTCTTCCATCGAAGGCAGATCGTACATGGTGTCAAGCAGCGCGGCTTCGACGATGGAACGCAAACCACGGGCACCGGTTTTACGCGCCATCGCTTTCTTGGCGATAGCATCCAGCGCTTCCTCACGGAACTCCAGATCGACACCTTCAAGGTTGAACAGCGCCTGGTACTGCTTGGTCAGGGCGTTTTTCGGCTCTTTCAGGATCTGGATCAGCGCTTCTTCACTCAGTTCGCTCAGCGTTGCCACCACCGGCAGACGACCGATGAACTCAGGGATCAGACCAAATTTGATCAGATCTTCCGGCTCCACCTGCGACAGCAGCTCACCTTCGCTGGCTTTATCAGACTGCGCTTTTACCGTTGCGCCAAAACCAATGCCGGAGCCGGTTTCAACACGGTTAGCGATCACTTTGTCCAGACCAGCGAACGCGCCACCGCAGATAAACAGGATCTTGGAGGTATCAACCTGCAGGAACTCCTGCTGCGGATGTTTACGTCCCCCCTGCGGCGGAACGGCGGCAACCGTACCTTCGATCAGTTTCAACAGCGCTTGCTGTACGCCTTCGCCAGAAACGTCACGGGTAATGGACGGGTTGTCAGACTTACGAGAAATCTTGTCGATTTCATCGATATAGACGATCCCGCGCTGCGCTTTCTGTACGTCGTAGTCGCACTTCTGCAGCAGTTTCTGAATAATATTTTCAACATCTTCACCCACATAACCGGCTTCGGTCAGCGTGGTGGCGTCAGCCATAGTAAACGGAACGTCCAGCAGGCGCGCCAGCGTTTCAGCCAGCAGCGTTTTACCGGACCCCGTCGGGCCAATCAGCAGGATGTTACTTTTGCCCAACTCGACGCCATTGCTGGTGTCGCCGTTGCGCAGACGTTTGTAATGGTTGTATACCGCGACCGCCAACACTTTCTTCGCCTGTTCCTGACCGATAACGTAATCGTCCAGGTGATTGCGAATTTCATGTGGCGTCGGCAGCGCACTGCGTTCACGGTGCGGTGCTACTTCCTTAATCTCTTCGCGAATGATGTCGTTACACAAATCGACACATTCGTCGCAGATATACACGGATGGACCGGCAATCAGCTTCCGCACTTCATGCTGGCTTTTGCCGCAAAAAGAGCAGTACAACAATTTGCCCGAGCCATCTTTGCGTTTATCTGTCATGGGTCAAAACCTCTTCTTTGTTCTTTGTGCCGCACACGACGACGCAAATGCCATTCTCAGGCGCAAGACGCTAGTCAGCGTTGTGCCGCTCCAGGTAATTATAGCGGCACACCTGCGCACTGGGCATTAATTACGATGGGTCAAAATCGAGTCGACCAGACCGTACTCTACCGCTTCAGAAGCGGAGAGGAAGCGATCGCGCTCGGTATCACGTTCAATCTGCTCAAGAGATTGACCCGTATGATGCGCCATAAGTTCGTTCATGCGCCCTTTTACCTTCAGGATTTCGCGGGCATGAATTTCAATATCCGTTGCCTGGCCCTGGTAACCGCCCAGAGGCTGGTGGATCATGACGCGAGAGTTAGGCAGGCAAAAACGTTTACCTTTCGCCCCGGCAGTCAGCAGGAACGCGCCCATTGAGGCCGCCTGGCCCATACAAATGGTGCTGACGTCCGGCTTAATAAACTGCATGGTGTCATAGATAGACATCCCGGCAGTAATTACCCCACCAGGGGAGTTGATGTACAGGTAGATATCTTTTTCCGGGTTTTCTGCTTCCAGGAACAGCATCTGCGCCACAATCAGGTTAGCCATATGGTCTTCGACCTGGCCAGTCATAAAAATGACGCGTTCCTTAAGTAGACGAGAATAGATATCAAAAGAGCGCTCACCACGTGAGGTCTGTTCAATGACCATCGGCACCAGCGCCATATGGGGTGCAAAGTTATCTCGTTCGCCGCTGTATGACATTTCCGTCTCCTGGATAAAATTTGAAAAAACCTGCTGTGCTGATTGTAACCTTATGGACGGATTATCAGCTAGTCCCTCAGTAATGGGTACGACATCGCCATAATTCAAGCATAACAATCTTTTGTTGTAACGCTAACACTGAAACGCTGTTTTCGCACTCTTCCCATGCAAAATGCGTGACAAAAAAAAACCCGCCACCAAAAGGTGACGGGCTTGCGTACGAAATTCGTGCTACAAAAGCGACGAATTACGCCTGCTGGTTCATCAGCTCGTTGAAGGAAGTGGCTTTTTCAGTCACTTTCGCTTTCGCCAGAACGGCTTCAACAGCTTGTTCTTCCAGAGCGACGTTACGCATGTTGTCCATCAGCTCTTTGTTTTTGCTGTAGAACTCAACAACTTCTTTCGGATCTTCGTAAGCAGAAGCCATCTCTTCGATCAGGCCTTTAACGCGATCTTCGTCAGCTTTCAGCTCGTTGGTGCGAATAACTTCGCCCAGCAGTAGGCCTACAACTACGCGACGCTTAGCCTGTTCTTCGAACAGTTCACGCGGCAGTTCCAGAGCTTGTTTCTCGTTACCGCCAAAACGCTGCGCAGCCTGACGACGCAGAACGTCGATTTCGCTGTCGATCAGAGCAGCCGGTACGTCGATGTCGTTAGCTTTTACCAGACCTTCGATCGCCTGAGACTTAACGCGGTTACGCACAGCGCCTTTCAGCTCGCGCTCCATGTTTTTACGTACTTCAGCACGCAGACCGGCTACGGAACCATCTTCCACGCCGAAACGTTTGATGAATTCTTCAGTCAGCTCCGGCAGTTCGCGTTCTTCAACTTTCTTCAGGTTGATAACGAACTTAGCGGCTTTACCTTTCAGGTTTTCAGCGTGGTACTCTTCCGGGAAGGTCACGTCGATAGTGAACTCTTCGCCAGCTTTGTGGCCTTTAACGCCTTCTTCAAAGCCTGGGATCATACGACCCTGGCCCATCGCCAGTACGAAGTCAGACGCTTTGCCGCCTTCGAACTCTTCGCCGTCTACAGAACCGGTGAAGTCGATGGTTACACGGTCTTCTGCATCAGCAGCGCCGTCTTTATCTTTCCAGGTAGCCTGCTGCTTACGCAGAGTGTCCAGCATTACATCAACGTCAGCGTCGGTGACTTCAACAACCGGTTTTTCAACTTCGATTGCTTCCAGGCCAGTCAGCTCAACTTCCGGGTACACTTCGAACTCTACCGCGTAAGTAAAATCTTCACCCAGCTTGTATTCCCCCGGAACGTAGTTCGGTGCGCCAGCCGGATTGATTTTTTCTTTGATGATCGCGTCAACGAAGTTGCGGCTCATCAGGTCGCCCAGCACGTCCTGACGCACGGAAGCGCCATAACGCTGAGCAACAACATTCATCGGTACTTTTCCTTTGCGGAAACCGTCAATACGCACTTTCTTCGCTACGTTGACCAGCTCGCTTTTCACAGCGGTCTCGATGCTGTCAGCAGCGATAGTAATCGTTACACGGCGGCCAAGGCCTTGAGTGGTTTCAACTGAAACTTGCATCTTGTTACCTCAAAAAATCACAGTGCTCGGTCAACTCTTCTCCGCAAGCACAGGTTGTTGGCTTCGCGGAACTGGGATGTTCTCATAAGCAATCACATTCCCTGTCGTCAGAATCATCCCGAAGACATTCCGAAAAATAAGACGCGCATTATAGCGGCATCACTTTTATGAGTCGAGAACGGTTATCGCGCGTTGCTGCGGCTTTTTTCACAATTCCCGGCTAATTTTTGTCTGAATACTGTACGACTCCCCCAGAATTCAGACAAAACAAAACGGCCCGCAGGCCGTTTTCACATATTCTGTAGCAACATACTGGAAAAACATCGGTTGTTGCAAATCCGTTTTTCTACGCGATGCTCCCGGCTCCACGACAAGGGGGCGACGCAAAGATCGTGTCCTGCAACGCTTCCCACTCCTTAATGGTATAGGTATGCAGGGCTAACGCATGTACGGTTGTGGAGAGTTCCGCCGTTAACGTGCCGTAAATCATCCGATGACGATTAAGAAAACGTTCACCTGTAAAACGATCGCTAACCAGCACAACCTTAAAGTGGCTTTCAGAACCTGCCGGGACATTGTGACGATAGCTTTCATCCACAACTTCGAGGAATACGGGTTGGAACGCTGCCCTTAATTTTTCTTCTATTTGCTCACGAATCATCATGAAATTTTTCCTCCGACAACGCTGAGATGTCACCCATCCCTTTAAATACTAGCCGCTTTTACCGTTTTCATTACACCTTAGCAACAAAAAATTAGCGCTTGTCTGATTTTCTCAGCCAAACGAATGAAGTTCACTCATTTCATTCTTTGGTTTATTGCAAAAAGTCCGTTTCTGGTCTCCACAAAGTCATAAAAAGGACAACACAATGAATTTACATGCGTTACCCACTTCCCCTCATCGTTGGCGATGTTATGATGGCGGGAATTTTCTCTAACCACACAATTTAGATTCGCTGAGAGCCCTGGCATGTTTAAAAAAATCCTCTTCCCATTAGTTGCGATGTTTATGTTGGCAGGATGCGCAACGCCGCCTACCACCATTGAAGTCTCCCCTAAAATTACCCTGCCGCAGCAGGATCCGAGCCTGATGGGCGTGACCGTGAGTATCAACGGCGCCGACCAGCGTCAGGATCAGGCGCTGGCAAAAGTCACCCGCGACAACCAGCTGGTTACCCTGACCGCTTCCCGCGATCTGCGTTTCCTGCTGCAAGAAGTGCTGGAAAAACAGATGACCGCGCGTGGTTATATGATTGGTCCGAACGGCGCAGTAAACCTGCAAATCATTGTTAGCCAGCTGTATGCTGACGTGTCTCAGGGTAGCGTGCGTTACAATATCGCCACTAAAGCAGACATCGCTATTATTGCGACCGCGGCGAACGGTAACAAGATGACCAAAAACTACCGCGCAAGCTACTCTGTTGAAGGCGCGCTGCAGGCCTCCAACAAAAATATTGCTGATGCCGTTAACAGCGTCCTGACCGACACCATCGCTGATATGTCTCAGGACACCAGCGTTCACGATTTCATCAAGCAGAACGCTCGTTAATTTCTGCCCATATGGCCCGGCGTTCGTCGGGCCTATAGAAGCCCATGTCCAGTCATTACTTACGTATTTTTCAGCAACCACGTTCAGCTATCCTGCTCATTCTGGGGTTCGCCTCCGGATTACCGCTCGCACTGACATCCGGTACGCTCCAGGCGTGGATGACGGTCGAAAATATCGATCTTAAAACCATCGGTTTCTTTTCTCTGGTCGGCCAGGCCTACGTATTTAAGTTCCTCTGGTCTCCATTGATGGACCGCTATACGCCGCCGTTTTTGGGCCGACGTCGCGGTTGGCTACTGGCGACCCAGCTACTGTTATTGATTTCTATCGCCGCGATGGGCTTTCTGGAACCGGGTACGCAGCTACGCTGGATGGCCGCGCTGGCGGTGGTGATCGCGTTTTGTTCGGCATCGCAGGATATCGTCTTTGACGCCTGGAAAACCGACGTATTGCCCACCGAAGAGCGTGGCGCAGGTGCGGCAATCAGCGTACTGGGTTACCGTTTAGGGATGCTGGTTTCCGGCGGACTGGCCCTGTGGATGGCCGACCGCTGGCTCGGCTGGCAGGGAATGTATTGGCTGATGGCGGCGCTGCTGATCCCTTGCATCATCGCCACCCTGTTAGCGCCAGAACCAACAGATGCTATTCCGGTGCCTAAATCGCTGGAACAGGCGGTTGCGGCTCCGCTGCGAGACTTTTTTGGCCGCAACAACGCCTGGCTGATTCTGCTCCTCATCGTGCTGTATAAACTCGGTGATGCCTTCGCGATGAGTCTGACCACCACCTTTTTAATCCGCGGGGTTGGGTTTGATGCGGGTGAAGTCGGCGTGGTGAATAAAACGCTGGGGCTGCTGGCAACCATTGTTGGCGCGCTGTACGGCGGGATCCTGATGCAGCGCCTCTCGCTGTTCCGCGCATTATTGATTTTCGGTATTCTGCAAGGGGCATCAAATGCAGGTTACTGGCTGCTGTCCATCACTGACAAACACATGTTCAGTATGGCCGCCGCCGTCTTCTTTGAGAACCTGTGTGGCGGGATGGGCACTGCGGCGTTTGTCGCCTTATTAATGACGCTGTGCAATAAGTCCTTCTCAGCGACCCAGTTCGCCCTGCTCTCCGCGCTTTCAGCGGTTGGCCGTGTGTACGTAGGTCCGGTAGCGGGTTGGTTTGTCGAAGCGCACGGGTGGCCCACGTTTTATCTGTTCTCCGTGTTTGCCGCGCTGCCTGGACTCCTCCTGCTGCTGGTTTGTCGCCAGACGCTGGAACATAGCTGGCAAAATGAAAGCTTTATTCCGCGCACGGAATTTCGTGGCGCGTACGGTCTGGCATTAATGACGCTGGTCGCGGGCTGCTGTTTGCTGGCAGTTTGGCTATTGTTGCTGACCCTTAACGCACTGGACTACACCAACTTCTCCTTCCTGCCGGAACTGCTTGAAATCTCGGTTGTGGTCGCGGTCTGCGGAGTGGTATTCGGCGGATTGCTGGATTATCTGGCATTGCGCAAAACCCGTCTGGCGTGATGTTGCATATTTATGCTCTAAATAATTCGAGTTACGGGAAGGCGGCGACGCAGCAAATCCCCAGGAGCTTACATAAGTAAGTGACTGGGGTGAGCGAGGAAAGCCAACACACCCGTAGCTTGAAGTATGACGAGCATATTTAGCCGTTGTAATCACCCTGCGTAATTATAACGGCTAAATAAACAACAACTGATAAAAAATATTATTTGTTATTTTGTGCGCCATAGAATTTGGAAATTATTGACGCCTTTTATACATGCTATTTTCCTTACTCGATTCAGCCATGAAAAATTTATTTTTTGTTCTGTAATTGTCTTTTTATTGATAATCAATTGTTAATTAATTGTTTTATTTTGGTATTGGTTATACCAATTGCCCTCCGCACGTCCCTCACCTGCCTGCTTTCGTTATAACGTGATGTTGCAACAGGTTCTTAAAGCCAACCCGACATATATTGCAACATATGTGACACGCTCGGCAGAACCCGGTAACACAGATCCAATGATGTTTACAGTAATGTAACCTTCCCGTAAAATGACCTCACACTTTAAACGCCACCCGGTCCCGTGGAATTGAGGTCGTTAAATGAGACTCAGGAAATACAATAAAAGTTTGGGATGGTTGTCATTAATTGCAGGCACTGCGTTGCTCAGTGGCTGTAATTCTGCGCTGCTTGACCCTAAAGGACAGATTGGACTGGAACAACGGTCATTGATACTGACGGCATTTGGCCTGATGTTGATCGTCGTTATTCCTGCCATCTTGATGGCTGTTGGTTTTGCCTGGAAGTATCGTGCAAGCAATAAAGATGCGAAGTACAGCCCGAACTGGTCACACTCCAATAAAGTGGAAGCTGTGGTCTGGACGGTGCCGATCTTAATCATCATTTTCCTTGCCGTGCTGACCTGGAAAACCACTCACGCTCTTGAGCCAAGCAAACCGCTGGCGCATGACGAGAAGCCCATTACCATTGAAGTGGTTTCCATGGACTGGAAATGGTTCTTCATCTATCCGGAACAGGGCATTGCAACCGTGAATGAAATCGCTTTCCCGGCGAACACTCCGGTTTACTTCAAAGTGACCTCTAACTCCGTGATGAACTCCTTCTTTATCCCGCGTCTGGGTAGCCAGATTTATGCCATGGCTGGTATGCAGACTCGACTGCATCTGATCGCCAATGAAGTCGGTACTTATGATGGTATCTCCGCAAGCTATAGTGGACCAGGCTTCTCCGGTATGAAATTCAAGGCTATTGCAACAAAGGACCGCGCCGAATTCGACCAATGGGTTGCTAAAGCTAAGCAGTCTCCGAACACCATGAGCGACATGGCTGCGTTCGAAAAAGTGGCTGTGCCAAGCGAATACAACCAGGTGGAATACTTCTCCAACGTGAAACCTGATTTGTTTAAAGATGTTATTAACAAATTTATGGCTCACGGTAAGAGCATGGACATGACCCAACCAGAAGGTGAGCACAGCGCACACGAAGGTATGGAAGGCATGGACATGAGCCACGCGGAATCCGCCAACTCAAGGGGTTGAGAAGAATACGATGTTCGGAAAATTGACACTTGATGCAGTTCCGTTCCATGAACCAATCGTCATGGTTACGATCGCTGCCATTATCATCGGTGGTGCGGCCTTACTCGGCCTTATCACTTACTTCGGTAAGTGGACCTACCTGTGGAAAGAGTGGCTAACTTCGGTTGACCACAAACGCCTTGGCATCATGTATGTCATCGTCGCAATCGTGATGTTGATTCGTGGCTTTGCTGATGCCGTCATGATGCGTAGTCAGCAAGCGCTGGCTTCTGCAGGTGAAGCGGGTTTCCTGCCACCTCACCACTACGACCAGATCTTCACGGCTCACGGCGTGATTATGATCTTCTTCGTGGCAATGCCATTTGTTATCGGTCTGATGAACCTGGTGGTTCCACTACAGATTGGCGCACGTGACGTTGCATTCCCGTTCCTGAACAACCTGAGCTTCTGGTTCACCGTTGTTGGCGTAATCCTGGTTAACCTGTCTCTGGGCGTCGGTGAATTCGCGCAGACCGGTTGGCTGGCGTATCCGCCTCTTTCGGGAATAGAGTACAGTCCAAGCGTCGGGGTCGATTATTGGATATGGGCAGTCCAGTTGTCCGGTATTGGTACAACCCTGACCGGTATCAACTTCTTTGTGACCATCATTAAGATGCGTGCGCCAGGAATGACCATGTTCAAGATGCCGGTATTTAGCTGGGCATCTCTGTGCGCTAACATCCTGATTATCGCTTCGTTCCCAATTCTGACGGTTACCGTCGCGTTGCTGACCCTGGATCGCTATCTGGGCACCCATTTCTTTACCAACGATATGGGCGGCAACATGATGATGTACATCAACCTGATTTGGGCCTGGGGCCATCCGGAAGTGTACATTCTGATCCTGCCAGTATTCGGGGTATTCTCCGAAGTCGCAGCAACCTTCTCGCGTAAGCGTCTGTTTGGTTACACCTCGCTGGTGTGGGCAACCGTGTGTATCACCGTTCTGTCGTTCATTGTTTGGCTGCACCACTTCTTCACCATGGGTGCCGGCGCAAACGTAAACGCCTTCTTCGGTATTACCACCATGATTATCGCCATCCCGACCGGGGTGAAGATCTTCAACTGGCTGTTCACCATGTATCAGGGCCGTATCGTATTCCACTCAGCAATGCTGTGGACGATTGGCTTTATCGTCACCTTCTCAGTCGGCGGCATGACCGGCGTACTGCTGGCAGTTCCGGGTGCGGACTTCGTACTGCACAACAGCCTGTTCCTGATTGCGCACTTCCATAACGTTATCATCGGCGGCGTGGTATTTGGTTGCTTCGCGGGTATGACCTACTGGTGGCCAAAAGCGTTTGGCTTCACGCTGAACGAAACCTGGGGTAAACGCGCATTCTGGTTCTGGATCATCGGCTTCTTCGTGGCATTTATGCCGCTGTACGTGCTGGGCTTTATGGGTATGACCCGTCGCCTCAGCCAGCAGATTGACCCGCAGTTCCATCCGATGCTGGTTGTTGCCGCCTGTGGCGCCGCGCTGATTGCACTGGGTATCCTGTGCCAGTTCATTCAGATGTACGTGTCTATTCGCGACCGCGAGCAGAACCGTGACCTGACCGGTGACCCATGGGGTGGTCGTACGCTGGAGTGGGCAACCTCTTCCCCGCCTCCATTCTATAACTTTGCCGTTGTGCCGCACGTTCACGAGCGTGATGCCTTCTGGGAAATGAAAGAAAAAGGTGAAGCGTACAAGCAGCCTACGCACTATGAAGAGATTCATATGCCGAAGAACAGCGGTGCCGGTATCGTCATTACCGCCTTCGCAACACTGTTTGGTTTCGCCATGATCTGGCATATCTGGTGGCTGGCGATTGCAAGCTTCGCAGGCATGATCATTAGCTGGATTGTGAAAAGCTTTGATGAAGACGTGGATTACTACGTGCCGGTCCCGGAAGTCGAAAAACTGGAAAACCAGCATTTCGATGAGATTACTAAGGCAGGGCTGAAAAATGGCAACTGATACTTTAACGCACGCGACTGCCCACGCGCACGAACACGGGCACCACGATGCAGGCCAGACCAAGATCTTCGGATTCTGGGTCTACCTGATGAGCGACTGTATTCTGTTCTCAATTCTGTTTGCAACCTATGCCGTTCTGGTGAACGGCACCGCGGGTGGCCCGACAGGTAAGGACATTTTTGAACTGCCGTTCGTTCTGGTTGAAACATTCCTGCTGTTATTTAGCTCCATTACTTACGGCATGGCGGCGATCGCCATGTATAAGAACAACAAGAGCCAGGTCATCTCCTGGCTGGCGTTGACTTTCTTGTTCGGTGCCGGATTCATCGGGATGGAACTCTATGAATTCCATCACCTGATTGTTAACGGTATGGGCCCGGATCGCAGCGGCTTCCTGTCTGCGTTCTTCGCGCTGGTCGGCACGCACGGTCTGCACGTCACCTCCGGTCTTATCTGGATGGCGGTGCTGATGGTGCAAGTTGCCCGTCGCGGCCTGACCAGTACTAACCGTACCCGCATCATGTGCCTGAGCCTGTTCTGGCACTTCCTGGATGTGGTGTGGATCTGTGTGTTCACTGTTGTTTATCTGATGGGGGCGATGTAATGAGTCATTCTAACGAGAGCGGCGGCGCATCCCATGGCAGCGTAAAAACCTACATGACAGGTTTTATCCTGTCGATCATCCTGACGGTCATTCCGTTCTGGATGGTGATGACAGGTTCTGCCTCTCCGGCCGTCATTCTGGGAACTATTCTGGCAATGGCCGTGGTACAGATTCTGGTGCACCTGGTGTGCTTCCTGCACATGAATAGCAAATCTGATGAAGGTTGGAACATGACGGCCTTTGTCTTTACTGTGCTAATCATCGCCATTCTGGTTGTGGGCTCCATCTGGATTATGTGGAACCTTAACTACAACATGATGATGCACTAAGAGCGGCGATTATGATGTTTAAGCAATACCTGCAAGTTACGAAACCAGGCATCATCTTTGGCAACCTGATCTCGGTGATTGGGGGGTTCCTGCTGGCCTCGAAAGGCAGCATCGACTACCCCCTGTTTATCTACACGCTGGTTGGGGTGTCACTGGTTGTGGCGTCGGGTTGTGTATTTAACAACTATATCGACAGGGATATCGACAGGAAGATGGAGAGGACCAAAAACCGCGTGCTGGTTAAAGGTCTGATTTCTCCTGCCGTCTCGCTGGTATACGCCACCTTGCTGGGTATTGCTGGCTTTATGCTGCTGTGGTTTGGCGCCAACCCTCTGGCCTGCTGGCTGGGGGTGATGGGCTTCGTGGTATACGTGGGCGTCTATAGCCTGTATATGAAGCGCCATTCCGTTTACGGTACGCTGATTGGCTCACTCTCCGGCGCTGCGCCGCCGGTGATTGGCTACTGCGCCGTAACCGGTGAGTTCGATAGCGGTGCGCTGATTCTGCTGGCTATTTTCAGCCTGTGGCAAATGCCGCACTCTTACGCGATTGCGATTTTCCGCTTCAAGGATTATCAGGCTGCCAACATCCCTGTACTGCCAGTGGTAAAAGGCATTTCGGTCGCGAAGAACCATATCACGCTGTATATCGTGGCATTTGCTATCGCCACGCTGATGCTAACCCTGGGCGGCTATGCAGGTTATAAATACCTGATTGTTGCGGCGGCGGTGAGCGTCTGGTGGTTGGGCATGGCGCTGCGCGGTTATAAAGTGGAAGATGACAGAGTCTGGGCGCGCAAGCTGTTCGGCTTCTCCATCATCGCCATTACCGCGCTCAGCGTGATGATGTCCGTCGACTTTATGGTGCCAAACTCGCAGAACCTACTGACTTACGTCTGGTAAGTTAATCGTCACATCTTCTATGCCGGATGGCGGCTGACGCCTTATCCGGCCTACAAAAAGCACATGGCTTGTAGGCCGGATAAACGTAACCCCATCAGGCATCTTCCTGTTTATTATCCGTCCATATTTCAAACAACCATTTTCCCGCTTCAGCCGACTCGGCAAACATCCTTACGGTTAACGGTATGCGTGTTGCTTCGATTTCTTCCCGGTTAGCTTTGAACCATCTCGTGAAGAGTGGCAAATTGTGCCACGGATAATACGGTTTCCAGTTCACACATGATAAATCGACTTTGAACTCTTTCTCATATCGAGTCAGAGCACTGTGGAGGTCATCACCAGGGACATCAAATAATTCTGAGTCGAGTTCTAAAGGTACCTCTTTCCAGTTTTCATCCAAATACCCGGGTATTTCTTCCCTGAAAAGCTTTAACACATCGTCTTGAATACTCATTAGAATGATGTCCATTGCATATAGTCATCATCCTGAATCAATTGGTCATATTTATCACGAAATACCATTTCCTTTTCCCTCTTTCCATTGGAACCAACCACAAAAACACTACACCTGTAATTATCGCAAGTAAATTAGTTACACAAGTAATTATTTCAATAATACCGCTACACAATTCCACATATCGTAGAGGTTTACCCCACCCCTTCCCCGCTTTACACTAGGCGCGAAATTAATACAGAGGTGGGAATGAACGATTACAAAATGACGCCCGGTGAGTTGCGCGCCACCTGGGGTTTAGGGACCGTATTTTCGTTGCGCATGCTTGGCATGTTTATGGTCCTGCCGGTTCTGACCACGTACGGTATGGCGCTACAGGGTGCCAGCGAAGCCTTGATCGGACTTGCTATCGGTATTTATGGCCTGGCGCAAGCCATCTTCCAGATCCCCTTTGGTCTGCTGTCAGACCGCATCGGTCGTAAGCCGCTTATTGTCGGCGGACTGGCGGTATTCGTTTTCGGCAGCGTGATTGCCGCCCTCTCAGATTCAATCTGGGGAATTATTCTTGGTCGAGCTCTGCAAGGCTCTGGCGCGATTGCCGCCGCCGTAATGGCGCTATTGTCCGACTTAACCCGCGAGCAAAACCGAACCAAAGCAATGGCGTTTATCGGCGTCAGCTTTGGTATCACCTTCGCCATTGCGATGGTATTGGGGCCGATCGTTACCCACGCGCTGGGGCTACACGCGCTGTTCTGGATGATCGCGGGCCTTGCTACCACAGGTATCGTGCTGACCATTTGGGTCGTTCCCAATAGCACGACCCACGTACTGAACCGCGAATCAGGCATGGTAAAAGGTAGCTTCAGCAAAGTACTGGCGGAGCCAAAACTGCTGAAGCTCAACTTCGGCATCATGTGTCTGCACATTTTACTGATGTCCACTTTCGTCGCCTTGCCAGGTCAGTTGGCAAAAGCGGGTTTCCCCGCCGCCGAACACTGGAAAATTTATCTGGTGACGATGCTGCTGTCCTTCGTTTCCGTGGTGCCGTTCATCATTTACGCCGAAGTGAAACGCCGGATGAAACGCGTGTTCCTCGCCTGCGTGTTACTGATTCTTGTTGCCGAAATTGTATTGTGGAGCGCTAACATTCGTTTCTGGGGGCTGATTGCGGGCGTGCAGATATTCTTCCTCGCCTTCAACCTGATGGAAGCCCTCCTCCCCTCGCTTATCAGTAAAGAGTCTCCGGCTGGCTATAAAGGTACGGCGATGGGCGTTTACTCCACCAGCCAGTTTCTTGGCGTGGCGATTGGCGGTTCGCTGGGCGGTTGGGTTGTCGACATGTTTGATGGGCAGGCGGTATTCCTGGCCGGCGCGCTTCTGGCGGCAGTGTGGTTGTTGGTGGCCAGCACAATGAAAGAACCGCCGTACGTTAGCAGCCTGCGCGTGGAAATCCCACCGGAGATTGCCGCGGATGACACCCTGAAGCAGCGTCTGCTGGCTAAAGAAGGGATAAGCGAAGTGTTAATTGTGGCGCAAGAACATTCGGCCTACATAAAAATCGACAGCAAAGTGACCAATCGATTTGAGGTTGAGCAGGCCATCAGCCAGGCGTGAAGATTGCAGGATGGCGACGTCTTATCCGGCCGACAAATAGCGTGTGCTACCTGTAGGCCGGATAAGCGGGCATTACGACTTAATCGCGGAAGTTCTTAAACTGGAACGGCTGGCCGAGGTCGCCGCCACGAACCAGCGCCATAACAGATTGTAGGTCGTCACGCGCCTTGCCGGTTACACGGATTTCTTCGCCCTGAATCTGCGCCTGCACTTTCAGCTTGCTGTCTTTAATCAGCTTAACGATTTTCTTTTGCACCGCGCTTTCAATACCCTGCTTCAGCTTCGCTTCCACAAACCAGGTTTTACCGCTGTGCACGAAGGTTTCCGGTACGTCCAGCGACGTGCCTTCAATCCCGCGTTTCAGCAGCTTGGCACGTAAAATATCCAGCAGTTGATTGACCTGGAAATCTGACTCGCTCAGCACCTTAATCGTCTTATTTGACTCATTCAGCTCAAAAGTCGCTTCAACACCACGAAAATCAAAGCGTGACTCTACTTCGCGGCTGGCGTTTTCTACCGCGTTACGGGCTTCCTGAAGATCAACTTCAGAGACAATATCGAAAGATGGCATCTTTTCCTCTCCCTTCATTTTTGATGCGAAGCATAATACCTGCAAAGTTACTCAACAGACAGCGCTATACTAGGCTGTATCCTTTAATTGTACGCAGAACTGATACCTGCGAACAATAAAGGGGTACGGCCGATATGGATTAACACCTGGTGCTGTTGCAGGTGAGGAGGAAGAATGAAAATTACCGTACTGGGATGTGGAGCGTTAGGACAGCTGTGGCTTACCACGCTGTGCAAACATGGACATGAGGTGCAAGGGTGGCTACGCGTGCCACAGCCCTACTGCAGCGTGAACCTGATCGACACGGATGGATCGGTTTTTAATGAATCCCTGACGGCAAACGACCCCGACTTTTTGGCAAAAAGCGACCTGTTGCTGGTTACACTTAAAGCCTGGCAGGTTTCCGATGCGGTAAAAGGTCTGGCCGCAATTCTGCCTGAAACTACCCCAATTTTGCTGATTCACAACGGTATGGGGACGATTGAAGAGCTGCAAAACATTAAACAGCCTCTGCTGATGGGCACCACCACCCACGCAGCACGTCGCGACGGAAATGTCATCATTCATGTCGCTCAGGGCACAACGCGCATCGGTCCGGCGCGTGAGCAGGACGGTGATTTCAGCTATCTGGCTGAAACACTGCAAGAAGTACTACCGGATGTCGCCTGGCACAATAATATTCGTGCCGAACTGTGGCGCAAACTGGCGGTGAACTGCGTCATTAATCCCCTGACGGGGCTCTGGGACTGCCCAAACGGCGAACTGCGTCAGCATCCGGAAAAAATAGCGCTAATCTGTGAGGAAGTAGCAGCAGTTATTGAACGCGAAGGCCACCACACATCAGCGGATGATTTACGCTATTATGTCGAGCAAGTCATTGATAGTACGGCGGAAAATATCTCATCAATGCTGCAGGATATTCGTGCCATGCGCCATACAGAGATCGACTATATTACCGGTTACCTGTTAAAACGCGCCCGCGCGCACGGCATCGCCGTCCCGGAAAATGCCCACCTGTTTGAAATGGTAAAGAGAAAGGAAAGTGAGTATGAGCGCTCAAGCACTGGTTTGTCTCGCCCCTGGTAGTGAAGAGACCGAAGCGGTCACTACTATCGATCTGCTGGTTCGCGGCGGAATTAAGGTCACTACAGCAAGCGTCGCCAGCGATGGCGACCTGACGATTGTGTGCTCACGCGGAGTGAAACTGCTGGCTGACGCACCGTTGGTCGAAGTGGCTGACGGCGATTTCGACATCATCGTATTGCCTGGCGGTATTAAAGGCGCGGAGTGTTTTCGCGATAGCCCTTTGCTTGTCGAAACCGTGAAGCAGTTTCATCGCTCCGGGCGTATTGTCGCAGCAATTTGCGCCGCTGCCGCCACCGTACTTGTCCCGCACGATATCTTCCCTATCGGAAATATGACGGGTTTCCCGGCGTTGAAGGACAAAATTCCCGCAGAACAATGGCAAGACAAGCGTGTCGTCTGGGATCCGCGCGTTAACCTGTTAACCAGCCAGGGTCCGGGAACATCCATTGATTTTGGTTTAAAAATCATTGATCTGCTGGTAAGCCGCGAGAAGGCTCATGAAGTGGCGTCACAGCTGGTAATTGCGGCGGGAATTTATAACTACTACGAGTAATGCTTAGGCCGACAATAAGAGGGAAAAATATGAAAGGATATCTTAGCGCCATCGCATTTTTGCTGTTTTCCACAGGGGTAGCGGCGACTCAGCTTACGACGAAAAGCATTGAATATCACTACCCTAACAGTACCGAAATCCAGTACCGTTTGCCGTGGTTTACCTCTCCCGATAATCCAGCAATCGCGAAGCGTATCAATGATTATTTGTTCTCATCGCTACTAAATCACTTACCAGGAAAAGACCCGCAGGCCACGCTCAACCAACTCGTTAAAGCCGGTCTGGATGGTACCGAAAACCTGGATTATACGGTTGAGTATCGCAAAGGTGACATTCTGACGATCAATATTTTTGCCGAAGGATGCGGTGCCTATTGCGAATCGTATGATTCACCGATGAGTTTCGATTTAACCAGCGGATCCAAAATAGCGATTAGCGATGTGGTTATAGCAGACGCGCTTCCTCAATTAAACGATCAAATCCGCCAGGATATTCGCACCAGAATCGCAACGTTTGTCGCGCAACAAAAGGCATTACCAGTTGCAGAACAGCGCATCGATGAAGATCAGGTCGTTGATTATGGTGAATTTTATTCGACATGTTATGTTTCTACCATTGATGGGATCGATTACACAGACCGCTTTTCAATTAAAGATAATAAACTGGTTTTCCTGAACGGGCGTTGCAGCAACCACGCCAGCCGGGCGCTTGATGACCTGGGGGATTTCACCACCAGTATTGCGGTTTCAAAGCTCAAGGACACATTAACGCCATACGGCAGGCGCTTACTGTTGGTTGAAGGTCAGCAGCCCGTATCACCTGAACCCGAACTGAGCGGTAAATTGCTTTACGGTACGTTGGGGAAAAACACGCGGATTCTCCTGAACGTAACGTGCGGGAGTGAGTATATTCGTGGCGCGTATTTCTACGAGAAATTTGGCGCGCCCATTGCACTTTCAGGAAAATGTACGGCGACAGACAAACGGCACTACGAACTAACAACTGCGGAGCAGGATGTGAGAAAAGAAACCTTCACCCTCGATTTGATAGATGGTCATTACCAGGGCGTCTGGGAGTCGAACGGAAAGACTCTTCCCGTTCGTTTTGAATAATACCGTTGTATTGCCGGATGGCGGTGTAACCACCTTATCCGGCCTACAAAACGGTACAGTCTGTAGACCGGATAAGCGGCAGCGCCATCCGGCAAAGGAACTACGGGCGATACACCTTCACGTTTTCAAAGCCCTGCTCGCGCAGATACAGCGCCTGCAGGCGGCTCATCACGCCGCGTTCACACCACAGCAGCCAGGTTTTACTCTGGTCTAAATCGCCGAATTTGGTGCTCAGCTTGTAGAACGGCAGTGAAACCACGTCCACACCTTCCACCTTCAGCGGTTTGTCATCCTGTTCATCCACAGAACGGATATCCAGAATCACGTCGTTTGAGCCGAAACCACTCACGGTTTCCACTTCCACCACGGTCTGCTGAGTCTGCTGGGCGATATCGCGAATATCGATATTGTTCGCTTCTTCGACCACTTTATCGAGGATAGAGAAATCGAAGTTTTCTTCTTCGGCCTCAATCTTCGCTTTAATCGCCTTCACCGTTGGGCTTTTTGAAATTACGCCGCAGTATTCCGGCATGGTACGCGCAAAGTCCTCGGTACCAATTTCACGCGCCAGGTTGATGATGTGCTCTTTATCATGGGAGATAAGCGGGCGCAGGATCAGGGTATCCGAAACGTTATCAATCAGGCGCAGGTTGGTCAGCGTCTGGCTGGACACCTGACCCAGCGCTTCACCGGTTACCAGTGCCTGTACGCCGTAGCGCTCAGCGACTTTCGACGCCGCGCGTACCATCATACGTTTAAGGACCACGCCCATCTGACCGTCGTCGACTTTCTCCAGGATCTCGCCCACCACCGGCTCAAAGTTGATCGCGACAAAACGTACGCGATGCGAGCTACCGTAGCGGTTCCACAGATAATGCGCCACCTGACGAACGCCGATTTCATGCGCAGCGCCGCCGAGGTTAAAGAAGCAATAGTGTACGCGGCAGCCGCGACGCATCAGCATGTAGCTCGATACGCCGGAGTCGAAACCACCGGAGATCAGCGACAGGACGTCTTCCTGCGTACCAATCGGGAAACCGCCAATACCTTCATAGCGGCCTTTAACCAGCAGCAGACGGTCATTTTCGATTTCAAGATTCACCGTCACGTCCGGTTTCGTCAGCTTCACGCGCGCGGATTCAATATGCTGGTTCAACCCGCCGCCAACATAACGTTCCACCTCAATGGAGCTAAACTCATGCTTACCGCGACGCTTAACGCGTACACAGAAGGTTTTTCCTTCCAGTTGATCGCGATACTGCACCAGCGCTTTCTCGAAAATATCGTGCATGTCGGTAAACGGCACGTCTTCTACTTCGAGAATATGGTGGATACCCGGAATACGGGTCAGCGCGTCGCGAATATCCAGACGCTGGCTTTCATCTTTAGCGCGAACCTCAACGTGATCCCAGTGACGGACAACGGCAAGGTCTTCATCGTAGTGCTTTAAAACGTTACGAATGTTCCCTGTCAGAATTTTTATAAAGCGCAAACGCACAGATTGGCTTTTGATGGTGATTTCTGGGAACAATTTAATGATAAACTTCATGGCGGCAATGGTTCTTTGGCAAGTCTGAATGACTTGTAATGGAAAAAAATACAGCAGCCCATACCCTGCGGCTGCATCCAGGCGCGCAAGTATACCACTATCATGGTCATCCTGTGCACATCGCCTTACCATTGCGCGTTATTTGCTTATCAGTGCGAGTCCGTTACCATAGTCTTGTGCTGCCAATACAGAGAGTCAGACATTCATTATGCCGAAGAAAAATGAAGCGCCAGCCAGTTTTGAAACAGCGCTGAGCGAGCTGGAACAGATTGTTACCCGCCTGGAAAGCGGCGACCTGCCGCTGGAAGAAGCGCTGAACGAATTCGAACGTGGCGTACAACTGGCGCGTCAGGGACAGGTCAAATTGCAACAGGCTGAACAGCGCGTACAAATCCTGCTGTCAGACACCGAAGACGCCGCCCTTACGCCTTTTACACCGGATAATGAGTAAATGGATTTTACGCAGCAGCTACAGGCTTGCGTTGAGCAGGCCAATCAGGCACTGAGCCGTTTTATCACGCCACTGCCCTTTCAGAACACTCCCGTGGTCGAAACCATGCAATATGGCGCATTATTAGGCGGTAAACGTCTGCGCCCATTCCTGGTGTATGCGACCGGTCAGATGTTTGGCGTCAGCCTGAGTACACTTGATGCTCCCGCTGCCGCCGTCGAGTGCATCCATGCCTATTCGCTGATGCATGATGATTTACCCGCGATGGACGACGACGACCTGCGCCGCGGTCTGCCAACCTGCCACGTAAAATTTGGCGAGGCAAACGCGATCCTGGCCGGAGATGCGCTGCAAACGCTGGCGTTTTCCATTATCAGCGACGCCCCGATGCCGGAAGTATCTGACCGTGACCGCATCGCGATGATCTCTGAACTGGCGCAGGCCAGCGGTATCGCCGGCATGTGCGGCGGCCAGGCGCTGGATCTGGAAGCGGAAGGTCATCAGGTTGCGCTGGATGCGCTGGAGCGTATTCACCGCCATAAAACCGGGGCATTGATTCGTGCCGCCGTGCGTCTGGGTGCATTAAGCGCAGGCGATAAAGGGCGGGAATGCCTGGCAATACTCGACAAATACGCAGAAAGCATCGGTCTGGCCTTCCAGGTTCAGGATGACATACTGGATGTGGTAGGCGATACTGCAACATTGGGTAAACGTCAGGGTGCTGACCAGCAGCTTGGCAAAAGTACCTATCCTGCACTTCTGGGTCTTGAGCAAGCCCGGAATAAAGCCCGGGATTTAATCGAAGATGCCCGCCAGTCGTTAAGTTTGCTGGCCGCGCAGTCACTCGATACCTCGGCACTGGAAGCGCTAGCGGACTATATAATCCAGCGTGATAAATAAACCAACATATCCCATGAGCTTGCGATGAGTTTTGATATAGCCAAATACCCGACCCTGGCGCTGGTCGACTCCACCCAGGAGTTACGCCTGCTGCCAAAAGAGAGCCTGCCAAAGCTTTGCGACGAACTGCGCCGCTATTTGCTCGACAGCGTAAGCCGTTCCAGCGGGCACTTCGCCTCTGGTCTGGGCACGGTGGAACTTACCGTCGCGCTGCACTACGTCTATAACACCCCGTTTGACCAGTTAATCTGGGATGTGGGACATCAGGCTTATCCGCACAAAATTCTGACCGGCCGCCGCGATAAAATCGGCACCATTCGTCAGAAAGGCGGTTTGCATCCGTTCCCGTGGCGCGGTGAGAGCGAGTATGACGTACTGAGCGTTGGGCACTCCTCAACGTCCATTAGCGCTGGCATTGGTATTGCGGTTGCCGCCGAGAAAGAAGGCAAAGATCGCCGTACCGTTTGTGTGATTGGCGACGGCGCTATCACCGCCGGGATGGCGTTTGAAGCGATGAACCATGCGGGTGATATTAAGCCCGATATGCTGGTTATCCTCAACGACAACGAAATGTCGATTTCAGAGAACGTCGGCGCGCTGAACAATCACCTGGCGCAATTACTCTCAGGCAAACTCTACTCTTCGCTGCGCGAAGGCGGGAAGAAAGTGTTCTCCGGCGTACCGCCGATTAAAGAGCTGCTCAAACGTACCGAAGAGCACATCAAAGGCATGGTCGTGCCGGGAACGCTGTTTGAAGAGCTGGGCTTTAACTATATCGGCCCGGTGGACGGGCACGACGTGCTGGGACTTATCACCACGCTGAAGAACATGCGCGATCTGAAAGGCCCGCAGTTCCTGCACATCATGACCAAAAAAGGTCGTGGCTATGAGCCAGCGGAAAAAGACCCGATCACGTTCCACGCCGTACCCAAATTCGATCCATCCAGCGGCTGTCTGCCGAAAAGCAGCGGCGGCCTGCCAAGCTATTCAAAAATCTTCGGGGACTGGTTATGTGAGACCGCAGCGAAAGACAATAAGCTGATGGCGATCACCCCGGCGATGCGCGAAGGTTCCGGTATGGTGGAATTCTCACGTAAGTTCCCGGACCGCTACTTCGATGTGGCGATTGCCGAGCAGCATGCAGTGACCTTTGCAGCAGGTCTGGCGATTGGCGGCTACAAGCCGGTCGTGGCTATTTACTCTACCTTCCTGCAACGCGCCTACGATCAGGTGCTGCATGATGTGGCCATCCAGAAACTGCCGGTCCTGTTCGCCGTTGACCGGGCTGGTATCGTTGGCGCAGATGGGCAAACCCACCAGGGGGCGTTCGATCTCTCCTTCCTGCGCTGCATCCCGGAAATGGTCATTATGACCCCGAGCGATGAGAATGAATGCCGCCAGATGCTGTTTACCGGCTATCACTACAACAACGGGCCATCGGTCGTGCGCTATCCACGCGGTAATGCGGTGGGCGTTGAGCTGACGCCGCTGGAACACCTGCCAATAGGTAAAGGCATCGTGAAGCGTCACGGGGAAAAAGTGGCGATTCTTAACTTTGGCACCCTGATGCCGGAAGCTGCTCAGGTCGCAGAGTCGTTGAACGCCACGCTGGTTGACATGCGCTTTGTGAAACCGCTGGATGAAACGTTGATCCTCGAAATGGCGGCCCGACACGACGTGCTGGTTACCATTGAAGAGAACGCCATTATGGGCGGCGCAGGCAGTGGCGTAAACGAGGTGTTGATGGCCCATCGCAAGCCCGTTCCGGTGCTGAACATCGGCCTGCCTGACTTCTTCATCCCACAGGGCACTCAGGATGAGGCTCGCGCCGATCTGGGTCTTAATGCCGCAGGCATTGAGGCCAAAATCAAGGCCTGGCTGGCATAATCCCCTCCCCGCTCCTGCTATGCTTAATGAATAACACGCTAAGCAGGAGCGAATGAATGCAATACAACACCTTAGGAAAAACCGACCTCCGGGTCTCCCGCCTTTGCCTGGGCTGCATGACGTTTGGCGAGCCCAATCGCGGTAATCACGCCTGGACGCTGCCTGAAGAGAGCAGCCGCCCGATAATCAAACACGCCCTTGAGGGCGGCATTAACTTTTTCGATACCGCCAACAGCTACTCCGCTGGCAGCAGCGAAGAGATTGTCGGCCGCGCGCTGCGTGATTTCGCCCGCCGCGAAGATGTCGTGGTCGCGACCAAAGTTTTTCACCAGGTGGATGATTTAGCAGAAGGATTATCCCGCGCACAAATCCTGCGCTCAATCGACGACAGCCTCAGACGCCTGGGCATGGACTATGTAGACATCCTGCAAATTCACCGCTGGGATTACAACACGCCAATCGAGGAAACGCTGGAAGCCCTTAACGATGTAGTCAAAGCCGGTAAAGCTCGCTATATCGGCGCCTCATCCATGCATGCTTCGCAGTTTGCTCAGGCGCTGGCCTTGCAGAAGCAACACGGCTGGGCGCAGTTCGTCAGCATGCAGGATCACTACAACTTGATCTACCGCGAAGAAGAACGCGAAATGTTGCCGCTCTGCTATCAGGAAGGTGTCGCGGTGATCCCGTGGAGTCCGCTGGCGCGTGGTCGCCTGACCCGCCCGTGGGGAGAAACGACCGCACGTCTGGTTTCCGATGAAGTCGGTAAAAATTTATATAACGAGAGCGATGAAAACGACGCGCAAATTGCCGCCCGGCTGGCTGGCATCAGTGAGGAGCTGGGCGTTACGCGGGCGCAGGTCGCGCTGGCATGGCTGCTGAGCAAACCAGGCGTGGCTGCGCCCATTATCGGTACATCGCGTGAAGAACAACTGGATGAATTGCTCAATGCGGTGGATTTAACGCTGAAGCCGGAGCAAATTGCCGAGCTGGAGACGCCGTATAAACAGCACCCGGTGGTGGGATTTAAATAAGCGCGATTGTAGATTGTAAGCCGGATAAGGCGTTTACGCCGCCATCCGGCAAACCCGTTAAATGATACCGATCGGCCAGTGATGGCCGATAAAATACAAAATACCTGCAGAGAGTATCCCGGCGACAATATCATCGATCATGATCCCCGTCCCGCCATGCACATTGCGATCGAACCAACGAATCGGCCACGGCTTCCACATATCCAGAATACGGAAAATCACAAATCCGGCGGCAACCCATTGCCAGTCGAGGGTCGGTAGCGCCATCAGGGTTATCCACATACCGACAAATTCGTCCCAGACAATGCTGCCGTGATCGTGCACGCCCATGTCTTTCGCCGTTTGATGACACAGATAAACGCCGATACAGATAGACAGCATGACCACCAGCGAATACAGCTGCCATGGCAGAAATGTCATTAAATACCAAAACGGGATCGCCGCCAGCGATCCCATAGTGCCAGGAATAATTGGACTCAGCCCGCTACCAAAACCGGTGGCTAACAGATGCCACGGATTACGCATATTCAGGCGGCTTTTGGCGACATCTTTTTTAAGGCGCGGCAAAATGGTCATATCCTTTCCAGTCGAACGTGACGGGTTTTCCATCGCGCGTAAAGTGGACGCCTTCTACATCCGCACTCATCTGACCGATGCAGGTAAACGAGGTCCCGAGATGTGCCAGCGCGACGTCCAGCGCGCCACGGTTGATTTCCGGTACGGTAAAGCATAACTCATAATCTTCCCCCCCCGAGAGCGCCCAGCGCAGCGCCTGTTCCGGCTCAACGTGTTGGGCGAATGCCGTGGAATATGGCAGCGCGTCAACGTTAACCCGCGCGCCGCAGCCGCTGGCATTGACGATATGCCCCAGATCGGAAATCAGGCCGTCGGAGAGATCGATAGCCGCACTGGCCAGATCGCGCAGGGCTTGTCCCTGTAAAATACGCGGAGTTGGGCGCAGGTGGCGTTGCAGCAGATACTCCGCGTCTTTTGGTTCTGTCACCTGCAGTCGGTCCTGCAAAATCGCCAGTCCCGCCGCACTGTCGCCCGGCGTGCCGGTCACATAAATCCAGTCGCCCGGTTTTGCCCCGGAACGTTTTAAGGCTCGCCCAACGGGAACGTAGCCATGAATACCCAACGTCATCGACAGCGGCCCACGCGTGGTATCACCGCCAATCAGCTGCATATCGTAGTAATTAAGGAGTTCAAACAGGCCATCGCTGAAAGCTTCAAGCCAGGCTTCATCAACGTCGGGTAACGTCAGTGCCAGCGTCAACCACGCAGGATCGGCCCCCATCGCCGCCAGATCGCTTAAATTCACCGCCAGGGCTTTCCAGGCCAGATCGGTAGGATCAATGTCGGGGAGGAAGTGGTTGCCTGCCACCAGCGTATCGGTACTGATCGCCAATGTCTGTTTTTCAGGGATGTTCAGGAGTGCGCAATCGTCGCCAATACCGGTTTCGACATCAAGACGAGACGTTCTTACGCGATCAAAATAACGGGCAATCAGGGAAAATTCGCCGCATGCCATACGTTATGCCTCAGCAGAAAAAAAGAAAAAGCCGGGGATAGCGGAAACAAGTTCCACTCTCCGCCGGCCTCGGGATTACTTTTTGTTGGGGCGAATCACAGGTGCTGCTTTATCCAGTACGCCGTTAACGAATTTATGGCTGTCTTCGGCGCCGAAGGTTTTCGCCAGTTCAATCGCTTCGTTGATAGCCACTTTGTACGGCACATCACTACGTTTAGACAGTTCAAACAGCGCAATACGCAGTACGGCTTTTTCTACCTGACCCAGCTCTTCCAGCAGACGAGACAGGTAAGGCTTCATTAATCCATCCAGGTACGCGCTGTTAGTCGCCACCCCGGACAGCAGCTCACGGAAATACAGAACGTCGACATCTTTAACGTCCTGTTCCGCCAGGAACTGGTATTCAACATCAGCGATGTCGTTCTGGGACAACTGCCAGGAGTAGAGCGCCTGGACGGCACACTCACGGGCGCGGCGACGAGCAGCAGGTTTCACGGATTTCCCCTTACAAAAATCAGGCCTTGATGGCTTTCAATACATTAATCATTTCAAGCGCAGTCAGTGCAGCTTCTGCGCCTTTGTTGCCGGCTTTCGTGCCAGCACGTTCGATGGCTTGTTCAATACTTTCGGTTGTCAGTACACCGAAGGCTACCGGAATGCCACTGTCCTGCGCGACATGCGCCAGGCCATTGCTTGCACCGCCAGCCACATATTCGAAGTGCGCGGTACCGCCACGGATCACCGTACCTAACGCAATCACCGCATCGTATTTACCGGTTTTCGCCAGTGCGTCAGCCGCCAGCGGCAGCTCATACGCGCCCGGAACCCAAACGACGGTAATGTTTTCATCTTTAACCTGGCCAATACGTTTCAGGGCGTCGATCGCACCTTCCAGCAGGCTGTCATTGATAAAGTTGTTGAAACGCGCAATGGTGATGGCGACGCGAGCGTCCGGAGTAGCAACGTTAGCTTCAATAATGTTCATATTCTTCCTTCGGGTTCGATTTATGGCCCCGTAAGGGGGGCGGATTTTATCATAATATTCTGGGCGCTGCTTCCTCTAATTCAGAAAGCCTCACGCAGTGGTTAAATGCAGGCAAACGTCCGGGCCCACCTGGCGTATCTCGTTGAATTTGAAATGGGGGGCGTCGGCCAGTTTCTCAAGCCCAGGCAGCACACATAATCCTCGCGCATCGCTGCCTAACAGTTTAGGCGCAACATACACGATTAGCTCGTCCACCAAACCGGCCTGTAATAACGCGCCCGCAAGCGTTGGGCCAGCTTCCACCCAAATACTGTTAATTTGCTGTTTACCCAGTTGCATCATCAGCACGACCAAATCCACATGCCCGTTATGTTCCGGCACCTTGATACTGCGAACCGACTCCGGCCAACTGCGGGTATCGTCTTTCGTTCGGACAATCCAGGTTTCTCCCGGCTGGTGCACAATTCGGTGCTCCGGCGTGACCTGATTCTGGCTATCAAGGACAATGCGGATCGGCTGGCGCAGATTTTCCTGCGGGTAACTCGCCTGAGTTGACTCCCCAAGCTCCGACCAGCGCACGGTAAGCTGAGGATCGTCGGCCAGTACCGTCGCGCTGCTGGTTAAAATGGCATGGCTTTGCGCGCGCAGCCGTTGCACATCGCGGCGCGCCTGCGGCGAGGTGATCCACTGGCTTTCCCCGCTGGCCATCGCCGTACGGCCATCGAGCGATGCGCCAAGCTTAAGCTGCAGATACGGGAATCCTGTACGCATGCGCTTGAGAAAGCCCTTATTAAGCAGCTCAACCTCGCTCATCATCAGCCCGTGGCTGACGTCAATGCCCGCCTGCTGCAAACGGTAGAGGCCACGACCTGCTACCTGTGGATTGGGATCCTGCATCGCGGCAACGACGCGTGCTACGCCCGCCGCAATCAATGCATCGCAGCACGGCGGCGTACGGCCATGATGACTACAGGGCTCAAGCGTCACATAGGCGGTTGCCCCTTGCGCTTTTTCTCCGGCCATGCGCAGGGCATGGACTTCGGCATGCGGCTCGCCCGCGCGGTGATGATATCCTTCACCAACAATCTCCCCGTCCTTAACAATCACGCAGCCGACGTTGGGATTTGGGTGAGTAGTGAAACGTCCACGCGCAGCAAGCTTCAGCGCGCGCGCCATGTACAATTCATCCTGCATGGCTTAGTCCTGTAGGCGAGCAATCTCTTCGCCAAATTCTTTGATATCTTCGAAACTGCGGTAAACCGAAGCAAAGCGGATGTAAGCGACTTTATCGAGCTTTTTCAACTGCTCCATCACCAGGTTGCCGATCATCTTACTCGGCACCTCACGCTCGCCAGTCGCACGCAGTTGTGATTTGATATGGTTTAACGCCATTTCGACGTCATCTGAGCTGACCGGGCGTTTCTCCAGCGCTCTGAGCATGCCGCTGCGCAGCTTATCTTCATTAAAGGGTTCACGCACATCGTTGCTCTTCACAACGCGCGGCATGACAAGTTCAGCCACTTCAAAAGTGGTGAAACGTTCGTTACAGACCAGACACTGCCGACGGCGGCGTACTGAGGAGCCCTCGCCTACAAGACGAGAGTCAATTACCTTAGTGTCTACGGCGAAACAGAATGGGCAATGCATACGGCGTCCTGTACCTCAGTGGTTCACAGAAATCTATTTTACCCTGAACTGGCGTGACAACAAAGGCGCAGCGCTTTTGAGACAAAGGATCGATGCCTTCGTGCTCTGTGCACACTACCATTATGCTATCGCGACAATGAAGGAAGTAATCACAATGACAAGACGTTACCTAAGAATTCTCCTGGTGGGAAGCCTCTTTAGTCTTAGCGCCTGCGCGCAGCAAAGCGAAGTACGCCAGATGCATCAAAGCGTAAGCACGCTAAATAAAGAGATGACGCAGCTTAATCAGGAAACCGTAAAAATTACGCAACAAAATATGTTGAATGCCAAATCGACCAGTGGCGCCTATCTGTTGCCGGGCTCCAAAACGCCTGCCCGGCTGGAAAGCCAGATCGGCACGCTACGTATGTCGCTGGTGAATATTGCGCCAAACGCCGATGGCACACGGTTAACGCTACGCATTCAGGGCGAGTCCAATACGCCCTTGCCCGCCTTCAGCGCCACCGTAGAGTACGGGCAAATTCAGGGCACTACAGAGAATTACCAGGAAGTGAATGTTCAAAATCAACTGGTCAATGCCCCGGCAAGTATTCTTGCCCCCAGCGACGTAGACATTCCGTTGCAGATAAATGGTCTCTCCCCCGACCAGTTGGGATTTGTTCGCATTCACGACGTACAGCCTGTTAGCCAATAAACTTTTTTGCGGAACGTTTTGTGCGTTCCGCAACATCAATTCGTCCCCTTTTGTTACTCCCCTGACATAACCGATATTTCTGGCAAAACTTGGCAACATTCATCAGAGCCAGTACAATTCGCCGCCTAAAGTACGCAAACGTGAACGCAATCGATTACGTAAATGATAGAACTGTGAAACAAGACATATTTTTGTGAACAATGATTTTTATAATAGGCTCCGAAGAATTACGAAATATTTAGAAACGCAATTTGCGCATTTTTCACTCCCGAAAGGGATTTCAAACAGTGGCATACATATGAAAAAAACATTACTTGCAGCCGGTGCAGTGCTGGCGCTCTCCTCGTCTTTTACTGCCAACGCAGCAGAAAATGACAAACCGCAATATCTGTCCGACTGGTGGCACCAAAGCGTCAACGTGGTGGGCAGCTACCACACCCGTTTCTCTCCGAAACTGAACAACGACGTGTATCTGGAATACGAAGCGTTTGCCAAAAAAGACTGGTTTGATTTCTATGGCTACATCGATATCCCGAAAACCTTCGACTGGGGTAACGGTAACGACAAAGGTATCTGGTCTGACGGTTCTCCGCTGTTTATGGAAATCGAACCGCGCTTCTCCATCGACAAGCTGACCGGTGCTGACCTGAGCTTTGGACCATTCAAAGAATGGTACTTCGCCAACAACTACATCTACGATATGGGTGATAACAAAGCCAGCCGCCAGAGCACCTGGTATATGGGTCTGGGTACCGATATCGACACCGGTCTGCCGATGGGTCTGTCCCTGAACGTGTATGCTAAATACCAGTGGCAGAACTATGGCGCATCCAACGAAAACGAGTGGGATGGTTACCGTTTCAAAGTGAAATACTTTGTGCCGATCACCCAGGTTTGGGGCGGTCAGTTGACCTATATTGGCTTCACCAACTTCGACTGGGGTTCAGATTTGGGTGATGATCCTAACCGTACCAGCAACTCTATCGCTTCCAGCCACGTGCTGGCGCTGAACTACGATCACTGGCACTACTCCGTAGTCGCGCGTTATTTCCATAACGGCGGCCAGTGGAAAGGTGGGGATACCCTGAACTGGGGCGAAGGCGACTTCAGCGCGAAATCAACCGGTTGGGGTGGTTATCTGGTCGTAGGTTACAACTTCTAATCCAGACAATTTATGCAGACAAGCCAGCTTAACCGCTGGCTTTTTTACGGCTGGTCTTCACAACGTACTTTACGTAAAAAGTCACTTAGCGAGCGATCTGCCGATTCACGAAAATGCCTGTCGAGCGGTGTGATCTTCAGACAGCGATCTACGCGAAAGCAGCGATAATCGTCACGCTTCTCGCACCAGGCAACCAGAAGCCAGTGCTCGCCCCAGAAAAATAATCCCAGCGGCTGAACGTCACGCCAGGAGAGATTCCCGGACTCATCTCGATAATGCAGCGCCAGCGTCTGCTGCGCCGAAACCGCGCGATGTATGAGATCGAAGGCACTGCGTGAATGCGGCTGATTACCAAAATCTGGCGCAAAAATCCGCGTTTGCTCGGCCCTGCGGCGACTCTCTGGTGGCAATATCGCCAACACTTTTTCCTGCGCGGACTCCAGTGCCTGTGAAAGTGAATCCCCGCCCCATGTTTTCAGCAACCGAATCGCGACCATCAATGCTTCTGATTCGTGATGCGTTAACATCAACGGTGGCAGATCAAACCCGGCCATTAAGCGGTATCCGCTGCCCACTTCGCCTTCAATGGGCACGCCGGATAAAGAGAGATCGCGAATATCGCGATAAATCGTCCGTTCAGAAACGTCAAGACGTTCTGCCAGCAGCGCCGCCGTTGTCACTCGCCTGCCACGCAGGATTTGTACAATCTGAAACAAACGGTCGGCGCGTCTACTCATTTTAATCCTCTGGCCTGAAAATATTACGCGGGTTGATGTAAACCAACACGATTGCCTTCACTGTCAGTAAATAGCGCAATCGTACCAATGTCCTGCCCCAGTTCGAGCGGGCCAAACACGCATTGACCGCCAGCGGTGGCGACGCGTTCAAGCGTGGCAGCCAAATTGTCCGTATGCAGATAAATAATAGCGCCCTGCGCTGAAGGCGAAATACCGTCAAATTTAGCCAACGCCCCGCCAGGAGCGGGATCCTGATGCGGGAATACGGCCAGCTCGGCGCAGTCCATATTCTCCCGACGCAAAGAAACCTGCATCACTGGCTCATAAAAAGCGATGGCGCGCTCCATTTGTGCCACGGGGATTTCAAACCAGTTAATTACGTTGTTCATACTTCCTCCTGCCTGTGTGGGTAATCTCAGAAGGACTATAAGACAGGGCTACTGACAGCATACTGTCAGTAGTGTGGCGACAGAAAAAGATAATGCTCAGTCGCTAAAGCACAAGCAAAAAAAATCCCGACCTTGCGATCGGGATTCCAGTTCTTACGCTTCACACGCTCTGCGTCGCTTAAGGCAGAATCGACGGTTGATCCGCCCCTTCTTTCTCGACCTTCTGCTGCAGCATGTGCTCACGCTTCATACCCAGCTTCAGCGCCAGCGCCGATGCCACGTAGATAGAAGACGCGGTACCGATGGAAACACCGATAAGCATGGTCAGCGAGAAGCCTTCCAGTACCGGACCACCGAACAGGAAAAGCATCAGAATAACCATCAACGTCGTACCGGACGTAATCAACGTACGGTGCAGCGTCTGCGTCAATGACACGTTAAAGATTTCGTAAGGCGTACCGCGACGAATTTTGCGGAAGTTTTCACGAATACGGTCAGAGACGACGATACTGTCGTTCAGCGAGTAACCGATTACCGACATCAGCGATGCGACGATAGTCAGGTCAATCTCGATATGGAACAACGACAGGATCCCAAGTGTGATGATTACGTCGTGCGCCAGCGCGATAACTACCCCTGCTGCCAGTCGCCACTCAAAGCGGAAACCGACGTACACCAGGATTGAGATCAGCGCCGCCATCAGCGCCATCGCACCGGTTTGCGCCAGGTCTGCACCCACGCTCGGCCCCACGAATTCAATTCGTTTCACCGCGGCGTTTTGGTTGGTGGATTCATTAATCACACTCAACACTTTGCTACCCAGCACCTGACCGCCGTCTGCGCCTTCAGTTGGCGGCATACGCACCATAATGTCGTGGCTGCTGCCGAAGTTTTGCAGAAGCGGATCAACAAAGCCCGCTTTCTCCAGCGCATCGCGCATCACGTCCATTTCAGCTGGTTTTTCCAGCGTGATTTCAATGACCGTACCACCGGTGAAATCGAGACCCCAGTTAAAGCCGCGCACGCCCATAATCACGATGGCCGCGATCAGCAGAAAACCTGAAATGCCGAAAGCCCAGTAGTCCCAGCGCATAAAGTCCCAGACTTTACGGCCGTGGTTCAATTGTTCAACAGTATATTCCTGTGCCACTTCGCACTCCTCAGATTGACAGCTTTTTGACGCGCTTGCCGCCATACAACAGGTTTACGATGGCACGTGTACCGACAATTGCGGTAAACATCGACGTCGCTACCCCAATACCGGTAGTAATCGCGAACCCTTTAATTGCCCCGGTGCCGACTGCGTACAGGATAATGACCTTAATCAGCGTCGTAATGTTCGCATCGAAGATGGAGCTAAATGCGCCCGCATAACCTTCATTGATGGCCTGCTGCACCGAACGACCGTTACTCAACTCTTCTTTGATACGTTCGTTGATCAGTACGTTAGCATCGACCGCGACGGCAAGGGTTAAGACGATCCCCGCAATCCCCGGCATACTCAGCGTAGCTCCCGGCAACAGCGACATAATGCCGACAATCAGCACCAGGTTAGCGATCAGCGCGCTGGTCGCAATCAGGCCGAACTTCTTATAGAAGAAGATCATGAACAGGATAGATACCACCAGACCGGCCAGACAGGCTTCCAGACCCTGTTTGATGTTCTGCATACCCAGGGTTGGGCCGATGGTACGTTCTTCAACAATCTGAATCGGCGCGATCAATGCACCGGCACGTAACAGCAGAGAAAGCTGACGCGCTTCGTTCGGGTTGTTGATACCGGTGATACGGAAGCTGTTACCCAGACGAGACTGGATGTTGGCGATGTTAATCACCTCTTCCTGTTTCACCAGCACGGCGCGACCGTTGGCATCTTTCTTACCGCTGTCTTTGTACTCCACAAACAGGGTCGCCATCGGCTTACCGATGTTGTCCTTGGTGAAGTTGGACATGATGTTACCACCCGCGCTATCCAGCGAGATGTTAACCTGCGGCTGATTGTATTCGTCCTGGCTGGAAGTGGAATCGGTGATATGGTCACCGGTCAGGATCACGCGTTTGTACAGCACAACCGGCTGACCTTCACGAGACTGTTTCACTTCCGAATCACCCGGCACGCGCCCGGATGCCGCGGCAGACTGGTCAACGTTGGTGTTTACCAGGCGGAATTCCAGCGTCGCGGTTGCGCCCAGAATTTCTTTCGCGCGCGCGGTATCCTGAATACCCGGCAGTTCGACGACAATACGGTCAGCGCCCTGACGTTGTACCACCGGCTCAGCAACACCCAACTGGTTCACACGATTACGCAGAATATTGATGTTCTGCTGTACCGCGTATTCACGGGCTTCACTCAGGCGCGCATCGGTCATCACCGCACGCAGAGCATTGCTGCCCTGGCTGGAAATAACCAGATCCTGGTGACGCTTGCTCAGATAAGAGATAGCTTCATCACGGGCGCTGCTGTCACGGAAGGTGATGCTCAGGCCGTAGTTATCTTCTTTACGAACGGTAGTATAAGGAATGCCTTTTTCACGCAGATCGCTGCGCAGGCTATCGATATTTTGTTCCTGCAACTTACTCAGCGCGGTATCCATATCCACTTCCATCAGGAAGTGAACGCCGCCACGCAGGTCAAGGCCGAGTTTCATCGGTTCTGCGTGAATGGCTGCCAGCCAGCGCGGGGTTGCCGGAGCAAGGTTAAGCGCCACGACGTATTGATCGCCCAGCACGCCCATCAGCACTTCACGTGCGCGCAGTTGGGTATCAGTGGAGTCGAAGCGCGCAAGAATAGCACCCTCTTCCAGAGCCACAGACTTAGGTGTGATTTTATCTTCTTGTAACGTTTTCTGGACCTGGATCAGCGTTTGCTCACTGGCGGCGGCACCGCGCACGCCAGTGATTTGAACAGCCGGATCCTCACCATACAGGTTGGGAAGTGCGTAAAGCAGGCCGACGACAATCACGACGACCAGCATAATGTACTTCCACAAAGGATAACGGTTTAACACGGCAGTTCCCTTTGGGAAAACAATAAATTACAGCGCCTTCATGGTGCCTTTCGGCAGAACGGCAGCTACGAAATCACGTTTAATAACCACTTCAGTGGTATCGTTCAGCGCAATAGCGATGTAGCCAGATTCTGCTACTTTGGTCACGCGCCCCACCAGACCACCGTTAGTCAGCACTTCATCGCCTTTCGCAATGGAGTTCATCAAATTTTTGTGTTCTTTGGTACGCTTTTGTTGCGGACGCAGGATCATAAAGTAGAAAATCAGACCAAACACCACCAGCATCAGAATCAGAGACATCGGGCTGCCCTGCGCCGGAGCACCTGTTGCCGCTACCGCATCAGAAATAAAAAAGCTCATTCAAATTCCCTCATTATTAAAATTAATCAACGTTCACAGGTGGAACTGGTCGACCCTGACGTTGGTAAAAATCGGTCACGAAGCTCTCTAATTTACCCTCTTCAATAGCCTTGCGTAAACCCGCCATCAAACGCTGGTAGTAGCGAAGGTTATGAATCGTGTTGAGACGCGCGCCCAATATTTCGTTGCAACGGTCGAGATGATGCAAGTAAGCGCGCGAATAATTGCGACAGGTGTAGCAATCACACTCAGCATCGAGCGGACTGGTGTCGCTTTTATGTTTCGCGTTACGAATTTTTACCACGCCGTCAGTCACAAACAAATGACCATTACGGGCATTTCGCGTTGGCATCACGCAGTCAAACATATCGATACCGCGACGTACGCCTTCAACCAGATCTTCTGGTTTGCCGACGCCCATCAGGTAACGCGGTTTATCTGCCGGAATCTGTGGGCAAACATGCTCCAGAATGCGGTGCATATCTTCCTTCGGCTCACCGACAGCCAAACCGCCGACAGCGTAGCCATCAAAGCCGATATCTACCAGACCTTTGACAGAGATATCACGTAAATCTTCGTAAACGCTGCCCTGAATGATGCCAAAAAGCGCATTTTTGTTGCCGAGACTGTCAAAACGGTCGCGACTGCGCTTCGCCCAACGCAGAGACATCTCCATTGAGCGTTTAGCATAGTCCCAGTCGGCCGGGTACGGTGTACATTCGTCGAAGATCATCACGATATCGGAACCGAGATCGTATTGAATCTCCATTGATTTCTCAGGATCGAGGAAAATCGGATCGCCGTTGATCGGGTTTCGGAAATGCACGCCCTGCTCGGTGATCTTGCGGATATCGCCCAGACTGAAAACCTGGAAGCCGCCGGAATCGGTAAGAATTGGCCCTTTCCACTGCATGAAATCGTGCAGATCGCCGTGCAGCTTCATGATTTCCTGACCCGGGCGTAGCCACAAGTGGAAAGTGTTGCCGAGAATGATCTGCGCGCCGGTGGCTTCAACTTCTTCCGGCGTCATGCCTTTTACGGTGCCGTAAGTACCAACGGGCATAAAGGCTGGCGTTTCCACTACGCCACGATCAAAAACCAGGCGGCCGCGACGCGCGCGACCGTCTGTGGTGTCCAGTTCAAATTTCATCTTAACTCCTGCGTCAGAAAAACAGTCCGACGTTAAATACTCATGCCGGAAATTTATTCCCCGACACGCTCAGAAATAGCCTGCGGATTGTACGTGATAAACATCGCATCTCCGTAACTAAAAAAGCGATATTCCGCTTTTACCGCTTCGTGGTAGGCGTGCATGGTGTTTTTATAACCAGCAAACGCAGAAACCAGCATGATCAGCGTCGATTCCGGCAGGTGGAAGTTGGTGACCAGGGCATCAATCACCTGGTATTTATAACCTGGATAAATAAATATCTGCGTATCGCCGAAGAACGGCGCAATGAGATCATTTTTGGCAGCCTGCGCCGCGCTTTCCAGTGAGCGAACGGACGTTGTGCCCACGGCTATCACGCGGTTGCCACGCGCTTTCGCCGCCAGCACCGCGTCAACCACATCCTGCGGCACTTCCGCATATTCAGAGTGCATAATGTGGTCTTCGATAGTGTCTACGCGCACCGGCTGGAAGGTACCCGCGCCGACGTGCAACGTAACGAACGCCATTTCAATGCCTTTAGCGCGCAGTTTCGCCAGCAGCGGCTCGTCAAAGTGCAGCCCCGCGGTCGGCGCAGCGACGGCACCCGGTTTTTCGCTATACACGGTCTGGTACAGCTCGCGGTCGGCGTCTTCGTCCGGGCGGTCAATATACGGCGGCAACGGCATATGGCCGATGGCATTGAGGATATCAAGCACGCTGCGTTCATCGTCAAACGCCACTTCAAACAGCGCATCGTGACGGGCAACCATCGTCGCTTTAATACTTTCATCGTCGCCCAACAGCAGCTCGGCACCCGGCTTCGGCGCTTTCGAGGCGCGAATGTGTGCCAAAATACGCTTGTCATCCAGCATGCGTTCGACCAGCACTTCAATCTTACCGCCGCTGGCTTTACGGCCAAACAGACGCGCAGGAATGACGCGGGTGTTGTTAAAGACCAGCAAATCGCCAGGGTTGAGCTTATCGAGCAAATCGGTGAAAGTACCGTGCGTCAGCGCGCCCGTCGGCCCGTCCAATGACAGCAAGCGGCAGCTACTGCGCTCAGCTTGCGGATAGTGGGCAATCAGGGATTCGGGTAGCTCAAAGGTGAAATCGGTAACGCGCATGACACTGACTCAGACTAAAATAAGAGGCGGGTAGTCTAGTGCCGGGGCGTTCTCCCTGCAACCTTTACCCCTCTGGATAAACGTTTAACTATGAATTTTCTTGCACATTTGCATCTCGCTCATCTTGCCGACAGCTCGCTTTCCGGCAATCTGCTGGCCGATTTTGTCCGGGGTAATCCGGAAACGCATTTTTCGCCTGAGGTGGTGGAAGGCATCTTCATGCACCGTCGTATCGACGTGATGACCGATAACCTGCCGCAGGTGCGTGAAGCCAAAGAGTGGTTTCGTAGCGAAACGCGCCGCGTCGCTCCAATTACGCTGGACGTGATGTGGGATCACTTTCTGTCGCGCCACTGGGCGGAAATCTCCCCTGACTTCCCGCTGGTGGACTTTGTGCGCTATGCCCGCACCCAGGTGACCACAATTTTGCCGGAATCGCCTCCGCGCTTTATTAACTTAAACAACTATATATGGTCAGAAAAATGGCTTGAGCGCTATCGTGACATGGATTTTATCCAGAACGTCCTGAACGGCATGGCCAGCCGCCGTCCGCGTCTCGATGCCCTGCGCGACTCATGGTATGACCTGGATACGCATTATGATGCGTTAGAAGAACGTTTCTGGCAGTTTTATCCGCAGATGATGGAACAGGCGCAGCGTAAAACCCTTTGATTGCAGCCCGCATAACGCGCCGGATAAGCCTTAGCCACCATCCGGTAAAAGATTGATAGATAAAACCTGTCTCATTGATTGCCAGCGCCTCTTTGTCTTATTCACGAACACTCTCTATACTGGCCCGCGTTGCGTTCCAAAAACCCCTTAACATTGCAGGAGAATTATATGGTACTGGTAACTCGTCAGGCTCCGGATTTCACAGCAGCTGCGGTACTGGGTAGCGGTGAGATCGTTGAAAACTTCAACTTCAAACAGCATACCAACGGTAAAACCACCGTTCTGTTCTTCTGGCCGATGGACTTCACCTTCGTTTGCCCGTCTGAACTGATCGCATTCGACAAACGTTACGAAGAATTCCAGAAGCGTGGCGTTGAAGTTGTTGGCGTTTCTTTCGACTCTGAATTTGTCCACAACGCATGGCGTAACACCCCTGTCGACAAAGGCGGCATCGGTGCGGTGAAATACGCAATGGTTGCTGACATCAAACGCGAAATCCAGAAAGCCTACGGCATCGAGCACCCGGAAGCGGGCGTTGCTCTGCGTGGTTCTTTCCTGATCGACGCTAACGGCGTTGTTCGTCACCAGGTGGTTAACGATCTGCCGCTGGGTCGTAACATCGACGAAATGCTGCGCATGGTTGACGCGCTGCAGTTCCACGAAGAGCACGGCGACGTTTGCCCGGCGCAGTGGGAAAAAGGTAAAGAAGGTATGAACGCGTCTCCGGACGGCGTGGCAAAATACCTGACCGAGAACGTTTCCAGCCTGTAATTGGCATGAATCGACAAAAGGCCCGCAATGCGGGCCTTTTTTATGGGTTTATGTCGGATTACCCTTTTTCACTTCACGCCAGATTCGCCACGCCATCAGCGCCAGTACGGCGACGCCAAGGATTAACGCCCCCCACACCAACAGCGTTTTCCACTGGCTTTGTTGCTCAGCGACTGACGTTGCCGTCAGCCGTCCCTCACCGCCCAGAGTAACCCGTTCATCCTCCAATGCCTGCGGCATTTTGTCAGGATCGTTGTGCTTACGTAACGCCTCCGGGATCAGCATCGCCAGACTGATGCTCGCGGGTTCCGCCGCTTTGTTTCCCCATGCCAGGATAAACGGGCTTTGGCCTTGCGCGTTAAAAATCACTTTATAGCTGTCGCGCTCCCCTCTCAGTACGGGTAAGGTGGCGGGTAAACGCGCCTGAAGCGTCGTCATCCGGACCGCCTCAACTAATTCACCGGAGAGCGGAATATCATCCGAATGCTGATTTTCCAGATTGTAGAGAACCGTTCGGGTTAAAGGCTGCCAGGCGTCTTTTTCTCCCTTGCGCCATTCAAGTTCAACCGGCAATACGCCTTCGTAATCCAGTGAAATCTTTAATGAGGTCAACGGTTGCGGCCTGGACCAGCGCCAAATCGCCTGGTTTTCGGCAATTCTCTCCGCTTCAGCATCCATCGAAACAGGCCGGGTAAGCGGAGGCTCCTCACGGGTTATCGCACTCACGCCGGTCAGATTTAACGCAGGGCTTTGCGAATCAAGAATCAGCAACAGCCAGGGGACGCCACCAGCGGACATGCGCAAATCATCGACGCCTAAGGTGTCCATTTTCAACCGGTCGTCGCTATGCGTCAGATCCATCAGCGGCGCATTTCCTGTAATCAACCTCCAGTCACGTAAATCTCGGCTGTAATAAAGCGATGCCGTTCCCTGCCAGTTTTTCGCAGGCGCATCCCAGTTTAAACGCAACTGGGACAGCGATGGCGTCTCTTTGACATCGTCTGGCAAGGCGATTAAATAACTCTGCCCGATGGATTGCAGGTTTTCACTCTCGAAGCGAATTTCGATGCCATTTTTAGCACGAAGCAGGACCGCGGGTCTTTCATCATCTTGCTTTGGCGTCACCTGTTGCATCATAGAATCAAACGGAAAAAGGCGCAGAGGAATCGTTCTCGGGGACGTTGCCTGCGTTTTTTCAGCCAGCAGAGTGAAAGGCACTACCTCGCCCTGACGGTTGAACACCCGGATATCACGTAAATCCGGCCAGACTGCCTCATGGTACACCGCTAAAGGGAGAGGCAGGCTATACCATTGCTCTGACCCCGGCGTTAAGAGCTTCATGCCGTTCGCGTAGTCTGCAGGCGCATCCGTAACCGTATTACTGCCCCACGCCGCGCCGGTTGCTCCTAACAGAGCACTCCAGAGAACCGCTTTAATCCATTTCATTTTTCTTCTCCAGCTTTCGGCGGTAAGGGTGAAAAATACCCGATAATCAGCACCAGAATGGCGACGCCAATAAACGCGACCGCGCGCGCCAGGCCGCCGCCTCCCGCGCTGTCCACCAGCATCAGTTTAATAATGACTATCCCCAGCAAAACGGCTCCACACAGCCATTCCTGCCGCGAGCGACGCCGGGTTGCCTGCAGCATCACCACCAATGCCGTGAGCATCCAGAACAGAGCAAAACAGGTTTGAATCAACCGCGAATCCCACAGGGCGTGTACATTCCACGCAACTTCACCATACCAGGACAACGCGCGCAGCAACAAACCATTAAGCCACCAAAAGCCGAGCGCCATCAGCGCCACAACCGGCCATGGGCGGCACACCGAAAGCTGCACCGGGAAATAGCGTTCAGACGCGCGATAAAACATGATCAACCCTAGCAGGGCAAAAGCTGCGCCCTCTTCCAGCGGGTTGAGCAACGGCAGATACGTCTGACGATAAACCACGCCATCCTGTAAATTCGTCAACACGAGCAGACCGACCAGCACCAGCGCAACGGGAACCATCGCCTGCACAGAATATAAGGCTGGCCAGATACGAAATGGCCAGAGCTTGCGCTGAACAGCTTGATAAACCAGGAAAATCAGCAACCCGCCAGCCGCCATCATCAGGCCGCTTCCCCACGCGGCCTTCCCCCACGGTAGCGCCTGGGCGAACCAGAACAGCTCAACCGCCAGCGCCAGTACAATCATCCAGAAGAATGACAAATGCGCCAGCCGGGAAAGCGTTGGCGGTAATATCTGTGCGTCACGCCAGAGCAGCGCAACTGCAACAATTAGCGCCGCGCACCAGGCCAGATTCGGCCAGCCCGCAGCAAAAATCTGCTGCCAGGAGATCTGATACATCAGCATCACCAGCATCGTCGGCCATAACAGCCATTTACTGGCATCCAGCTCCCGCCATGCCAGGCGACCAGCAATCGTACGCCAGCCCCAGACCGATACCGCCATTAATGCCAACACGCCAGACAGCACCCACCGCTCCTGCTTCAGGACGAGCTGCGATACCGCAACGAGGGCAGTAATCCAGAAAAGCAAACCGCCAGCGAGTAGCCCCCAACTGCCCTGCATCCGAATGCTGCGCCATAGCCATGCTGCAGCCAGCCAACTGAGGCTAAGCACGGTAAATATCAGCATCACTGAGAGCGCAGTTGTGCCGTTCGCCAGCGCCCATAGCGCGCTGCCCACGGCCAGCACGAGCAGCGCCGTACCGCTATAATTCATGCGTCGCTGCTGCTGTTGGATACCCAGCCAGAGGATCCCAAGTCCCTCCAGCGACCAGGCCATCGCCGTCCAACGGGCTGAAAGCGCCAACGGGATAGCCAGGGTAGTAAATGCGCCGCCAAGCGCCAGGGCAGCCAATACCAGCGGTCTCCCCAGCGAAGACGAACGCCGCAACGCCAGCGTCGCCAACACCAGATAGAAACCACCGTAGCCTAGCGCGCTCAGCGCCGGACCATATGCCATATGCCGCGTAATGGCGTACTGCATGCCAAAACCTACCAGCGGAGGGGCAAACAGCAGCACGCCATCAATAATCTGCTTGCCTTTTTCCTGCGCACGAAGCGACAGCGCCACGCTCAGCACGCCAAAAATAAGGGTGTTGGCGATCAGGAACAATTGGCAGCTCAGGTAATACTCAGGTCGATAGTCCTCCAGCCCCCACAAACCGCCAACGCCAAAGGTAAACAGCAGGCCGAGCAGATTCAGCTCCCGCCAGTGCTGCCAGATGCTAATGGCGAGAATGCCGACCGAGAGCAGAAGATAGAAAGAGAAAAGTGCGACATGACTGCCGCCGCCGGAGGAAAGCAGCAGCGGCGCGAGATAGCCGCCAAGGCTTGCCAGCATCGCCAGGCTGAGTGCCTTTTGCAAAATAGCCAGACCCACGCTCGCCGCGCAAATCGCCACCAGCAGCGCAAATGCCAGCGTCATTGGCAGCATTTGCCACAGCCGGAACGCGCCAAAGACGGTGAGATAGAGTGCTCCCGTGGCCCCGCCCTGTAAGATCAGCGCATAGACCGGTTGCTTATGCCGCAACCGCCAGCCCAGCGCCAACAGGACAATAGCAAACAGCGCGGCCGCCACCAGGCGCAGCTCAAGCGGAAACAGAGAATGTTCGACGGTGTAACGCAGCAGGAAAGAAAGTCCCAGGAACAGGAGCAATATACCGAGCTTTGCCAACGGGTTGCCCTGCATAAACCAGCGCACCAGCGATGATATCACCCCGCCAAAAGCAGAAGGCCGCTGGGCGTTGGGCGTGGAGACCGTCGCTTTATCCGGCTTTTGCTGTGAAGACCACGGGTTAACGGGTTCAGGCGTCGGCTCAGCGTCAGGTTCCGGCGCCACGCTGCTCATCGCAGGCGTTGGCGCATCGGCGGCAGCCTGTGCCACAGACTCTGACGCCACACCGCGCAGCTCAAGTTCCTCTACCCGACGGCGCAAGGCCGCCAGCTCAGAACGTACCGCCGCACTGCGTCTGTATGCCACGATCGCGAGACCAGGAACCACGACCAACGCGAAGAATAAAACAATGCAGCCAAGGGTTAGCAGCTCATCCATGTTTCCACCTTCACTGTGTAAAGACAGACCAGAATGACACAAATTGTTGCAGCTGTGCCATATCTGTTAACACTATGACCCGCTTTTCAGAAAATCCAATCAGCCCCTGCGTTTGGCCAGGGGCTGTGATGAGAGCTTAAAACGCAAAACAGGAACAACCCAGCGCGCCCCAGAAAGCCCTGTCATCTGACACCGGAATCCCCGACTTACGCGCGATATCATGCTGATGACCGTGTACGCCGCAGCTACCGCAGCACTGGTGCATCTGTACCATTGCGCCAATTTTCGCCGCAGCAGGCGGCGCTGAGCGATAGTGCCCCGGCACCTTCACCACCGGCGACCAGTCCGGCACAACCGGAATGGCTGGCGGTGCCAGCGGCGTGAAATGCCCGGCTGCGTACACGACTTTACCATCGACAATAGTCATCACCGACTCGATGCCTTTGATCTCTTCTTCCGGCACGCTGAAATAGTCTTTAGACAGCACCACCAGGTCGGCCAGTTGATCTTTCTCGATACGCCCTTTCTTACCCTGTTCGCTGGAGAACCAGGCGCTACCGGCCGTCCACAGTTCCAGCGCCACATCGCGCGGCAGGCGATTGTTATCATCATACATCGCCATACCACCAACGGTACGGCCAGAAACCAGCCAGTACAGCGCGGTCCACGGGTTATAGCTGGCCACGCGGGTGGCGTCAGTCCCCAGCCCTACCGGAACATCAGCCGCCAGCATTTTCGCCACCGGCGGCGTATGCTTGACCGCGTCTTTGCCATAGCGATCGACAAAATACTCCCCCTGGAACGCCATTCGGTGCTGAACCGCTATCCCGCCGCCCAACGCTTTGACGCGCTCGATATTGCGTTCGGTAATCGTTTCGGCGTGATCGAAGAACCAGTGCAGGCCATTGAACGGGATATCGCGATTCACCTTCTCGAACACATCCAGCATGCGGTTGATGGATTCATCATAGGTGGCATGCAGACGGAACGGCCAGCGATGCTCCACCAGGTGACGAACCACGCGTTCCAGTTCTTCTTCCATACCTTCCGGTAGATCCGGACGTGGTTGCAGGAAATCTTCAAAATCAGCTGCCGAGAAGACCAACATTTCCCCTGCGCCATTAGCACGGTAGAAATCGGTGCCCTGTCCGGGCTTGAGCATATCGGTCCAGCGTTCAAAGTCCTCCAGCTCCTGCTTAGGACGCTGAGTAAACAAGTTGTAGGCGATACGCACCGTCATCTGCTTGTTGGCGTGCAACTGCTCAATGATCTCGTAATCTTCCGGGTAGTTCTGAAAGCCGCCGCCCGCATCAATGGCGCTGGTCAGTCCCAGACGGTTCAGCTCGCGCATAAACTGGCGGGTCGAATTGACCTGCATTTCCAGCGGCAGCTTTGGCCCTTTCGCCAGCGTCGAATAAAGGATCATGGCGTTGGGTTTGGCGATCAGCATTCCGGTCGGGTTGCCGTTGCTATCACGCACAATCTCACCGCCTGCCGGATCCGGCGTCGCTTTGGTGTAGCCCACGGCTTTCAGCGCCGCGCGATTCAGCAACGCTCTGTCGTACAGATGCAGAACAAATACCGGGGTATCTGGCGCGGCTTCATTCAGTTCTTCCAGAGTCGGCATGCGCCGTTCGGCAAACTGGAATTCGCTCCAGCCGCCTACCACGCGCACCCATTGCGGCGACGGCGTTCTGTCAGCCTGCTCTTTGAGCATGCGTAGTGCATCCGCCAGCGACGGTACGCCTTCCCAACGCAGTTCCAGGTTGTAATTCAGACCACCGCGAATCAGGTGCAGGTGTGAATCATTTAAGCCGGGGATCACCGTATGTCCTTGCAGATCGACAATCTGCGTTCCTTCGGCGGCAAAGCTCATGATCCGGTCGTGGTTACCGGTCGCCAGGATCTTCCCGTTGGCGATCGCGACCGCCTCGACCTGTGGGCTTTGTCTGTCAAGAGTATGAATTTTTCCGTGAGTCAGAATCAGTGTGGCAGTTTGCGACATAACAATCTCCTGAGAAACCGGTCAGGCTTTTTTCAGCCATCCGGCAAACAGACGGGTTACGATGGGCATCCAGAACCAGACCACCAGCGCAACCACACACGCATCATTGATAAGATGCAGGAGTAACGAGCCCTTCATTGCAGGCAGCACAATGCCGGTCAACCACGGCACCAGGTTAGTGCTGGGAAAAATCACCAGCAGAGTTATCAGGAACTGTTTCCAGCGCCTGGGCTGGCGTACATGGGGCGCGGGCGGCGTAAACCAGAACGCCGCTTCGGTACGAATTTCGGTTTTGTCACCTTCTGCCAGCAGCGGAGCTATCTCTTCCACCAGCACACGGCGCGTATCGGACTGGGTCCAGTTGTACAAATGCTCCAGCGTGTCGAAGCGGATAATAATGTTCCACAGATTCTCGCCCTCCGCAGGGCGAATCACATTCGCCCCGAGATGACCGGGAAACTCGGCCGCCACCGGCATGATTTTCCCCAGCCACTGCTCATACCGCCGCGCCTGCTCAGGCTGCAGGGTATGGGTAATCACCAACGTCACATGTTTGTTCTGCGCCATGAAGGGTTCCTTGTTGAGAGGAAACAGACCGCTTAGGCCAGGAAAGCAATACACAAAATCATTCATGGTGCATCGAGGCGGCAAGGTTGTGGATCCCCGGGAGCTTTCATCAGTAAGTGACCGGGGTACGCAAGCGAAGCCAACAAAGATGCAGCATGAAGGATGAAGTGTATTTAGGCTTTACGTTCCGGCGCGCCATGCACCATGGTATAGGCGTAATCCACGCCCATACCGTAGGCGCCGCTATGTTCGCGCACCAAATCCATTACGGCGTCGTAGGTTTCTTTGCGGGACCAGTCACGCTGGTACTCAAGAAGAACCTGTTGCCAGGTTACGGGGACTGCGCCCGCCTGCACCATCCGGTCAATAGAACGCTCGTGGGCATCCACAGACGTGCCGCCGGACGTGTCGGTCACCACATACACTTCATAACCCGCTTCCAGCGCCATCAGCGCCGGGAAGGTCAGGCAGACTTCGGTCCACAGCGCGGAGATAATCAATTTTTTGCGTCCGGTCGCTTCCACGGCTTTCACAAACGCCGCATCTTCCCAGGAGTTCATAGACGTGCGTTCAATAGGCTTCACATCGGGGTGAACCGCTAACAATTCCGGCCAGATATAGCCGCTAAAACTTTTTGTTTCCACAGAGGTATAAATTACTGGAACATTAAATATCTTGCCGGCTTTCGCTAATGCCACGGTATTATTTTTCAAAGTCTGGCGATCAATATTTGCCACACCAAATGACATTTGCGGCTGATGATCAATAAAAATCAGCGTAGAGTTTTGAGGGTCAATCAGTTCCCGAATAGACATAACACACCTTCTTAATCAATAAGTTAAAAGGCAACGGTCTGTATCTGCCGTCAGCAGCAGGATCCTGAATCAGAAAGCTTGTTGAGTATAGCGGGAAATTTCTAACGAGTTATTAAAGAAAACTAACCATCCTGTGAAACTATTAATTCTGTGTTGCGATATATCCTAAACAACATCAAAAAAATGCGCATGACTCATCTAATTTATTCACTGGCATTGTTTTTCTTCATTCGGTACAACAGAGGAGTTTATTTTTCAGGATATTTTCTGCTTATGCGCATCAATCTGGATGTTTTGCTCATCCTCGACGCACTCGACAAACAGGGTTCATTTGCCGCAGCAGCCGAATCGCTGTTTAAAACCCCTGCGGCACTCAGCTATATGATTCAGAAGCTGGAAAGCGATTTGAATATTGAGCTGCTTGACCGCTCCGGGCACCGGGCGAAATTTACCGACACCGGGCTGATGATGCTGGAAAAGGGACGTTTGCTGCTGAGTGCGGCCAAAGATCTCGAAAAGCAGGCGATACAGCTGAGTTCAGGCTGGGAAAAAGAGCTGGCAATCGCGCTGGACGACTCTTTTCCTTTCGCCACGCTGCTGCCCATTATTGATGAATTTCACGCGCTGAATAAGCAAACCCGGCTGAGTTTTACCCACCATACGCTGGCAGGCTCCTGGGAGGAGCTGACCCATAATGGCGCAGACATCATTCTGGGGGCGATTAATGAAACGCCAACGTCAGCCGCCTGGTCCTACAAAATGCTCGGCACGCTGGATAATGTATTTGTCGTGGCACCCGAACATCCGCTGGCCGCCGCGCCAGATGGCCTGACAAACGAACAGCTGTGCCTGCATCGGGCCATTGTTATCAGCGACAGCGCCCGCTTTTGCCATCCGCTGCAAACCAATCTGATGGACGAGCAGGCGCAGATTCGCGTCGATGACTTCCACAGTAAGGTGATGTTATTGCGAGCCGGCATGGGCTGCGGATTTCTTCCCCGCCACATTGCCAGCCCGTGGCTTGCCACAGGCGAACTGGTGGAAAAAACGGTCATCTCATTTCGCCAAAAAGATGTGGCCTATATGGCATGGCGTAACAGCCGCGACGGGCTGGCGCAGCGCTGGTGGCGAGAAACGCTGCTGGCGAGCCCGGAGATTGCGCGCTTGTATCAATGACCCATCCACACCGAGGCGGAGATCGCCGGCAGCGTCAGGATATCGTCAGCGAGCAGGCCGTTACCCTCTTTGTGCTGCCATTGAGCGACACGCAGTAGTGGCGAGGCTGGCAGGACTACTTCACAGGCCTGACCACGGTTAATCGCCACCAGCACGCGCTGGCGGTTGAGCACCCGCATAAACACGACCACGTTATCTTCGGCGTAAATCACCTGACAACCGCCATGGCGTAACGCCTGGCTTTGATGGCGTAATTTTGCCAGCCGCTGATACAGCTCAAGCAAATGAGTGTCCTGTTTTTCAGGTTGCCACGGGAACGGCTTACGACAGAACGGGTCGTTATTACCGTCCAGCCCCACCTCGTCACCGTAATAAATACAAGGCACGCCAGGCCAGGTAAACAGCCATACCACCGCCAGCGGTAAACGCGCCACGTCTTTGCCAAGCAAGGATTTAAAACGGGCGGTATCGTGGCTGTCGAGCTGATTGAACATCCGCAGTTGCTGCTGATGCGACAGACCCGCGCGGTAGTTATCCATCCAAGCCATACAGGTTTGGGCATCAATAGATTGCGGGTCGTAGGAGATATCCGTATTAGCCAGAAATCCCCAGATGGGGAAAGTAAAACCGCGATAGTTCATGGCGGCATCTTCTGCATCCGCCTGCAACCACTGGCGCGCATCACCAAAATGTTCACCCACAACATACGCTTCAGGCTGGGTTTCTTTTGCCGCCTGCGTAATCCCCGCCACATGGTGCAGGTTGTTGCGCGCCCCGCCGCCTTCTCCCAGCATATGCACGACATCAAGACGCCAGCCGTCCATACTCCACGGCGCTTTCAGCCAGTGACGAACGATACTGTCTTCCCCACGATAAATCTCATTGACCAGGCTTTGCGAACAAAAATCCAGCTTGGGTAGGCTGGCATAGCCCAGCCAGTCAAGCGCCACACCGTCGGCAGAGAAATGATACCAGTCACGCCAGGGGGAATGCGGGTTGTAACACGCCCCATCCGTCCCACGGTTATGCCGATCAAACCAAGGGTGTGAATCGCCGCTGTGGTTAAAAACACCGTCCAGAATCAGACGCATGCCCTGCTGTTGCGTGTTGTGACGCAAGCGCAGCAGCGCGTTGTCGCCGCCAAACTGTGGATCAACATGACGGTAATCTTCGGTATCGTATTTATGCACGCTCGGCGCGGTAAATATCGGGTTCAGATACAGCGCCGTCACCCCTAACGTTTTCAGATACGGCAGCTTTTCGCTGATGCCGTCTAAATCGCCGCCATAAAATGTCGATCCTCCGGCCTGAGCGGTCAGCGGTTCATCCCACTCGCGACGCACGATGTCATGCCCGGCTGCGTGGTGGTAATAGACGTTTGGAGCCGGCTCACGCGACTGGCTGCGGGCAAAGCGATCCGGGAAAATCTGATAGAAAATCTGGTCAGCTACCCACTGCGGACCGTTATCCGGCACATCAACAGCAAACTGCTCCAGACGCGCAGGCGGAAAACGGCTGAATCCCTGCGGTGTAAACCACAGCTGACGATCGGGCCACAATAATTTAAAGCTATAGCGCCGACGAGGTTGGCCGCTGGCAAGATCGATCGCCGCTCGCCACGCGGTCACGCCCGGCTGCGGCTGGCTGCGCAGCTTGTGCATGGAGAGCGAAATCTCTTCGTTATCGTTTTCTGCGCGTAGCGTCACCCGCTGAGGTGGATTTTCCCCGGCCAGCCACAGCGTAATTGTCAGTTGATCTTTGTTTTGCTTAACAAATGGGGCAACCGGAAGGTGCCAGGCGTTCAACATCACGTATCCCCTTTGATGAAAATGAAGCCACCTTGCCATAGCAAAGAGCAGGATCACTCATCATCTTAACGTTTATTAGGGGAGGAGTTCGGGGGAGGAGAAAATTGCCGGGCGACGCGACGCGTTACCCGGCAAAAAATTACTGTGCTTCAGCCAGTTGACGCTCGCGGCGGCGTTTAAATACCCACCCCACCAGCAGCAGGGCAATCCACGCGAAACCAACATACAGTGAAATGCGGGTATCCGGATGGTAGCCGATAAGCGCGATGATAAAGACGAGGAAAATCAGGCCAACAACGGTCGTTGTTACCCCACCAGGTACTTTAAATTTCAGCGCCTTGACCTCTTCCGGCGGCAGACGGCGGCGGAAGGCAATCTGCGACAGCAGGATCATAATCCACACCCACACCGTGGCGAAGGTCGCCAGTGAGGCGATCACCAGGAAGACGTTTTCCGGCATGATGTAGTTAAGATAAACCGCAAACAGCAGCGCGATAGTCATCACCATCACCGTGACCCATGGCACACCGCGACGCGACGTCTTGGCGAACATTTTTGGCGCGCTGCCCTGCTCCGCCATACCGTGCAGCATACGCCCCACGCCGAAGACGTCAGAGTTGATAGCCGACAGCGATGCGGTGAGAACCACAAAGTTGAGGATCCCGGCGGCAAAGGTAATGCCCATATGCTGGAACGTCAGGACGAACGGACTCCCGTCGGTGCCAACCTGGTTCCACGGGTAAATAGACATAATGACGAACAGCGTCCCCACGTAAAATACCAGGATACGCATCGGTACGGAATTGATAGCACGCGGAATAGATTTTTCCGGGTCTTTCGCTTCACCTGCAGTAATACCGATAATCTCTATCCCGCCGTAAGCGAACATCACCATTTGTAGCGACATCACCATGCCGAGCCAGCCGTTGCTAAAGAAGCCGCCGTTACTCCACAGGTTATGGATACCGGTAGGTTGACCGCCGTTGCCAATGCCCCAAATGATGATGCCGAACCCGGCGACAATCATGATGATAATAGTGGCGACTTTAAAGAACGAGAACCAGAACTCCAGCTCGCCAAACACCTTCACGCTCATCAGGTTGATGGCGCAAATAATCAGCACCACGCTGAGTACCCATATCCAGTGCGGTACCGCCGGGAACCAGACCCCCATGTAAATGCCGAAGGCAGTAACGTCGGCAATAGCGACAATCAGGATTTCAAAACAGTAGGTCCAGCCGGTAATGTAACCCGCCAACGGCCCGAGGTTTTCCTGCGCATAGCGCGAGAAAGAGCTGGCTGCAGGATTATGCACAGACATTTCGCCCAGCGCGCGCATGATGATATATGCCGCAGCGCCACCGATAATATAGGCCAGCAACACGCTCGGCCCCGCCATTTTGATCGCGTCGGCAGAGCCGTAAAACAGCCCGGTGCCAATTGCCGAACCTAATGCCATAAAGCGAATGTGCCGGGTGCTCAGCCCACGCTTTAGCTTGTTATTACTTTCCATCGATTCCTAACCTGTTAACACAATAAAAAACCACGGGGCCATATTAATAGCCCCGTGGTTAAAACTTATTGTCAGTGATTAGTGCGCGCTGGAGGTCACTTGTCGACCCGCGGCGCGATCCCAGATAATTGCCAGGAGCACCATCACGACTGTTGGCATCAACCACGCCAGCCCTTGTTCCGCCAGCGGTAAACGCTGGGTCCAGGCCGGTAACACGTCGCCAATTGCAGAAGCTTTAATGCCATCAAGGATACCAAAAATCAGGCTGATAAACATCGCAGGTGCAATGACGCGGGAAGAATTATGCCACCATGAGCGGGTAAAACTTAATACAACCAGTGCGATACATGGCGGATAGATAGCCGTCAGCACCGGAATAGAGATCTGAATCAGATGGCTCAGCCCCAGGTTAGAGACCACCATTGAGAAGCCGCCGAGGATAAATACCAGCGTACGATAAGACAGTGGAACGTACTGGGCAAAGAACTCTGCGCACGCGCAGGTCAGGCCAACCGCAGTCACCAGACAGGCGATGAAAATCAGCGCCGCCAGCAGGAAGCTTCCTGCGCCGCCAAAGGTGTGCTGAACATACGCATGCAGAATCGCCGCGCCGTTAGCTGACTGATCGACCAGAATTGCGCTATCGGAGCCCAGACGGAACAACGCAAGGTACAGCAGCGTTAAGCCCACACCCGCCATCAAACCTGCCCAAACGGTGTAACGGGTCAGCAGACGCGACTCGGTAACGCCACGCGAGCGGGCGGCGTTAACAATAACAATACCAAATACCATCGCGCCCAGCGTATCCATGGTCAGATAGCCATTTACGAAACCATTCGAAAATGCTGCGGTTTGATAGGCTTCCATCGCATTGCTGATCGGGCCTGCCGGCCAGACAATCGCGGCGACAGACAGTACCACCAGCGCAAGGATTTTCAGCGGAGCAAGGAAGTTGCCGACGGTATCCAGCAGTTTGCCTGGATACAGCGACACCAAAATAACAATCGCAAAATAGACCACGCTGTAGATGAACAGCGGCAGCGCAGAGTCACCGGTCAGCGGCGCAATCCCGACTTCGAAAGAGACCGTTGCGGTACGCGGCGTCGCGAACAATGGACCAACCGCCAGATAGCAGACGGTGGCCAGCAGCAATCCAGCAACCTTACCGATAGGCGTACTCAGGCTGTCCACACCGCCACCGACTTTCGCCAGCGCGACAACGGTAAGTACCGGAAGACCAACGGCGGTAATCAAAAAGCCAAAAGCCGCAGTCCAGACGTGTTCGCCTGCCTGCAAACCAACCATTGGGGGGAAGATGATGTTACCTGCACCAACGAACAGTGCAAATGTCATAAATCCCAAAGCGATAATATCGCGCGATTTTAACTGATGGGTCATAAAGTCTTACAGCCTGTGGATGTGGTGTTGAAAATAATAAATTTTTGCCTTTCCCTGGGGGACAATACAGCGGCATTTTTGCTCAATTCCAGCGGGAAACACTCCCGACCTGGCGCGGCGAAGAATAGTTTTTCGATTTACCGCGTAAATGCAGTCGGTATGACAGCATCTGGAGCGCAATTTAAACGCTTATAACGTTTTAAAGCAAGGTGGGATCCAAAAACCAGAACAATATAGCGATATGAAAAATGCAGTTAGCACAAAAAACCATTTCATGGAAAAAGGTATGGGTAATAGTTCGAACAAAAAACAATCAAACGTCGCAAAATTCAGGATGTAACTATTGACCACATAAAAAAACCAGCTCGCGCTGGCTTTTGGAAAGATTATCTTACGAATACGGGTTAATCGTTACTTTTGGCCATTAAACGTTCCGGGATGACGAAACTAAATCGCGTCCCTTTGCCTGGCGTACTTTCGATATTCAGGCGGCTATCGTGATGTTGCAGAGCATGTTTCACGATGGCCAGACCCAGTCCACTCCCGCCCGTTTGTCGGGATCGCGCTTTGTCCACGCGATAGAAGCGTTCGGTCAAACGAGGAATATGCTCCGCAGCAATACCAGGCCCATTGTCCTCGACGCTAAATTCCGCCCCGGAGGCAACATGCTGCCAGCGCACGGTGATGTGCGTACCCGCGGGGGTATGGTTCACCGCGTTATACACAAGATTCGAAATCGCGCTACGCAGTTGCTCCTCATTTCCCCGCACGCTCAGGTGGCTATCAATATCAAAAGTAAACGTATGATTATTCTGACTCAGCGTGTGCGCCTCGTGTTCAACCACGCGCAGCATCATCGGCACGTCCACCTTCTCATTAAGCAGTAGCGCTGGCGCGGCCTCTATTTTCGACAACGTCAGCAACTGCTTCACCAGCCCTTCCATGCGGTACGTTTGCTCACGCATGGTATGCAGCGCTTTTTCACGCGTCGTTCCTTCCAGCGGATGCTCCTGCATCATTTCCAGATAACCTTGTAGCACCGTCAGCGGCGTACGCAACTCATGGCTGGCGTTGGCGAAAAAGTTACGCCGCGAACCTTCCAGTTGGTGCATCTGGGTAACATCGCGCGCGACCATCAGCAATTGCTTATCGGTATAGGGCATCACGCGAATCTCCAGATGCCGTCCGGTATTGAGCACCAGATTGATTGGCCGACTAAAATCACGCGTTTTCAGATATTGCGTGAATTCCGGGTAGCGCAGCAGGTTAAGTATATTTTGCCCGCTATCGTCCGGCCAGCGCAGTCCCAGAACCTGCTGGGCCAGGCCGTTACACCAGAAAATGCCCCCCTCTTCAGTCGTCAACACCACCGCGTCGGGTAGCGATTCCGCCCCACTGCGAAAACGTTTAATCAGATTACCCAGTTCCCGACGGCGCTTTTTGTTGCGCAGCTGCATTTGATGCAGCCCATACAGCAACGGCTCCCAACTTCCGCGACCCGGCGGCGGGGTCATGCTTCTGTCGACCCATAACCACCAGGACAAGCGTAATAAATTCCAGAAATGCCAGACAAGCAGGCCGGTTACCGACGCCAGCAAAAACCAGGGCAGGTAACCAAAAAAAGCGCTAAGGATAAACGCCGGTATGCAGCAGAGGATCAGCTCCAGTACCAGCCTTTTCCATGACAATCGTTCTAGCAAACGTCTTACTCCATTAACAGCCTAATCCGTCAGGCCCCTATTCATGTTAGTCAGAAGCGGGTCGAAAAACGATATCCCGTCCCACGAACCGTCTGCACCATACGATCATGTCCACTGTGCTCCAGCGCTTTACGCAAGCGGCGGATATGCACATCCACTGTCCGGTCTTCCACGTACACATTGGTACCCCAGACATGATTGAGTAATTGCTCACGGCTATAGACGCGTTCAGGGTGGGTCATAAAGAAGTGCAACAGTTTGAATTCTGTCGGCCCCATATCCAATGGATCCTCGCCGGTCATCACGCGATGCGAGGTTGGGTCAAGGCTCAGCCCCTGCATCTCAATAACCTCTTCCACCGCCATGGGGGAAATACGACGCAGAACAGCTTTAATACGCGCCACCAGCTCCTTGGGAGAAAACGGCTTGGTAATATAATCATCCGCGCCCGTTTCCAGACCCCGTACACGATCTTCCTCTTCTCCCCTCGCCGTCAGCATCATGACGGGAATATCCCGCGTCATCGCTTCGCGCTTGAGATGTTTAATAAACTGTAGGCCCGAGCCGCCGGGTAGCATCCAGTCAAGCAGGACGAGATCCGGCCAGGGTTCATTGAGTTGGTTCACAGCACTGTCATAGTCTTCGGCTTCTACGGTTTGAAAACCGTTTTGCTCGAGCACGAAGCAGACCATTTCACGAATTGGAGCTTCATCTTCTACGACCAGAATACGTCTCGCCATGATTTGCCCTGTTTATAATTAAATCGTTTGCCATCAATACGGTGCCATTATGCGTCAGTTTTATGACAGATTTATGAAAAGATAGTCCAGGTTTAACGCAGCCCCGCGAATTATGACAGCCCTTAAACAAGATATTACCGTCCTTGCAGGGTTATAATCCCCGCCACTGTTTTATCGTCATGGAACTCTTATGCGCATCCTTCACACGTCTGACTGGCATCTGGGCCAAAATTTCTACAGCAAGAGCCGCGCCGCTGAACATCAGGCCTTTCTCGACTGGCTGCTGGAAACGGCACAATCCCAGCAGGTGGATGCCATTATTGTGGCGGGCGATATTTTCGATACCGGCTCACCGCCAAGCTATGCCCGTGAGCTGTATAACCGTTTTGTCGTTAATCTGCAGCAAACCGGCTGTCATCTGGTGGTGTTGGCAGGTAACCACGACTCCGTCGCCACGCTCAACGAATCCCGCGATATTCTGGCGTTTCTCAATACCACAGTGATCGCCAGCGCTGGCCATGCGCCGCAGGTGCTGTCTCAACGCGACGGCACGCCGGGCGCGATCCTGTGTCCGGTGCCTTTTTTACGCCCGCGTGACATCATTACCAGCCAGGCCGGGCTAACGGGACAAGAGAAACAGCAGCATTTGCTATCGGCTATCACCGACTATTACCAACAGCAATATCATGACGCCTGTACGCTGCGCGGCGACCAGAATCTACCCATCATTGCGACCGGGCATCTGACCACCGTGGGCGCCAGTAAAAGTGACGCTGTACGTGACATTTATATTGGCACGCTGGACGCCTTTCCGGCGCAAAACTTTCCACCCGCCGATTACATCGCGCTGGGACATATTCACCGGGCGCAGGTTATCGGCGGAACAGAGCATATTCGCTACTGCGGTTCGCCAATTGCGCTCAGTTTTGACGAGTGCGGCAAAAGCAAATGCGTCCATCTGGTGAGCTTCGAAAACGGCAAGCTGAGCGCTGTTGAACACCTCACCGTACCGGTCACCCAGCCGTTGGCGGTGCTGAAAGGTGATTTAGCCGCGATTACCGCCCAACTAGAGCAGTGGCGCGGTGTGCAGCAGGAACCGCCAGTCTGGTTAGATATCGAAATCACCACCGATGACTATCTGCACGACATGCAGCGTAAGATTCAGGCATTAACCGAAGATTTACCGGTAGAGGTGTTATTGGTGCGCCGTAGCCGGGAACAGCGCGAACGTATTATGGCGAATGAACGACGTGAAACGCTAAGCGAGCTGAGCGTGACGGACGTTTTTGCCCGTCGCCTGGCGCTGGAAGAACTCGAAGAATCGCAACGCGAGCGCCTGAATCAACTGTTTAGCACCACCTTACACACGCTTGCCGGGGAGACCGAAGCATGAAAATTCTCAGCCTGCGTTTGAAAAACCTCAATTCTCTGAAAGGAGAATGGAAAGTCGATTTCACGGCTGAGCCCTTTGCCAGCAATGGGCTGTTCGCCATCACGGGTCCAACGGGCGCGGGAAAAACCACCCTGCTGGACGCCATTTGTCTCGCGCTGTATCACGAAACGCCGCGGCTCAATACCGTGTCTCAATCGCAAAACGATCTGATGACCCGCGACACCGCCGAGTGTCTGGCCGAGGTCGAGTTCGAAGTCCGGGGCGAAGCCTATCGCGCATTCTGGAGCCAGAACCGCGCGCGCAATCAGCCTGAAGGCAACCTACAGGCTCCGCGCGTAGAACTTGCCCGCTGCGCCGACGGTAAAATCCTCGCCGATAAAGTCAAAGACAAGTTGGAAATGACCGCCGAACTTACCGGCCTGGATTATGGTCGTTTCACCCGTTCGATGCTGCTGTCTCAGGGGCAATTTGCCGCATTTCTCAATGCCAAACCGAAAGAGCGTGCCGAACTGCTGGAAGAGCTGACGGGGACTGAGATCTACGGCCAAATTTCCGCCATGGTGTTTGAAAAGCATAAAGCAGCGCGTACAGAGCTGGAAAAACTGCAGGCGCAGGCCAACGGCGTGGCTCTGCTCGCTGCGGAGCAGGTGCAGTCCCTGACAGAGAGTTTGCAGGTACTTACTGATGAGGAAAAACAATACCTTGCAAGCCAGCAGACTCAGCAACAGCATCTCAACTGGCTCATTCGGCAAAATGAGCTACAGGCAGAAATCAACCGTCACCAACAGGCGTTACAGGCCGCAAAACAGGCGCAAGAAGACGCGCAGCCACAGCTGGCGGCGCTGAGTCTGGCACAACCGGCCAGAGCGTTACGCCCTCACTGGGAGCGAATCCAGGAACAAACGGCTACGATAGCGCGTACGCGGCAGAATATTCAGGAAGTGAATGCTCGCTTACAAAGCAGCTTAGCGCTGCGCGGGCGCATCCGTCAGCAGGCGCACACGCAGTCGACCGCCTTGCTCGCCGGACAACAGACGTTAATCGACTGGCTGAACGAACACGATCGCTTCCGCTTGTGGGGCAGCGAACTGGCTGGGTGGAAGGCCCTGCTGGCGCAACACTCCGACGCCAGCGCCCAGCTACACCAGTGGCAGCAGTTACGGGAAAACGACACGCGTAAACTGGATGCGCTGGCGCTTCCCACGCTGACTCTTTCACCGCAGGAGGTCACGGCGGCGCTGGCGCAACATGTGCAGCGCCGTCCGTTACGCCAACGTCTGAGCAATCTGCATGGGCAAATCGCCCCGAAGCAAAAGCAGCTGGCGCAGTTACGCGCGACGCTGGTGCAACGTCAGCAAGAGCTAACGCAGCGCAACGCGGTGCTTGCCGAAAAACGTCAGCGCTATAAAGATAAAAATCAGCAGCTTGCCGATGTGAGGATCATTTGCGAGCAGGAAGCCCGCATCAAAGATTTGGAAAGCCAGCGGGCATTATTGCAATCCGGCATGCCTTGTCCGCTGTGCGGCTCCACCACGCATCCGGCGATTGAGCGCTATCAAACGCTCGAACTGAGTGTTAATCAGGCACGACGTGAAGCACTGGAAAAAGAGGTTAAAACCCTGGCTGATGAGGGCTCAACGTTACGCGGCCAGCTTGAGGCCATAACCCAGCAACTCCAGCGCGATGAGCGTGAAGCACAGACGCTTTCTCAAGAGGAGCAAGCGCTTACTCAAGAGTGGCAGACAGTCACTACCAGCCTTAACGTGACGCAGCAACCGCAGGATGATATCGCCCCGTGGCTTGCCGCCCAGGAAGAATACGAACAACAACTTCACCAGTTGAGCCTGCGTCATACCCTGCAGGCGCAAATCACGGCGCATACCGAGCAGATTACCCAGCTCCAGCAGCAAATTGACCAGCGCCAGGCGACGTTAACCGCCGAGCTGGCCCGCCATGGACTGTCCCTTCCTGCTGAAAATGACGCTAATTCGTGGCTGAGTGAGCGGGCGAGAGAAGCGCAAATGTGGCAGCAGCGCCAGAACGAACTCACCGAGTTACAGGCGCAAATAGCTCAGCTCACGCCGTTGCTGGAAACGCTGCCTGAGAGCGATACGCTGTCTGCAAGTACTGAGAATCTGTCGCTGGAAAACTGGCGACAGGTGCATGACGATTGCCTGTCTTTACAAGGCCAGTGGCAAACCTTGCAACAGCAGGAGGCGCAGGACCTACAGCGCGCCGCAGAAATTCAGGCACAGTTTGATGCCGCACTGCAGGCCAGCATCTTTGCCGATCGTGACGCCTTTGTTACCGCCCTGCTGGATGAAGAAACCTTTAGCCGTCTGGAGCAGTTAAAGCAATCGCTGGAAAAGCAGCAGCAGCAGGCACAAACGCTGCTTAATCAGGCTCAGCAGGCGCTGGCGAGCCATCACCAGCAGTTGCCAACCGGGGCGGATCTCACGCTCACGGCACAACAGCTTCGCGACGCGCTGGCGCAGCTCACCCAGCAGCTACGGGAAAATACCACGCGTCAGGGCGAAATTCGCCAGCAGTTGAAACAGGATACTGAACATCGCCAGCAGCAGCAGGCGCTGATGCAGGAGATTGAAAACGTCACGCAGCAGGTTGAAGACTGGGGCTATCTGAATGCGCTGATCGGCTCGAAAGAGGGAGATAAATTCCGCAAGTTTGCCCAGGGACTGACACTGGATAACCTGGTGTGGCTTGCCAACAACCAACTCACTCGTTTGCATGGTCGCTATCTGTTACAGCGTAAGGCCAGCGAAGCGCTGGAGCTGGAAGTGGTTGATACCTGGCAGGCCGATGCCGTGCGCGACACCCGTACGCTTTCCGGTGGCGAGAGCTTCCTCGTGAGTCTGGCGCTGGCGCTGGCGTTATCCGATTTGGTCAGCCACAAAACGCGAATTGACTCCCTGTTCCTCGATGAAGGTTTCGGCACGCTGGACAGCGAAACGCTGGATACCGCGCTGGACGCGCTGGATGCGCTGAACGCCACCGGCAAAACCATTGGAGTGATAAGCCACGTTGAAGCGATGAAAGAACGCATTCCGGTGCAGATCAAGGTTAAAAAAATCAACGGGCTGGGCTACAGCAAACTCGACAAGCTGTTTGCGGTGGGATCAGCATAAATCTCCAGGCCGGAGCCATCCGGCACAATATGTAGCACAATATTGCATACTCAAAGACGGATATGAAATGGCATTCCACTTCGCTTATCCGCAAGCTATCTCTGTTGGCGGCGAACGTTCGCCGCTATGACGCACATCCGGCGTCTTTCTTGTTGGCAGGTGGTATGAAAAAAGTCGTTTTCTCTTTAGCGCTGGGGACATTTGGGCTGGGCATGGCCGAATTCGGCATCATGGGGGTACTCACCGAGCTGGCGCGGGACGTGGGTATTTCTATCCCGGCCGCTGGCCATATGATTTCGTTTTACGCCTTTGGCGTAGTGCTGGGCGCGCCGATTATTGCGCTCTTTTCCAGCCGCTTTTCGCTTAAGCATATTCTGCTGTTTCTGGTCACGCTGTGCGTGATTGGCAACGCCATCTTCACCCTTTCATCCTCGTATTTTATGCTGGCGGTGGGCAGGCTGGTTTCCGGTTTCCCGCACGGCGCATTTTTTGGCGTTGGGGCGATTATTCTGTCGAAGCTGGCGCGCCCAGGAAAAGTCACCGCCGCCGTCGCGGGCATGGTTTCAGGGATGACCGTTGCCAATCTGATTGGCATTCCCGTCGGTACCTGGCTGAGCCAGGAATTTAGCTGGCGCTATACGTTCCTGCTGATTGCCGTCTTTAATATCGCCGTTATTGTCTCGATAGCTTTTTGGGTGCCCAACATCAGCGATGAAGCGAAAGGGAATCTGCGCGAGCAATTTCACTTTTTGAAAAGCCCCGCCCCGTGGCTGATCTTTTCCGCCACCATGTTTGGCAACGCCGGGGTTTTCGCCTGGTTCAGCTACGTCAAGCCGTACATGATGTACATCTCCGGCTTTTCCGAAGCGCTGATGACCTTCATCATGATGCTGGTGGGATTGGGGATGGTATTAGGGAATCTGTTGAGCGGTCGGCTGTCTGGCCGCTATACACCGCTGCGCATTGCGGTAATAACCGACTTCATCATTGTGCTGGTTCTGCTGCTGCTTTTTGTTTTTGGCGGTATCAAAGCCGCATCGCTGACCTTCGCCTTTATTTGCTGCGCGGGCCTGTTCGCCCTGTCGGCGCCGCTGCAAATTTTGCTGCTGCAAAATGCCAAAGGAGGTGAACTACTGGGCGCGGCAGGCGGGCAAATTGCCTTTAACCTCGGTAGCGCAATTGGCGCCTGGTGCGGCGGTATGATGCTGACGCTGGGCTTTGCCTACAACTATGTAACGCTACCGGCTGCGTTGCTGTCGTTCTCCGCCATGTCATCGCTGCTGATTTACGGCTACCTGAAGCGCGGCGTGCAACAAGTTGCAGCCGCGACGTAAAACAGGTTACGCCTGCGGCCACAGCCAGGCCGCACCGCGTACGCCGCTGGAGTCACCATGCAGCGCCTTGCGTAGGGGCGTTTCGCACTCGCCGCCAAAGACAAATTGCTTCATCAACGTGGGAACGTTTTGATATAGCCTGTCGACATTACTCATTCCCCCACCCAGTACAATGACGTCCGGATCGAGAATATTCACCACATGCGCCAGCGATTTTGCCAGACGCAGCTCATAGCGGCTCAATGCCTGCTCCGCCACCGCATCCCGCACGTTAACCAGATCGATAATGTCGCTGCCCTTGAGCGACTTACCGCTCAGACGCTGGTAGTCGGTGGCAAAACCGGTCCCGGAAATAAAGGTTTCAATGCAGCCTTGCTTGCCGCAATAGCAGGGTACTTCCTGGCGATAACGCAGCTCATCTTCGTCCATCCACGGCAGCGGATTATGCCCCCACTCGCCCGCGGTACCGTTGCCACCCGTGTGCGCCCGACCATTCAACGCCACACCCGCGCCGCATCCGGTGCCAATAATTACCGCAAATACGGTTTGCTCCCCTGCCGCCGCGCCATCCACCGCTTCAGAAACCGCCAGGCAATTGGCATCATTCGCCAGGCGCACTTCACGGTTCAAACGCATACTTAAGTCTTTATCAAAGGGTTGCCCGTTAAGCCAGGTTGAGTTGGCATTCTTGACTACCCCAGTGTAAGGCGAAATTGAACCAGGGATCCCCATCCCCACGGTTCCCGTTTGCCCGGTAGCCTGCTCCGCCATCTCCACCAGCGCGGCAATGGTTTCTATCGTTTGCTGATAATCCTCACGCGGTGTGGGCAGGCGATGGCGAAAAAGCTGCTCGCCTGCATCGCCAAGCGCAATAACTTCCGTTTTTGTACCGCCCAAATCGATACCTATACGCACTGTTTGCTCCTCTTCCCGATTAACAATGCAAGCATAGCGACAATTCGCTATCATGCCCGCTGGATTTAACGACAAGGCCGTGGAAATTATCATGCTGTGGTTCAAAAATTTAATGGTTTACCGTCTTAGCCGCGATGTTTCTTTGCGTGCCGAAGAGATGGAAAAACAGCTGGCATCAATGACGTTCACCCCTTGCGGTAGCCAGGATATGGCAAAAATGGGCTGGGTTCCGCCGATGGGATCGCACAGCGATGCATTAACGCATACCGCCAATGGCCAAATTATTATCTGCGCCCGCAAAGAAGAAAAAATTCTGCCGTCGCCGGTTATCAAACAGGCGCTGGAAGCCAAAATATTCAAACTGGAAGCTGAGCAAGGTCGCAAGCTTAAGAAGACCGAAAAAGACTCGCTGAAAGATGAAGTGCTGCACTCATTGCTGCCGCGCGCCTTTAGCCGCTTCAGCCAAACGATGATGTGGATCGACACCGTTAACGATCTGATCATGGTTGATTGTGCGAGCGCGAAGAAAGCGGAAGATACGCTGGCGCTGCTGCGTAAGAGCCTCGGCTCGCTGCCGGTCGTTCCGCTGACGATAGAAAACCCTATTGAGCTGACGCTAACCGAATGGGTTCGCTCCGGCACAACGGCGCAGGGCTTCCAGTTGCTGGATGAAGCAGAACTGAAAGCGATCCTTGAAGACGGCGGCGTGATCCGCGCGAAAAAACAGGATCTGGTCTGCGACGAAATCGCCGTACATATCGAAGCGGGCAAACTGGTCACCAAGCTGGCGCTCGACTGGCAGCAGCGCATTCAGTTCGTTATGTGTGACGACGGCTCGATTAAGCGTCTGAAGTTTAGCGACGAGTTGCGCGATCAGAACGAAGATATTGACCGCGAGGACTACGCTCAGCGTTTTGATGCCGATTTCATCCTGATGACGGGCGAACTGGCGGCGCTGATTAAAAGTCTGGTAGAAGGATTAGGCGGCGAAGCGCAACGTTAAGCCGTATTTACCGAATGGCGGCTCAATGTCGCCATTCGTCATTTTTACGCTTACAGGTAGCGGCAAAGATAGGATGTTGGCTCTGCCACCTGCAGATGAAACTCGCTGCTGCCTGGTACGTTAAACACGTCCCCTGCGGCATAGACTTTCCACTCAGTTTCCCCCGGCAGCAGCACGTTCAGTGCGCCGCTGACGACCGTCATCTCTTCAGGCGCCGCAGTACCAAAGGTGTATTCGCCTTCAGCCATCACGCCAACACTGGCACGGCCAGTACTGCTGCTGGTAAAACCGATGGATTTTACTTTGCCGGAAAAGTATTCATTACTTTGAAGCATACAACTGGCCCTATCTTGTGATTAAGTTAATAACCAATATAGGGGGCTGGCGTTCCACCTGTCACGCAAAATTACGCAAGCAATTCCGAAGCCAGCCGGGCGATCAGCACATTGGACAGCAGAACCGGGACATCCAGCGATTTTTGCAGTAAATCGCGATGACGTTGATTAAAACCCAGACAATCCAGCATGATCACATCCGCGCCTTGCTCAAGCAATTCTTTACCGGCATCAATCAGTTGCTGTTCGGAACCGTGAATCGGATTCGCCACGGCATACACTGGCGGCGTTTGCAACACCTGCCATTTTTGCGTCTGGGCTTTAAGCAATTCCGTGACGGGGACAAGAACCCCGACCTGATGCCCTTCCACAATCGAGGCGACCAGTGGAGGAATTATACGTAAAGGTTCCAGTAACATACTCTTACGGGCGGTCAGGCGGGCAATTGAGGCCGTACTCATCAGCAGGATCACGTCAAAGCCCTGATTATCGAGTACTTCTACGATACCTTGTAGTGATCGTTCCACTTTCTGGCGCGAAACATGGGCAAGCTGATGGTCGCTGAGCAGCGTTAAAAGCGGCTCGTCACCGGGAGAGACGCCGTACTCGGCCATCACATCCTCTCGCCGCATCTGCCCCAGCAGACTGTGGTGAGTGATGTGCTGCTCATCGATATATTCCGTCAGGAGCGGTAACACCTCACGCATCGGCACCACGCCAATCGTGAGGATAGCCAACGACGTACCCATTTTTTGCTCCACCGTCTTCTTACTTTGCTGTGAATTCCCGAATAATTGCCGGGCGCTGACCTGCGCTACAAACGCTCAAAAGCGTAGCAGCAGATCGGCGGTGTATTTTGTAAAGATTCCAAATCATTCCAGTACTGTATTGTTATTGTTTAATTTTCAATTTTTACTGTATACGGCGATATTTAAAAAAATGTGATGTACGCCCGTCCTGGCACTTTTCAGACTCGTGCCAGGACGGTGCTTAATATCAGTCTTTATCGGGATCTTCGTAGCGTTTTTTAGCATCCATGGCTTCCTGAGCGGAAGGATGCTCACTGATCAGCGAATTCGGTTCCGGGTGATCGGCGCGAAGTTGATACCAGGTTACCGTCTGGCCTGGCGTCCCCTTTTCAACGGTAACAATGGTTGCTTGACGCGGATAAGGTGGTTTTGTCGGCATAGCTCTTCCTTTTGTCTGAATGAGCTTTAAGTATAGACACCACCCTGTAAGCGTGGCGCTGCCTGCGACAGTATCCCAAGAATGTCGTCCACCACCTGCGAAGGCGGATTGGTCGCATCAACAATATAATGCGCCGCTGCACGGTACAGAATATCACGCTGGGCAAGCACTTCCTCTACTTCTTCAGTCAGCGGCTTGCCGGTTAAGGTTGGGCGCAACCCCTCTTCAGGCGTAGCCTCCAGACGATCCACCAGTACCGATACCGGCGCGCTTAAATAGATAACCACACCGTGGCTACGCATATAATGACGATTAAATTCGGTCAGAATGATGCCGCCACCGGTCGCAACAACCGTTGTCGGAGCCGTGACGGCCTGCAGAGCGGTCGTTTCCTGGGCACGAAACCCTTCCCATCCTTCTCTTTCGACGATTTCCGCTACGGTCATCTGCACGTGCGACTGCAACCAGCGATCGGTATCAACGAACTGGTAATCGATGGCCTTCGCCAGCGCCATACCGATTGTCGTTTTACCACACCCCCGGGGGCCAACAAGAAAAAGAGGTTGCGTCATCACAGAATTTCCCCAGAGAACCGCCGACGAGCGGGATCTGATGCAATTAAAGATATAATCATATCACCAAACTAGTACACCACCAAATCGTAAAGAAAAAATTACAAAAACGGTGATGGTGTCAATTAAGCCCTACTATAACAAGAATTCACACGGATGAAAGTGTAAAAAATAAATTACAGATACTATTTTCTGCGCTGAACTTCCAGCCACCAATTATCCAGCTCAGCCGCAAAATGCTGCCGGTCGCGGGGAGAAAGGCTATCCGGTCCCCCGGTCTGGATGCCGCTGGCGCGTAGCGTATCCATAAAATCACGCATCATCAGACGTTCGCGGATCGTCGCTTCGGTATAACGTTCGCCGCGTGGATTAAGCGCAGCCGCCCCTTTTTCAATGGCTTCAGCAGCCAACGGAATATCCGCCGTGATCACTAAATCACCGGCGCTACATTGTCGTACAATCTCGTTATCAGCAACGTCAAACCCGGCGGGAACGCGTAATGTACGGATAAAACGCGAAGACGGGACGCGCAAATTCTGGTTCGCCACCAGAATAAGCGGCATCTGCATGCGCTCAGAGGCGCGGTATAAAATTTCTTTAATCACGTTCGGACACGCGTCGGCATCCACCCATATTGTCATAATCTCTCCCCACTCGTGTGTAATCGCGCATTGTCTCGTGCTTTTACTTGCAGGCAAAGTGCTGTTTCTCCTTCTGCACATATTCATTCCGCGCTAAGCTTAGCTTTCCCAGATTTACCCTAAATAATTCGGGTTGCAGGCAGGCGGCAAGAGAGTGAGTCCCGATGAGCTTACTCTGGTAAGTGATTCGGGTGAGCGAACGCAGCCAACGCACATGCAACTTGAAGTATGACGGGTATAAAACAATGAATATCATCCATAGGGAGTGACAAGATGGACAAAAAAATTGGTTTTATCGGCTGCGGTAATATGGGCAAAGCAATTCTTGGCGGCATGATCGCCAGCGGCCAGGTTCTCCCGGGACAAATCTGGGTCTATACCCCTTCCCCCGATAAAGTCGCTGCGTTGCACGACCAGTATGGCATTAATGCAGCGCAGTCTGCGCAAGAAGTCGCGCAAATCGCCGACATTGTTTTTGGGGCCGTAAAACCAGGCATCATGATTAAGGTACTGAGTGAAATCACCTCCAGCCTGAACAAAGACTCACTGGTTGTCTCGATTGCCGCTGGTGTTACCCTCGATCAGCTCGCCCGTGCGCTGGGTCATGATCGCAAAATCATTCGCGCAATGCCTAATACCCCGTCACTGGTTAATGCCGGAATGACCTCCGTCACGCCGAACGCCTTAGTAACGCCGGAAGATACGGCCGACGTACTGAATATCTTCCGCTGCTTTGGCGAAGCCGAAGTGATTGCAGAATCGATGATTCACCCGGTTGTCGGCGTCAGCGGTTCTGCGCCGGCCTATGTTTTTATGTTTATCGAAGCGATGGCGGACGCCGCCGTGCAAGGCGGTATGCCCCGTGCGCAGGCTTATAAATTCGCAGCGCAAGCGGTAATGGGCTCGGCAAAAATGGTGTTGGAAACGGGTAAACATCCTGGGGAACTGAAGGATATGGTGTGCTCGCCAGGCGGCACCACTATCGAAGCGGTACGCGTCCTGGAAGAACGCGGTTTTCGTTCATCAGTGATTGAAGCGATGGTTAAATGCATGGAACAGTCAGAAAAACTCAGCCGATCCTGAGTTAATATCACCGGACGTCAGGCCGCCGCTTCGGTGCGGTTACGTCCGGAATTCTTTGCTTTATAAAGCGCCATATCCGCCGATTTTAACCATTCCCGATAATGCTCAGTTTCAGAAGTCAGCGGCGCTACGCCAACGCTAATACGTAAGGCGACCTGCGGAGCGCAGGATAAACGCAACTGACTAAGTCGTTCATGCACGCGCGACATGGCCGCAATTGCGCTGGTTGCGGGCGTACCGCACATAATCACCGCAAATTCATCACCACCAAAACGGCCAATCACATCGCTACCGCGTAAAGTCATCTGCAACTGGCGGGTCAGCGCGACAATAGCCTGATCCCCGACGTCATGACCCCAGGTATCATTGATGCTCTTGAAATGGTCGATATCAATAATAAGCAACGTGGCATCACGCTGATAGCGGCGGCAATTATCAAATTCATTACGTAGCAATAACTCCCAATGACGTCGGTTATAAACGCCGGTCATCCCATCTCGCGTACTCATCACCTGTAAGCGGCGTTTATGTTCCGCCAGCTTGATGATCGTCTGATAGCTGACCCAGGCAAACAGCAGCGGGTACATCACCAGTACCGGCAGTGATAACATCACGCTCAGTTGACTGCTGCTAACAGCGACGGGAATATCGGTTAACTGTAACGTCACCAGGCATGACACCGCCATCAACACGACGCCCGCGAGGAATACTCGCATTCCCCCTGCGCCCATCAGGTTGATGCAAGTAATCATGAGCAGCGCCGTGGACGGCAACAGGTTTGCCCCCATAATTCCCAGCCACATTCCGGCGAGGATGGCATCGGCTTTTAAATTGGTAAATTCACTATGCAGAGGATCGTCTGCTTTACTTGCCAACTGCCAGGCAAGATGTGGCCAGACAAATGCCCATCCCACCAGTAACAGCCACCAGCCTCCAGTAATAGGCTGGGAAACTAATACCGACGCGATAGGGAAAAACATCCCCCCCAATCCCACCGCTCGCGGCAGCCTGATCCGTCGGGCAAATCGCAGACCGGAACGTTGGTGGTCGTTTTGATGAAGTGATATAAACGCTTCATCCGCGACGACCTTCTTTTGGAAAAAGTTTGCATCATTCATCGTATTTGGGAACATTCTGAAACAAATTTCCCAAATTATAGGTAGGGGTCTGCTGGCGGGAGTATGAAATTTCGGGTGAGCGTTTTTACCTGCTCACCCGTAAGTGCTACGCAGCTTTTTTCAGGCAAGCGCTCATAAACTTGTTACGATCGTCGCCTTTCAGTGACTGCTCCGTCGCCTTGACGTTGCATTCACGCATCTTCTGCTGCTGGGGGGTTAAACTCTTTTCCTCAGGCGCAGATTTGCTGTTTTTCAGGCAATCACTCATATACGTCTTGCGCGCATCCCCTTTTAAAGCCTGCGCCGTTGCCTGCTGATTGCAGGTGGTCATACGCTGTTGTTGCGGGGTTAACGTCTTCTCGGCAGCACCGACGGTAGTTAAAAAAACCAGTCCAAAGAGCAGCGTCATTAATAATGTAATTTTCATAGCACCATCCTTTTCTGAACGACGACACACAGGTAAGTTTGGCTGCTAACGATAAAAATACCACCCGGCGGCAAAACTATTGTCACCGGGGGTAGAGTTACTTCAGCCCTAACGCCGCTTTCATGGTGTAAAACAGATCAGTTTGATCGGTCAGACCGACCACATTCGCCGCATGCGGGCCATAAGCGGCGATGCGCAGTTGGCTACCGGTGTGCTCCTGAGATTCCTCTTCAGAATTGCCGTAGCTGATGACCATCACCGCGCCATCTTTGGTGTTCAGTGCCTGAGTCAGACCAGGCGCTTTGGTATCAGGTGCGACAATCTGGCTGGCATGCGCGTGGTCAGCGGTTACCACCACCAGGGTGTTGCCGTCTTGCTTCGCAAAGGCAAGCGCGCGCTGTACCGCTTCGTCCAGATCAACCGTTTCACCAATCTGTCCGCACGGGTTGGCGGCGTGATCCTGTTTATCGATGGATGCCCCTTCCACTTGCAGGAAGAAACCTTTCTCATTTTTGCTTAACAGTTCAATCGCTTTATCCGTCATCTGCGCCAGCGTCGGTACGGTGTCATCACGCTTTGGATTTGGCGTACAGGTCACCGCTGGTTTATCCAGATTCCCATGATAGGACGCTTTCGGACCTTCCCAGCGTACCGGCATGTTGCCGTCGGAGAACAAGCCCAGCAACGGCTTATCCTGGTTAGCTTCGGTAATCGCAGCCAGCGTCGCGGCATCACTTACCATCTGATAACCGCGCGCCAGGGCTTGTTCACGCAACGTTTTGCCCTGCCACTCCCCTGCCGCAGCGGTTTCGGCAAACGTTTTTGCCCCACCGCCCAACGTGACGTCAGCCCGGGCATTCAGCAATTGTTCTGTAATTGACCCTTTGCCGCCTTTTTCCAGCGCATTGGTTGGGCATTTTTCACGGGTCACGTCAGGGCCATAGCACTTACGTGAAGTCACATGAGCAACCAGTGCCGCTGGGGTTGCATCCTGCAATTCAGCGGTAGAAACGTTGCCCGTGGCCAGACCTGCCGCTTTTGCCATTTCCAAAATTGTTGCGTGATCTTTTTCATGTATATCAACGCCCAGCGCGCCATTGTAAGTTTTAACCCCGGTGGTCCACGCCGTCGCTGAGGCCGCTGAGTCCGTCACATAATCCGGCTTGCCCGTTTTCTTATCTAACGCATAGTGCGTGTATTGTCCGGTCAACGGTAAGGCATCAATACCTTTAAAAAAACCGCCCGCGCCTTCGGCATAATTTCGCGCTGCCGTTATTTCAGAATCGCCCATCCCATCGCCAATAAGTAAAATGATATTTTTGGCAGGTTTATCGTTCAGAGATTCGCGTAAAGCCGCCGTTTGATCGGCTGACAATCGGCGGGCGCCGCCTGGCGTGGTGATATCACCCTGAGCGGCACGATTATCCATAACCGCTACGGTAGATGTTTCTGCATTAATAATCGGGGTAAACAGCAAAGGTAACAGGGCAATAGCGAGTGCGCTTTGTTTCACTTTATTTTCTCCATGTATAAATACGGTAAAATTAAAACAAAGCGACTATAAGTATTTGATGTGACACTTTTATGATAATTTGTAGGGACGTCCCACAGATTAATCAAAACGTTTTGACACGATTTCGCCAGCGTTATGCAGGGTCGTCATAAACGCTGGCACGGGGTTGACACCTGCCAGAGCCCCTTCAATTTGACGCAGCAATATTTGCCGATCGCTCCACGCCATATTGCGCAGCATTTCGGTGATTACCTGCTCTAACATTTCAACCTGCGCGGCCAGGTTTTGTGACTCTTCTTCTTTTTGGGCGAGCTTAAGCAACAACTCAGTGACGAGATTTTTCATTTGCGTATTCCCTTAACAAAATATAAGCCACGTTAACATTAAGGCTCATAACTGCCTAGGTGATAAAAGTTTTATTTTTAGAAGAAATTAAACTATTTGCGAAAACAATCACATCACAAAATAAGGGAGAGATGAGACGTAAAGCAGAATCATTCAATATCAAAAGGTAAGATTATGAATAATCACATAGAGATATAATGCAGTATTATCGATAAACAACGCCGACTGGCAGCGTTGTTTATCAGGAAGTCAGCGCGCGTGACGCCGACGTCGCAACGCGATGGCCAACTGCCAGATGTTAATCAGTACAATACTCGCCGTAGCAATAAACACCCAGCGGAATCCCGCCATGGCTGATACTGTTGCTCCCATCAATGGCCCGGCGACATTGCCCAGGTACATAAATGACTGGTTATAACCAAAGATACGCCCGGTTATCTGGTCGCTGGAGTATTTCACCAGCAGCGTCTGTACCGCTGGCAACATCGCGCCGTCGGCAAAGCCGAGCAGAAAACGTAATACCCCCAACTGCAATGGCGTGGTGACCCACGACATGGCAAAAAACAGCACGACAGCGAACATCAACGTCGCCATTAAAATCCGCTCAGTGCCAATACGGTCGCCTAATTTGCCAAGCCGGGGCGCGGAAATCAGGGCCGAGATGCCAGGTACTGAGGCGATTAGCCCGCTGAGAAAGGCAATATTAGAACTGTCTGGCACCATTGATTTGATAAACAGCGCCAGAATTGGCCCGATAGAGCCGTTACACAGCTGAATCACCATCGTCGTAAAAAACAGGCTGATCACCAGCGCCGGATAAGGCAGCGAGGCAAAGACGGCCTTCCCGCTCAGGCGTTCGCTTTTTTTGGTCGTCGGGCGCACACCCTCTTTGATCAAAAACAGCGTGACAAGGAAACTGACCACCAACAAAGCCGCAGTAATACAGAACACCGCCCGTAAGCCAATATGGTCGGCAATAAAACCGCCCATTAACGGACCGCCAATAACGCCGCTGATTTGCGCTGTAGAAAGCGTGCTCAATGCCCATCCGCTGCGTTCACGCGGAACCTGTGATGCTACCAGCGCCATTGCGTTCGGAATATAGCCTGAGGTTAACCCCATCACCCCGCGCAGCAGAAAAAGCTGCCAGACGTTAGTGGCAAATGCCTGCAGTAAAATCGCAATCGCCATCCCCAGCGAGGCTCGCAGCAGCATCAGCTTGCGCCCTTTACGGTCAGCTAAACTGCCCCACATTGGTGAAACAATGGCTGAAATAAGGAAGGTGACGCTGAACGTTAACCCAGACCACATAGAGAGCGCTTCGTGCGAGGTGACACCCAATTGGGAGATATAGAGCGGTAAAAAAGGCAGGATTTGGCTAATCGCCAGTCCGGTAAAAAAGCATCCGAACCAGACGGAAATAAGGTTTACTCTCCAGGATTCCATAAGGGCTCATAACGATAAGTAGCTGAAAACTGCGAGCAGCTTAACAAATTACTTAGCCAAATAAGGATCCACAGGTGCGATATATCACAGTTTAGAATTTTATCTTCCCGCTCATCATATTTGTGATACGCCTCACATCAAACCCACAATACAAGCAGGGAATTATGCTTGATGCGAGATCAACGCGTTTGCGCGTATCTATTCCCCTGTTGCCCAGACAAACAATCTGCCAGAAGCCGAGGAAACCTGCGTTTTGTCGTGGTAATGTATGTGCTTTGCATTCATGGAATGGGTTTTTAAGATGGCAAAGTTGCGGGTAGGAATCGTATTTGGTGGTAAATCAGCGGAACATGAAGTGTCATTGCAATCGGCAAAAAATATTGTCGATGCCATCGACAAGACTCGCTTTGACGTTGTGCTGTTAGGTATTGATAAACAAGGGCAATGGCACGTTAGCGATGCCAGTAACTATCTGCTCAATTCAGACGATCCGGCGCACATTGCGCTGCGTCCTTCCGCGACCAGCCTGGCTCAGGTTCCGGGTAAACAAGAGCACCAGTTGATCGATGCGCAAAACGGTCAGCCGCTGCCGACGGTCGATGTTATTTTCCCGATCGTCCACGGTACGCTGGGTGAAGATGGCTCTTTGCAGGGTATGCTGCGCGTGGCGAATCTGCCGTTCGTCGGTTCTGATGTCCTGGGTTCCGCAGCCTGTATGGATAAAGACGTAACCAAACGTCTGCTGCGCGATGCCGGATTAAATATCGCGCCATTTATTACACTCACTCGCGCGAACCGCAACAATATTAGCTTTGCTGAGGTGCAATCCCGCCTGGGTCTGCCGTTGTTCGTGAAACCCGCCAACCAGGGATCGTCCGTTGGCGTTAGCAAAGTGACCAGTGAAGCACAATACAACCAGGCTGTCGCGCTGGCATTTGAGTTCGATCATAAAGTCGTGGTAGAGCAAGGGATCAAAGGCCGTGAGATCGAATGCGCGGTACTGGGCAACGATCATCCGCAGGCCAGCACCTGTGGTGAGATCGTGCTGAACAGTGATTTTTACGCTTACGACACCAAATACATTGACGATAATGGCGCCAAAGTAGTTGTTCCGGCAGCGATCGCGCCAGAGATTAACGACAAGATCCGCCAGATCGCCATTCAGGCGTACCAGACACTGGGATGTGCCGGCATGGCGCGTGTAGATGTATTCTTAACCGCAGACAACGACGTTGTGATCAATGAGATCAACACCCTGCCGGGCTTCACCAACATCAGTATGTATCCAAAACTGTGGCAGGCGAGCGGCTTAGGCTATACCGATTTGATCACGCGTCTGATCGAACTGGCGCTGGAGCGCCACGCTGCGGATAGCGCGCTGAAAACCAGTATGTAAACCCGCCAGGATGCCTGATAACTATTGGGCATCCTTCGCTTCATCATCTTCATTTTCCACGCGGCGACGGATAATTAAACCGGCCAGCCAAAAGCTGATTATCCAGGTAACCAGCCCCACCGCATAGGTTTGCCATCCCTGCGCTTCAAAGCCTAATAACCCGACCACGCCATTCAGAATAAAGATAAGCCCAATAGCGAAGGCATAGTAGTGCCAGTCTCGGCGGATTTTTACAGGCAGGTTCATAACGGCTCCGGTGGATATACAACATGGGAAAGCATCCTCGCACATTTCCCCATGGGCGTCTGTGGCATAGGCGTAATTTCTGAAATGTAACTTAATTTAACTTAAGGTTAAATAATTGTGACACACCACAAAAAACCGAAATCCAGGAATAATCTCCACCTGAAATTACCAACATTCTGATATTGACATTCCTAATCACCTGTCAGACTCACACTCAGTTACAGGCATTACGCCAAAAAAGCAGGTTATTTCCGGAGGTCTTTATGGCTGATTTTACGCTCTCAAAATCCCTGTTTAAGGGCAAGCATCGGGATACCTCCTCCCTGCCCGGCAACATTGCGTATGCCATATTTGTGCTGTTTTGCTTTTGGGCAGGCGCGCAGATTTTAAATTTGCTGGCCCACGCACCCGGTATCTATGAGCAGTTGATGCAGTTGCAAATGCAAGAGACAGGACGCCCGCGCGTTGAAATTGGTTTAGGCGTCGGTACCCTGTTTGGGCTGATCCCTTTCCTGGTCGGTAGCCTGATTCTTGGCGCCGTCGCGACAATTATCCGCTGGCGCCGCCGTCATCATAACGATGACTGAGCCATACACTTCGCCCGACGATCGTCCACGCGTTTAGCAAACCACGCGGTCGTCAGATTACGCGTGATCTTCGGGCTTTCCAACTGAATGCCAGGCAGCATTTCACGAGGTAGCGATTTACCACTCTTCGCTTCAGCCAGCTTATAGACCTTCTCGTACAGCGCAGTCTCTTCAAAGGCCAGGCTATCGCCCTTTTGCAGTTGTCGGTGGATCTCACTCTCGCTCATCCCCAGCTTCCCGGCCAGCTTGCGTACCGCCAGCTCCGTTTTCCCCGGCTCGCTGCTGCCGTAGAGAATCAAATCCCCGTCCAGCGCCAGCTTCACTCCGCTGGCTTTACTGACTGCATTCTGGAAAGCCGCATTGCGGCTGGCGTACCAGCCGGCATTAAAATCTGCAAAGCGGAAGATGGGCGCACTGTAATTCGCCGGATAATTGAGCAGATGATAAGTGCCAAACCACAGTCCGCCGCGTCGGCTGAACACTTCCTGACGGACCGTCCCTGCCATTTTCCATGGATAGCCGCTGGCGTGCTGCTCGGCAAACGCAATACTGACCTGCATCGGTCCGCCGGTATGCACCGGATTCAGTGAACCAAACAGCGTCTGCCCCATCGGTACCATATTGATGAAATCATCAAAGATGGCGCTAAGCTGTTTTTCCGTCTTCACCGTATCCAGACGCTCACTGTAGCTTTTCCCCGTTGGCGAGTTAATCTTCAGCGCAGTGTGCACCACAAACAGCGGAATATGCATGCGCTCGGCGCGACGGTCGATCTCTTTCCAGGCGATTTTACTTAAGCCAGGAACCGCCGGATCGGCCTGGTAGTTTGACTCCTGTTGCGCGACCGCCAGCACCGAACAGATGTTTTCAACCGTTGGCGCCAGCTTCTGGCTTTCAAACGTCTTCGCCAGATCCTGCGCCCACGCATCCCGGTCTTTCACGCTGGCGGGCATTTTCTGGCGCACCACGCTCGCCACATCGACGGCTTTCTCCCCTTTTTTTAACGGCTGCGCGGGTTGGCTACTACATCCCACCAGCACCAATGCTGCCAGTCCGGACCAGGGGTAAAGACGGGAAACCGTCGACATAACATCTCCTTTTGTTAGCTAAGCGTATGGGTAACTTCCTGAATATCCTGGCCATCAAGTTCACGTTCAAAGCTGCGCAGACGCTTATAGATAGACATCAGTTCAACTAAGGTTGTCCAGGAGTTAATCAGATACTGGAACGAGCCGCGCACTTGGCCAAACACGTTGGTAATTTGCGTCATCAAACCGAGCGTAATCGTACCGGCAACAATTGACGGAAACAGCAGGAACAAACCGAAAACGTTATCAACCTGCAGGTACAGAATACGGGCGATATTAAAATACATGTAGTGAAAATAGAGACGGAAATAGTTTTGCCGCACCGCATGGAACAGTTCACGCACCGTCGGCGGCGTTGCACGACTGGCATCATCTTCACCGTATACCAGTTCTTTACGGTAAGCCGCTTCCACACGCTGTTTTTTAAACTCCAGACCCGGAAGTTTGATCCCGACTACCGCCAGCAAGCCGGTTCCCATCAGCGACCAGACAATCGCGGCAATCACCAGCCCATAAGGAACATGTCCAATAATCGGCAGATCAGGAACATGCGCCGACAGCGTAACCAGTACCGGCAAGAAGGCAATCAGCGTCATAATGGCGTTGATAAAGCTGACGCCCATATTTTCCAGCGTGGAGGCAAAACGCATGGTGTCTTCCTGCACACGCTGTGCTGCGCCTTCGATATGACGCAGATGCTGCCAGTGCGCCATATAGTGTTCGTTCATCGCGGTACGCCAGCGGAACACATAGTGACTGACGAAGAAATTGTTCATCACGCCAATGACCACGGCAATCAGCGCAATGCCGAGAAAGATCCCCACTTCATTATAGAACTGCTCAATTTTCACCTTATGCGGTGCGCTGAGCGCGGTTTGAATGAGATCGTAGAATGGCGCATACCAGGCGTTGACGGCGACGCCGACCTCAACCAGAAACCAGGTCACAAAAATTATCAGCGAGGTACCGAGAATGGACCAATACTGCCAGCGGTGCGGGCTGTAGAGAAACCAGAACAGCGCGAACACCCCAACGCAAAGAATGTAGTAAGCATAAAAAATCAGGTAATCCAGCGACCAGAAACGCGCTGCGCTAATCGGTACATCCCCCGACGCGCCGGTAATGCGCGCCACCCAGGCTCCCCCACCTGCTTGCCAGAATACAACAGCGACCAGTGCCCAAATAAATGCCGAAATAAAGAACGGTCCCGGCTTTGGGAAAAAAGACTTAAACATAGTGCTCTCCTGCTAACTTCTTATCGTTATGACGACTGCTGTGCGTTTGCCACCGGGAAATGCGGCGGCGAGACGGCTTACGCCAAAAAACACAAGCTGAAACCGACAATTGTGACCAAAACCGTGGCACATAGTTCGCCCCACGGCGATGAAGAATTGTTTCTGTGGTTTTCACACTCGACAACGTTCCAGCATGTGCAGATTATCACAGCGTGAGATCACAAAAGCGAACATCCACAATCCGGGAAACACTCACGTTTACTCATCGTTACGTTTTTCACACTATTATTGGCTGATAAGCGCTTTGCAATACGCCGTTGAGTAGTATAAATACGCATACGCACGACATCCTTTTTCACTTTTTCTAACTCATGGACACCACCGTTGAAACGTAGTCTGCTTTTTTCTGCCGCGCTGTGTGCGGCGTCATTGACATCTGTCCAGGCGGCACAGCCTATAACCGATCCGGTCTTCGCCTCAGATATCGTCGATCGTTATGCCGACCATATATTTTACGGCAGTGGTGCCACGGGGATGGCGCTCGTGGTGATTGATGGTAATCAACGCGTATTTCGTAGCTTCGGCGAAACGCGCCCCGGCAATAATGTTCATCCACAACTGGATTCCGTGATTCGCATTGCCTCTATCACTAAATTAATGACCAGCGAAGTGCTGGTGAAATTACTCGATCAGGGCACGGTTAAACTCAACGATCCCTTGAGTAAATATGCACCACCTGGCGCACGCGTGCCGACTTATCAGGGAACGCCAATCACGTTGGTGAATCTGGCGACGCATACCAGCGCGCTGCCGCGCGAACAGCCTGGCGGCGCAGCACATCGCCCGGTGTTTGTCTGGCCAACCCGCGAACAACGCTGGAGCTATCTCTCAACCGCCACGCTTAAAGCCGCGCCAGGATCGCAGGCTTCTTATTCAAATCTGGCATTCGACCTGTTGGCCGACGCGTTGGGGACAGCCGCCGGTAAGCCTTATCCGCAGGTGTTTGAAGAAAAAATCACCCGACCGCTGGGAATGAAAGACACCACCTTTACCCCATCCCCCGATCAGTGCAGACGTCTGATGGTCGCGGAAAAAGGCGCCAGCCCTTGTAACAATACCCTGGCGGCAATGGGTAGCGGCGGCGTCTATTCAACGCCCGGCGATATGATGCGCTGGATGCAACAGTATCTCTCTTCTGATTTTTATCATCGCAGCCAGCAAGCCGACCGTATGCAGACGCTGATTTATCAGCGTACGCAGTTAACCAAAGTGATAGGGATGGACGTTCCGGGCAAAGCCGATGCGCTTGGTTTGGGCTGGGTGTATATGGCACCGAAGAATGGCCGCCCGGGAATTATTCAAAAAACCGGTGGTGGCGGTGGTTTTATTACCTATATGGCAATGATCCCGCAGAAAAACGTTGGGGCATTTGTCGTGGTGACCCGTTCTCCGCTGACGCGCTTTACCAATATGAGTGACGGTATTAACGATCTGGTCACAGAGTTGAGCGGAAACAAACCGCAGGTTATTCCCGCATCCTGATTCAATACTCAAAAGGCAAACGTTTAATGCTCACCAGTTTGCCTTTATTCATTTCAATGTAACCACCCTTACGCAATGCCGCGAGGACCTCAGCGACAACTGAGCGTGAAATTCGTGTGCGTTGGTGAATATAGTTCATAACTCCAATACGCGAACGCAGGCCTTCGTCCCACTTCGTCATGGATATCAACGTCGCGCGGATCTGATCGTAGGAGTTATTACCAATCAGCTGCAGATCGCGCATTTCAAGCATGCGGTTCTGCCAGGCCAACCAGCAGAATGCTTCGCGCCAAAGCTGGCATTGTTCAATTATATTAATCGTTTGTAAGGCAGGAAGATGATATCCCGTACAATAACTTTCGGTCATTAATCTGTATTGCACATCGGTTTTCATCACACCATCTGAAAGCCCCATAATAAATGGTGCCTGCGCAATGCCGACGAGTACATTCTCCCCGCGTCTCAGGGAAACTACACCGCTTAAAATAATAACGGTATCATCGTTATTTACCTCACTGGAATATATAGTTTCTTTATCGTTATCACATTCAAAGTGCTTGCCATATTTCGATAAACATTTATCAAGCTTACTAAATTCAGGAAGAGGTTTATTCGTAGATAACATTGCTCGTTCCTTGCAATAAATGCCCGTCAAATCCGTGACGGGCATTTTCCAGATTAAATTATTTTTTCTCTGCGATAGATTTCTTACCAGGTATATTTAACACCAACATTTGCAGACCAGTCTTGATCGACATCGCCACCACCGAGATAATTAGCATCGGTGTACGCGCTGAAGTTTTTGGTAAAGCTGAACTGCGTACCCAGTCCGACACGTACCGCAGAACCTTCTACGCCATTGTCGATAGAGTCGCCGTTTATGTCAGAATCGTTGTTCGAGTCATCGTAAACATAGGCCAGTTTGAAGAACGGGGTCAGCGCCTGGTCATCGCTGTACGCGAAGGTATAACCTGTATCAACCCCCAGTTCATAGCGCATGCTGTCATAAAACTGACCGTCAACTTTCATGTCGTTGCTCAGCTTATAGTCATCACCAGACTGGAACAGGCCGGATACACTACCATAAGGCGTTACGTAGCCAGCGTCACCCAGCGTCAGGTCATAACCCAGTTTCAAGCCAAAGCCCCAGGCATCAGAAGAAGTGCTACCATCAACATACTGACCGTTGCTCATGCTGGCAGACAAATCGTTGTTGAAGTGAGAGTAGCTTAAGTTACCGTCAACAAAGAGGTTGTTGGCAAAACGAGCAGAAGAGTAGATATAGGCAGTCTGGCTGTCCTGATCCACTTGACCGGTACGGTCGCTCATATCTCCTTTGGCAAAGCCTGCCGCGGCACCGACAATCCACTTCGCGTTGTTACCATCAATTTTGGAATCAACACCGACCATGATGCCGTTAACATCCTGATCGTAGTTAATGGTGCCGTTATCCGCGTCGAAGCTACCACCGAAGTAGCTGACCCATGCGCCACCGTTATCGACCAGACCATGACGTGCGTTGGTCAGACGAGTACCCACGGTATCTTGTTCCAGGTTCCAGATATTGGTGTTGGCAGAGGGGATGCTTAGCGCCATGTTAGCGTAGTCCGTCAGCTCCATCTGCTGCAGAACAACGGTGTTCCCCTGCTGCTGTGCCTGATAGGTGTAAGCGCCCAGGTCAGCTTTATTGGCTGCAGAGAAGGTGGCGTTGGTGTTTACGTCATCAACGTAAATCAGCTCTTTGCCTTTATAATCAGCAACAGAACCTGCACCCGTTGCGTTATCAATGCGAACTTTGTAGTTACCGGTTGCAGCAACAACGTTATCGCTGGTGCTGCTGGCATCAGCTTCGTCGCCGCTATTGATATCACCATTCCCGTTGACGGTCAGGTGACCATCAGAATTCATCGCGATGATACCGTAACCATAATTAGCCTGAGTGGTGTCCCAGGTACGATCGTTGACGAGATCTGAATTCAGTACGTAGTTGTTGCTGTTAATATTGAATACACCGGCGTACACGTTGCCGTTGTTATCAGCCACATTTCCGCTGGTCAGTTCCAGCGTACCGGCAGTAAACAGACTGGAAGCGCCATTATTGCTGGTTTCGACATTCAGCATACCGCCGTTGGTTGCGGTAATGGTGTTGGCATACAAAGCAGCCCCTGACCATGCAGAGCTAACGTCATCAGACAACGTCACGGTACTGTTAGTGTCAATCGTCAGGTGATCGGTATCAACCGCGCCGTCTTCGCCGATATTCATCGTAGAAGCACCGTTCAGGGTAATGGAATCAGACGTTACGCTGGAACCGTCGGCAACATTAACCTGAGAACCGCTGTTGATAGCCAGGGTATCAATCAGAGACGTTTTCGTGGTATTCCATACAGATCCATTATTCAGTGCGATATCAAATATACCGCTCTGGAAGGAGTTTGCACTGTTAACACGGTTCCAGTTATCAGAACTTGTCGCATTTGGATCTAAGCTGTTAGCTGCAATATCATAGAACTGTGAAGGGGCCACGGTGTCATAGTCAATATTGGCTGCCCCCGTCCAACTGGTATTATTCAGCGTCAGAGTCAGGTGATCGACGTTTTGATCGTCATCATCCCAGCCGCCGTGGGTATAATCTGAAGTAGAACCATCAACCAGATGGCCAGCGGAATCAAAATTGCTGTTCCAGGTACTCGTAAACATAACATCGCCTAACAACTGAGAATTGTTCAACGTGACGGTGTTTACCATACGATTAGCAGAAGCGCTGTTATCTGTGAACGATAGTGCAACATCATCCTGGGTTGAGGAATTACTGTAATCACTCGGCTCTGCAGAGTTACCAAAGTGCCCCGTTGATTCATCAGCAGTATAAGAACCCGACGTGACGGTTGAGTCATTTACCGTAATGGTGTTATCCCACTGAGTTGCGCCAGTGGTATACGCCGCATTGGTGGTATCACCCTGCTCCAGGCTAATACCTGCAACATGTGAATTATTACTAATATTGATAGCGCTTTCGACATCCAGCGTTACCGCCGTTCCCAGTCCAGCTACAGAATATGTTTCGTAGACTGACTTCGATGTTGTGCCATCCAGATAGGTATCGGTGTAATAAAATGCTTCATAGTCATCATCAATCGTCGAGTTATTGATATTTAATGTGAAGATATCACCGTCAACCCAGTCATGCGCAATCGCATCATTAAAGCCAGATACCTGCTTAGAGGTAATCATACCGTGAATCGTGGAATTGGTTACATTCACGGTATTTGCCGTATCGTCTGCATAATCGCGGTTCAGATAATACGTCGAAACAACGCCATTCACCGTATCGCCAGAGAATGAGGTGTCGAAATAGCTGCTATCGGTTGCTGCGTTGTTATAAACATAACCATTGTAGGTCATGTAGTCAGCATCTGGCGTGTTATATGTGGTCGCATCGTCGTGAAAACCAAAGGTATCGTAAGTGGTAGCATTTGCCTGAGAAGTGATTGCCAAAGTGCAGGCTAGTGCTAATTGTGAGACTACGAGTTTCTTTTTCCAGGTGTGCATTTGTCATCCCTCCTCAGGGACGTAATATTGTTGATCCATCAATTATCAATGCAAAGAAAACATTTTATGTTTCGCAGGAAGGATTATGCGGCGTCATGGATGAAAGGTTCAATTATTCTTTGCCTTAAGTCCGAAAGCAGACCATAAATAAGACAATTAAGAAAATTCTATAAGAAGAATTAAAACACTTTTAAATTCAGAGCATTAAAATAATAAAAACCTCCAACACATACACTTACCCTATCATTTAAAAAGAAATAAAAAACACAAGCAATAAATACTACCCAACCCCTCGCAACTTAATTAAACATTAAACAAAGCTTAACCAGGATTAAAACCAATCGATATCTAAAATAATTAACATCGCAAAAATATAAATAGCATATATGTAAAAGAGGTTATTAAGAGTGGAACCTCACTCGCATAACGCCAACTTTCGTAAACCACCCGCCCTCAGGTTCAGGTATACTGCGACCTTCGATTCCACAAACATCAGGCATACCATGACAGACCTAATCCATCGCCCTCGCCGCCTGCGCAAATCTCCTGCGCTACGCGCTATGTTTGAAGAGACAACACTCAGCTTAAATGACCTGGTGTTGCCGATCTTTGTTGAAGAAGAACTCGACGATTACAAAGCCATCGACGCCATGCCGGGCGTGATGCGCATTCCAGAGAAACACCTGGCGCGCGAAATTGAACGCATTGCCACTGCAGGTATCCGTTCGGTCATGACCTTCGGCATTTCCCACCACACCGACGACACCGGCAGCGATGCCTGGAAAGAAGATGGTCTGGTGGCGCGCATGTCGCGTATCTGTAAGCAGACCGTACCGGAAATGATCGTCATGTCCGACACCTGCTTCTGTGAGTACACCTCGCATGGTCACTGCGGCGTGTTGTGCGATCACGGCGTCGATAATGATTTAACCCTTGCCAACCTCGGCAAACAGGCAGTCGTTGCTGCCGCTGCGGGTGCAGATTTCATCGCCCCTTCCGCCGCAATGGACGGTCAGGTGCAGGCGATTCGCCAGGCGCTGGATGCCGCGGGCTTCACCGATACCGCGATCATGTCCTACTCCACTAAGTTTGCCTCTTCTTTCTATGGCCCGTTCCGTGAAGCAGCAGGTACAGCGCTGAAGGGCGATCGTAAAACCTATCAGATGAACCCGATGAACCGCCGCGAGGCGATTCGCGAATCACTGCTGGATGAAGCCCAGGGTGCAGACTGCCTGATGGTGAAACCGGCCGGCGCGTACCTCGATATTCTGCGCGATATCCGCGAACGCACCGAATTGCCAATTGGCGCTTATCAGGTTAGCGGTGAATACGCGATGATCAAGTTCGCGGCGATGGCGGGTGCTATCGATGAAAATAAAGTGGTGCTGGAAAGCTTAGGTTCGATCAAACGCGCGGGCGCGGATCTGATCTTCAGCTACTTTGCGCTGGATCTGGCTGAGAAAAAAATCCTGCGTTAATTGACCTTGTGCCGGATGGCGGCTTCGCCTTATCCGGCCTGTTATCGCCAGGTCCGGTCAGCGAAGCGCCAGCGGTTATTCACCCGGCCCGATAAAACGGCTTGTCTCCAAGAATTGTCGCCCGGTGCATAATGCGCCGCTGCGGCAGATAATCCGCGTTGGCATAGTGCTGCGTCACGCGATTATCCCAAATCGCCACATCGTTAGGCTGCCAGCGCCAGCGCACCTGGAACTCCGGTTTGGTGATATGCGCGAACAAAAAGCCCAGCAGCGCCTCGCTCTCTTTTTCCGTCACATCAACAATTCGCGTGGTAAACCCTTCATTCACAAACAGCGCTTGCTTGCCACTCACAGGATGGGTACGCACCACCGGATGCAATAACGGTGGATGTTTGGCGACCGCCTCCAGCCAGCGCTGATGCTCCTCTGGCGTCTGGCGATATTTATATTCCTGAAATGATTTACGAAAATCATGCTCTGCCCGCAGGCCGCTCAGCAGCTGGCGAAACGGCTGGGAAAGAGCATCATAAGCAGCAATCCCGCTGGTCCACAGGGTGTCTCCGCCTGTCGATGGCAGCTCTTTCGCCGCCAGAATCGCTCCGGCGGGCGGCGTGTCGATAAACGTCACATCAGTGTGCCAGTTGTCGTTATCGGGCGGATTATCGTTGTGGGTATCCAGCACGATTATTTCGTCCACCCCTTCGGCATGTGGGTAGACCGGGTGAATATGCAGGTCGCCAAAACGTAGCGCCAGCGCGCGCTGCTGCTGTGGCGTAATCACCTGCTCGCGCAGGAACACCACCTGATGGCGCAATACAGCATGATAAAGCTGTTCAAACTGGTTATCGCTTAATGGGCGCGTTAAATCCGCGCCGGTAATTTGTGCGCCAATGTATGGCCCCAGCGGGGTAATGCTCAGACGTTCACTCATTGTACTTCTCCATGCCAGGGTGTCAGACGGCGCTGAAGCGCGCGCAGACCCAGCTCTAAAATAAACGCGATAACGGCAATTACCGCGATCCCCGCCAGCACAACATCCGTTGCCAGAAACTCACCGGCTGATTGCACCATAAATCCTAAACCTCGCGTCGCGGCAATCAGCTCCGCCGCCACCAGGGTCGACCACCCCACGCCCAGTCCAATGCGCAGTCCGGTCAAAATCTCCGGCAAGGCACCTGGTAAAATCACAAACCACAGCACCTGCGCACGGCTGGCCCCCAGCGACTGCGCGGCCCGGATTCTCACCTGCTGCGCACTTTTTACGCCCGCCAGCGCCGACATCGCCACAGGGGCGAAAATCGCCAGGTAAATCAGCAGGATCTTGGAGGTTTCACCAATACCAAACCAGATAACCATCAGCGGCAAATAGGCCAATGGCGGAACCGGACGATACAATTCAATGATTGGGTCGAGAATGCCGCGAATCGTCGGACTCAGCCCCATGGCGATGCCGACCGGAATCCCCAACACCACCGCCGCCAGCAGCGCGATAACAATACGCGTCAAACTGGCCGCCAGATGCTGCCACAGCGTGGCATCCATAAACCCCTGCGGCCCGGCAATACTGATGAGCTTTTGCAAAACCTGGCCCGGCGGCGGCAGAAACAACGGGCTGATTAACTGCAGCGCCGCCACCGTCCACCACAGCGCCAAAATGACGGCCAGCGTACCGAGGCTTAAAGTCATCTGGCGCGAGAACGGCCAGCGCCAGTTCAGCGCCCGCGGGCGGCGGGGTTTGTCATTAATCACCACGCTCATGAGAAGGCCTCCCGTTGTTCAAAGACACGACTTAACACATACTCGCGCATGGCGATAAACTGCGGATCGGACTTAATGCTGCGACTCGCCTCTCCGGCCACAAAACGCCGGGCGAAATTAAGCGGCAGTCGTTCCAGCACCCGACCAGGGCCTGGCGACAGCAATACCAGTTCCGTGGCCATAAACACCGCTTCTTCGATATCATGGGTAATCAACAGCACCTGCTTCCCCGTTTCATGCCAAAGTTTCAGCAGCAGGGTTTGCATCTGCTCGCGGGTAAAGGCGTCGAGCGCGCCAAACGGCTCATCGAGTAGCAACAGCTGCGGGTTGGCCGCCAGCGCCCGCGCAATGCCGACACGCTGACGCTGCCCACCGGAAAGCTGCCAGATAAAGCGTTTTTCCGCGCCCTCCAGCCCCACTTTTTGCAACATTTCCTGAGCAATACGCTGACGCTGCGGTTTCTCCATGCCCGTCAGTTGCAGACCGAAGGTGACGTTGTCCTGCACGTTGCGCCAGGGCAACAGACCTTCATTCTGAAACACCACTCCACGTTCTGCGCCAGGTCCTTCGACCTTACTGCCCGCCAGCATAATGCTGCCGTGTTGATACGGTACAAATCCGGCAATCAGATTTAACAATGTGGTTTTCCCACAACCGGAAGGTCCCAGCACCACCAGCAGTTCACCGCTATCGAGCGTCAGGTTGATATCCTCAAGCACCGGTTTGCCGCCGTAACTGGCATTAAGATGAGAGATTTGCAGCATCAGCGTCCCCTTTATTGCACGAAACGATCGGTCACGTACTGGCTATAATCCGTCGCTACGGCGGGCACTTTGCCCTGCTCTTTAAGGAACTGCGCGGTGTCGATAATCGCTTTATTTACCGGTCCGGTAAGCTCGGCGGTTTGCTGCTGCGGAGTCAGATAGGTGTTACCTTTCACCAGCCCCGGCACATCCGCCTCTGGCACACCGCTTAAGCGCGCCAGCTTGCTGATATTCTCCGGTTGTTTGAGCCAGGCATCCGGGTTGGCGATATAGGGCTGCTGCGCATCGATGGCGCTTTTCGCAAATGCTTTCACTACCTCAGGGTATTTCTCGGCAAAATCTTTGCGTACCACCCACACGTCCAACGTTGGCGCCCCCCATTCACCGACTTTTTCCGAGTCAGTCAGTACCTTGCCGTCTTTTTCCAGCGCATTGACTGCAGGCGCCCAGACGTACGCGCCGTCAATATCTCCGCGCTGCCAGGCGGCAATAATCGCCGGTGGCTGAAGGTTCACAATCTCTACCTGGCCGGGTTTAATCCCCCAATGTTTCAGCGCTGCCAGCAGGCTGTAATGGGTGGTGGAGATAAACGGCACGGCAATGCGCTTACCAATCAAATCTTCCGGTTTACTGATGTTTTTCTTCACCACCAGCGCTTCAGAATTGCCGAGCTTTGATGCCAGCAGGAAAACCTCAATCGGCACCTGCTGACTGGCCGCTACCGCCAGCGGGCTGGAGCCGAGGTTACCGATCTGTACGTCGCCGGATGCCAACGCGCGGACAATACTCGCGCCGCTGTCAAACTTGCGCCAGTCAACGGTGGCTCCGCTCTCTTTAGCGAAAGTGTTATCCGCCTGCGCCACTTTGGCGGGTTCGGCGGAAGTTTGATACGCGACAGTGACGTTCACCGCCTGCGCCTGAAATGCGATGAATGCCAGTGCGGCAAGAAGTGCGTTACGCGATGAATTAGCCATGATTGTCTGCTCCCCTGTCTTGTTATAGGAGGCAGTATTTCGTTGCGGCCCACTTTGATAAAGGAATTAAAAATTCTGGCTAAGAACAAAGCGTTTTTAGAAAAAAACCGGCAATGCTTATACACAAAATCATTCAAGATGCGTCGAGGCGGCAAGGGAAGAAATCCCCAGGAGCATAGATAACTATGTGACTGGGGTTTCTGAGTGCAGCCAACAAAGAGGCAGCTTGAAGGATGAAGTGTATTGCGATTTTGTTACATTCGTTACATAACTGCGCCTGGATGATTGCCAGCGCTGCGCTGGCAGGCATCATAGACGCTATTGTCAGGCAAGAGAGCAATATCATGATTCATGTTGTGCTGGTGGATGACCATGTGGTGGTGCGTTCCGGCTTTGCGCAATTACTCAGTCTCGAAGACGATCTCAACGTCACCGGTCAGTTCAGTAGCGCGGCGGAGGCCTGGCCTGCATTACTGCATGATGACGTCAACGTCGCGGTGATGGACATCGCCATGCCGGATGAAAATGGCCTGAGCCTGCTAAAACGACTGCGGGCGCAGAAGCCCGGTTTTCGCGCCATTATTCTCAGCATTTATGACTCGCCGACGTTTGTACAAAGTGCACTGGATGCTGGCGCCAGCGGCTATCTGACCAAACGCTGCGGACCCGAAGAACTGGTGCAAGCGGTACGGTCGGTGGGTATGGGCGGGCATTATCTGTGCGCCGATGCGCTGCGGGCGTTACGCGGCGGCGAGCAGCCCGCGCAGGTCCTGGAGGTACTGACCCCGCGCGAGCGCGAAGTGTTTGATCTATTGGTCAAAGGCGACAGCGTGAAAGAGATTGCCTTTAAGCTCGATCTCAGCCACAAAACGGTTCACGTCCACCGCGCGAACGTGCTGGGCAAATTGCAATGCCACAGCACTATCGAGTTGGTGCATTTTGCCCTCGACCACCAGCTACTGACGGGGCATTAATGTCGCGTAACCTTCGTCATTGGGTAATCTCCCTGTTTATTCTGCTGGCCTGGGGATCGGGCTGGTTGATGCTGTGGACGCTGGGGTTTTACCTGACCCACAACGGTCAGCAGGCGGCATTATTCCTGCCACACGGGGTCTATCTTGCACTGTTGATTCTGCTTTCTCGCCGCTACTGGCCCGCGCTGGTGCTGCCGCCGGTACTGATGCTGTTCTGGCTGCACAGCGAGCAATTATTGAATGGCTATATTTTGCTGGTAGCCCCATTAATTAGCCTTCTTCCGGCAAGCATCGGTCAGTCATACTGGCACCGCTTCCCCCTGTACTGGCAGCGCTTAACGCTGCTGCTGGCCGCGGTAACAATTACCTCATTGCTTAATACCGCCCTGCTGTCACCGTTTATCGCAAGCCCGGCAACGTTAATTGGCCTGGCGTCGTTTACCGGCGGCGTGCTGCTGACGCCGTTTGTCTATCTGATCTATGAATTTCTGCGCCAGCAGCACCGTTATCATTTGCTCGGGTTGGATACCACCAATCCCCCGCTGCGCACCTCGCTTATCATCTGGTGCAGCCTGTTTTTTATTATTGGCATTGGCACGCAGATGGTACTGTCGCCGGATATCGAGCGCCTGCTGCTGATCGTGGTGTTTTTACCGAACGTGGTGATGGCATGGAAATTCGGCTGGCAGGGCGGCGTGTTGTCCGGATTGCTCGGCAGCATGATGATCACCATCGCCCGGCAGATAGGCGTGGGGTTCAGTAATCTTCTTGAACTGGAGATTTTTCTCGCGACGCAGGCGTTGCTGGGTATTGGTCTTGGTATCGCCATCAGCCGCCAGCAGCATCTGGCGCAAAACTTGCACCATTATCGCCAGCGTCTGGAAGCCGAACTGGCGGCACGCCGTGCGCTGACCGAACAGCTGATTCGTACCGAGGAAGACACGCGAAAAAGTTTAGCGCGCGAACTGCATGACGAAATAGGCCAGAACATCACCGCCATCCAGATTCAGACGCAACTGGTCAAACGCGCGCCGGGTCGCGAGCAAACGCTTGAGGCGGCGAATCAGATCAACGATCTTGCCCGGCGCATTCACCACTCCACCCGCCAGCTTCTGCGCCAGTTGCGCCCGCCCGCGCTTGATGAACTGTCTTTCAAAGATGCGCTGTATCATCTGGTGAATGAATTTGCCTTTGCCGAGCGGGGCATCCGCTGCCGATTTAATTACCATCTGGAAAATACGCCAGAAAATGAAACGGTGCGCTTCACACTGTATCGCCTGATGCAGGAACTGCTCAATAACATCTGTAAGCATGCCGATGCCAGCGAGGTATCGATTACGCTACGCCAGCGGGAACACCGCCTGTCACTGGAAGTCGATGACAACGGCGTGGGTATCCTCCCGGAAAAAATCCCCGGTTTCGGTATCCAGGGGATGCGTGAGCGGGTAAGCGCCCTCGGTGGCGAACTCACGCTGGAATCGAACCACGGCACGCGGGTAATTGTTAACCTGCCCACAAATTTGCAACAAACCAGCCGCTAACCAGGAAAAAGTCTTAGTCACTGCGGACTTTCTCTCATCCCCTTTTGCTTTCACTTTCCTATAGTCAGCACAAACGGAGACCGCCATGCACGCACGCGAAACAGACCAACAATACCGGACGCTACGTCCACAATTGCTGATGTGCATGGTGATTGGCTACGCCGCGTTTTATCTGACGCGCAAAAGCGTCAACTATGTACTCCCGGCGCTGCAAACGGATCTGGGGCTGGATAAAGGCGATATCGGTCTGCTGGGATCGCTGTTTTATCTGACCTACGGCCTGTCGAAATTCGCCGCCGGATTGTGGCACGACAGCCATGGGCAGCGCGCGTTCATGGGAATCGGCCTGTTCGCCACTGGTGTTTTGAACGTGGTGTTCGCCTTTGGTGAATCGCTGACGCTGCTGCTGGCGGTCTGGACGTTGAACGGATTTTTCCAGGGCTGGGGCTGGCCGCCCTGCGCCCGCCTGCTGACCCACTGGTACTCGCGCAACGAACGCGGCTTCTGGTGGGGTTGCTGGAATATGTCGATCAACATCGGCGGGGCCATCATCCCGCTGATTAGCGCCTTTGCCGCCCTCTGGTGGGGCTGGCAGGCAGCGATGCTGGCACCGGGGATAATCAGCATGGCGTTAGGTATCTGGCTCACCCTGCAACTGAAAGGCACGCCCCAGGAAGAGGGATTACCGACAGTTGGAGAATGGCGGCACGATCCGCTGGAGCTACGTCAGGAGCAGCAGAGCCCGCCGATGGGGCTGTGGCAAATGTTACGCACCACCATGCTGAAAAATCCGATGATCTGGCTGCTTGGCGTGTCGTATGTACTGGTCTATTTGATCCGCATTGCGCTCAACGACTGGGGCAACATCTGGCTGACGGAAAGCCACGGCGTGAATCTGCTCAGCGCCAATGCCACGGTGATGTTGTTTGAAGTCGGCGGCTTGCTCGGCGCGCTATTTGCCGGATGGGGATCGGATCTGCTGTTCAGCGGTCAGCGCGCGCCGATGATATTGCTGTTCACGCTGGGACTGATGGTCTCCGTCGCCGCCCTGTGGCTGGCCCCGGTGCACCACTATGCGCTGCTGGCAGTCTGTTTCTTTACCGTGGGCTTTTTTGTGTTTGGCCCGCAGATGTTGATTGGTCTGGCTGCTGTCGAATGCGGACACAAAGCGGCGGCAGGTTCAATCACCGGTTTTCTCGGGCTGTTCGCCTATCTGGGGGCCGCGCTGGCGGGTTGGCCGCTGTCGCTGGTCATAGAACACTACGGCTGGTCGGGAATGTTCAGTTTGCTCTCGGTTGCCGCTGTTTTTATGGGTTTATTGCTGATGCCATTGCTCATTGCGGGCATTACCCCTTCTCTCAGTCAAAGGATAAAACAATGAAACTGACGCTTACCTCTACCCTGATTGCCTCCGCTCTGACGCTGGCGGCCTTCAGCAGTGCGGCACAAGCTCAAGGACGTCTGGTGGTGTATTGCAGCGCCACCAACGAGATGTGCGAAACCGAAACCAAAGCCTTCGGCGACAAATATGATGTGAAAACCTCATTTATTCGTAACGGCTCCGGCAGCACGCTGGCGAAGGTCGATGCCGAGAAGAAAAACCCGCAGGCGGATGTGTGGTACGGCGGTACGCTGGATCCACAATCCCAGGCCGGTGAAATGGGCCTGCTGCAGCCATACAAATCACCTAACCTCGCGCAGATCATGGAGAAGTTCCGCGATCCGGCGAAAGTAAAAGGTAACCTCTCCTCGGCGGTGTATGTCGGTATTCTGGGCTTTGGCGTTAATACTCAACGCCTGAAAGAGAAAAACCTGCCGGTACCGAAATGCTGGAAGGATCTGACCAAACCAGAATACAAAGGGGAAATCCAGATTGCTGACCCACAGAGTTCAGGCACCGCCTACACCGCGCTGGCGACCTTCGCTCAGCTTTGGGGTGAGGATCAGGCTTTTGATTACCTGAAACAGCTCAACGCCAACGTCTCCCAGTACACCAAATCCGGCATTGCTCCGGCGCGTAATGCCGCCCGTGGCGAAACGGCGATCGGCATTGGCTTCCTGCACGACTACTCGCTGGAAAAAGAACAGGGTGCCCCGCTGGAGCTGATCTCCCCGTGCGAAGGCACCGGCTATGAAATTGGCGGCGTCAGCATCCTGAAAGGCGCGCGCAACCTCGACAACGCCAAACTGTTCGTTGACTGGGTGCTGTCGAAAGACGCCCAGGAGTTGGCATGGAAGAAAGGTAAATCCTATCAGATCCTGACCAACACCACCGCCGAGACCTCGCCGAACTCGCTGAAGCTCGACGACCTGAAGCTTATCAACTACGACATGGATAAGTACGGCTCGACCGACGTACGTAAGGCCCTGATCAATAAGTGGGTTAGCGAAGTGAAGATGGGTAAATAAGCCCACGTTGCGTTCATTTGCCGGGTGCGGCGTAAGCGCCCGCCCGGCCTGAAATACCGGAACCGCTATGTCACACACACTTGCACTCCATCCCGTGAAAAAACGGGATGCGATATTTCTTTGGGTTTTGCTCGGCTGGCTGGCGTTTGCCCTGCTGCCAAGCTGGAGCCTGGACTACGGTCTGCTGGAGTCGACGGGCGAAGAAATTCTCGCCGCCTACGGCTGGTCACAATTCAATATCAGTTGGTTATGGTATCTGCTACCGAGCCTGCTGCTGGTACGCCCGTTCCATGAAGCCAGACGCGAACAGCGCGGCCGCCATTATCTTGACGCAGGCTGGGCATTCTTCTGCATGGCCTTTATCGTCGCCAGCGCCACGCTTGAAGGTCGCGGCTTAGGCTATGCCACCATCGTGCTGTTTGTGGCGCTGGGCGCAATTATGACCCTGGCGCTTACCCGTCTGGAATGGCTGGGCGGCGACCGTTTCGTCATCGGCTCGCTGACCGCGATTGTCGCGCTGATCGGTATTTTTATCGTCTGGCCGAGCATCGCTATTTTCATTCCGATGTTCACCAACGACGCCGGGGAATTTGCGCCACTGGCGTTTATGAATGTGCTGTCGCAGGCGCATATCATTCAGGTGATCCTCAACTCGATTATGCTGTCGATTGCCGTCGGCGTCGGCTGTACCTTCTTTGGCCTGGTGCTGGCTATCTACACGACCCGTATCGCCAGACGTAGCGCCATCATCGGACGTATCTTCTCGATTCTGCCGATCGTTACCCCGCCGTTTGTCGTCGGTTTAGGCGTTACGCTGATGATGGGTCGCTCTGGTTACATCACCGAATTTATGGTCGACTGGTTCGGCTTAACCAACACCAACTGGCTGTACGGTTTTACCGGCATCTGGCTGGCGCAGGTGCTGGCCTTTACGCCGATGGCGTTTATGATCCTCGACGGGGCGATCAAGACCATTCATCCGTCGCTGGAAGAAGCGTCATACACCCTGCGTGCCAGCCGCTGGCAGACCTTTAACGGCGTGTTTGTCCCACTACTGAAACCGGCGCTGGCGAACGCCTTTTTGATTGTGGTGGTACAGTCGCTGGCCGACTTCAGTAACCCGCTGGTGCTCGGCGGTAACTTCGACGTGCTGGCAACGCAAATTTACTTCTACATCACCGGCTCGCAGCTCGATTATCAGGCCGCCAGTACGCTGGGCGCGTTCCTGCTGCTGTTCTCGCTGCTGGTATTCTGTGTGCAGTACATGTGGATCGGCAAGCGCTCCTACGTGACGGTCTCCGGTAAATCCTACCGGGGCGACGTCCAGCCGCTGCCAGTGACGCTGGTGTGGAGCGTAGTTGCGCTGCTGGCGGTGTGGATTGCCTTTAACGCCCTGCTCTACGGCAGCATTTTCTACGGCAGTTTCACCGTTAACTGGGGCGTGGACTACACCCTGACGCTGGCGAACTTTACCAAACTGTTCGGTCAGGGGATGAGCGACGGCGCGTGGCCTTCACTGCTCGACACTCTGCTCTACGCCGGGATTGCCGCGCCGATCACCGCGATCTTTGGTCTGCTGATCGCGTGGATTGTGGTGCGCCAGCAGTTTAAAGGTAAAAAAACCATCGAGTTCACCACCATGCTGTGCTTTGCCGTTCCTGGCACCGTAGCGGGCGTGTCGTACATTCTGGCCTTTAACAGCGCCCCGGTGTACCTCACCGGCACCGCCGCCATCGTGATTATCTCAATGGTGATGCGTAACGTGCCGGTCGGTATCCGGGCGGGCATCGCGGGCTTAGGCCAAATCGATAAATCGCTGGATGAAGCCTCGCTTAGCCTGCGTGCCGGTTCCCTGCGGACCATTACGCATATCCTGCTACCGCTGCTGCGCCCGGCGATCCTCTCGGCGCTGATCTACAGCTTTGTGCGCGCCATTACCACCGTCAGTGCCATTGTGTTCCTTGTGACGCCGGATACCCGCGTGGCGACGGCCTACATCCTCAACCGCGTGGAAGACGGCGAGTACGGGGTGGCGATTGCCTACGGTTCGATTCTGATCGTGGTGATGCTGGCGATTATTTTCATCTTTGACTGGCTGATCGGCGAATCACGTACCTCCCGTTCAAAAGCTAAAAACCAGGCGTAATGGAGCGCACTATGACTCAGAAAAATTTCGTTGAACTGCGCAACGTCACTAAACGATTTGGCAGCAACACGGTTATCGACAACATCAACCTCACCATTCCGCAGGGGCAAATGGTGACGCTGCTCGGCCCCTCCGGCTGTGGCAAAACCACCATTTTGCGGCTTGTCGCCGGGCTGGAAAAACCGAGTGAAGGCCAGATTTTTATTGATGGCGAAGATGTCACCCATCGTTCCATTCAGCAACGCGATATCTGCATGGTGTTTCAGTCGTATGCTCTGTTTCCGCACATGTCGCTGGGAGAGAACGTCGGCTATGGCCTGAAGATGCTTGGCGTGTCGCGCAGCGAAGTGAAGACGCGGGTGAAAGAAGCGCTGGCGATGGTCGATCTGGAGGGGTTCGAAGAGCGCTATGTCGATCAGATCTCCGGCGGTCAGCAGCAGCGCGTGGCACTGGCCCGCGCGTTGATCCTCAAACCGAAGGTGCTGCTGTTTGATGAGCCGCTGAGCAACCTGGACGCCAACCTGCGTCGCAGCATGCGCGACAAGATCCGCGAGCTACAAAAGCAGTTTGATATCACCTCGCTGTACGTTACCCACGATCAGAGCGAAGCCTTTGCGGTTTCCGATACCGTACTGGTGATGAATAAAGGACACATCATGCAGATCGGTTCGCCACAGGAGCTCTATCGTCAGCCTGCCTCACGTTTTATGGCGAGTTTCATGGGCGATGCCAACCTGTTTCCGGCCACCTTTAGCGCAGGATACGTTGATATCTACGGCTATCGTTTGCCGCGACCGCCGCACTTTAACGATCACGGAGAAGGGATGGTCGGCGTGCGCCCGGAAGCGATCACGCTCAGCGATCGCGGCGAGGAGAGCCAGCGCTGCGCGATCCGCCATGTCGCCTATATGGGCCCTCAGTATGAAGTCACGGTGGAGTGGCATGGACAGGAGATCTTGTTACAGGTCAACGCCACGCGCCTGCAGCCGGACGTCGGCGAGCAGTACTACCTTGAAATCCACCCGTACGGCATGTTTGTGCTGGCAGATGCGGCATAAGATTTTGTTGCTTTGTAGGTCGGATAAGGCGCTTGTGCCGCCATCCGACAATGCCTGATGCGCTGCGCTTATCGGGCCTACATTGTTCACTATAGGCCCGATAAACTCTCAGCTTCGCGCTTTTAGCGCGGCAATATCCTTCGGCGTGGTGCGACAACACCCGCCGATCAACCGTGCGCCTGCGGCCTGCCACTGCGGCAAATAATCGGCCAGCCGCGCGCAATGTTCACCGTGATGGTGCCAGGTTTTACTTACCGCATCGTAATGCTCGCCCGAATTCGGATACACCACCAGTGGCAGTGCCGTTAAGCCGTGCAGATGCTGCAATGCGGCGGTGGTCTTTTCCAGCGCAATACAGTTGATGCCTAACGCCACCACCTGCGGATAACCCGCCAGCAACGCCACCACGTCACGCAGCGGCGTACCGTCGCTCAGGTGCTCGCTGTCGCGCAGAGTAAACGAGAACCACGCCCTGGCACGCGGATACGCGGTCAACAGCTCAGCCAGCGCGCCAATCTCGATAAAATTCGGCAGGGTTTCACAGGCCAGCAGATCGGCCCCGGCATCCAGCAACGCTTCCACGCGCGGACGGTGAAACGCCTGAAATTCCTCAGCGCTACGTTGATAATCGCCACGATACTCTGATCCATCCGCCAGATACGCGCCATAAGGCCCGACGGAGCCTGCCACCAGCAGCGTACCCGCCTGCGGGTTCTCAGCCAGCCAGGCTTCACGCGCTTTACGCGCCAGCTCCACGCTTTTGCCAATCAGCGCTTTCGACTGCGCTTCATTCAGGCCGCGCGCGGCAAAACCTGCCGGCGTGGCCTGATAGCTGGCGGTGATCGCGCATTGCGCCCCCGCCCGGAAATAATCAAGATGCACTTCGCGGATAAGCTGCGGATTTTCGACCAGCACTTTGGCTGACCACAGGCTGTCTGCTAAATCACAACCGCGCGCTTCCAGCTCCGTCGCCATCGCACCATCCAGTAACAGGAAATCCTGTTTGTCGAGGATGGCGCTTAACGGATTATTCTGCGACATGTTCTGGCTCCTGTTTTGATGGAAATAAGCCCTCACACTATCACAGCCATACCCGCAAGGCTCCGCGCTCACCCGCAATTATGGCGATGCGTCAACTCTGCACCAGACGGTCGCTTAAGCACCGTTAGCCGGGATCGACATCTGCGATTTACGGCTCATCAGAATAAATACCGCCAGGCCCGCCAGCAAAATCCCCGGCGCAGACGCCGCCATCACGCCCACCGTTCCTGTGCCCAGCGCTAACATTTTCCCGGCCAGCAGCGGGCCGCTCATCGCGCCCAAACGTCCGACAGCAACGGCGGTGCCCACGCCTGTGGCGCGAATCTGCGTGTTGTAAAATAACGGCGCCAGCGCATACAACACGCTTTGCCCACCAGTGGCAAACATCCCCGCCACAAATCCCGCCATCAGCATGCCGCTGAATGTCGACACCGTCCCCAGCGCCAGCAGCGAAGCCAACATCCCGGTGTAGATCAGCAGCGACATCACCACCGGACGCAGTTTGTCCATCAACGCCCCGAGAATTAACGTCCCGCTGGCTGCACCGATTTGCAGAGCAAACATCACGCCTGCCGCCTGCGAGGGTTGAAATCCCTGCTCCACCAGCAGCATCGGAAGCCAGTTGATCAGCATATACACCACCAGCAGGGTGAAGAAATAGCACAGCCACAGCAGCAGCGTAGCGCTCGCTGCTGCTGGCGCAAACAGGGCGCGCAACGGCGCGGCAGCTACCTGCGTTTGTTGGGTATAAACCTGCGATTCCGGCAACCAGCGCATCAACAGCGGAACCAGCAACAGCGGGATCACCCCGCCAACCCAGAACACCGTTTGCCAGGCGGAGGCGAGACCGCTAAACCCAAGCGCCGCCGCTAACGCCGCGCCAATCGGCACGCCGCAGTACATCAGGCTCACCGCCGTGCCGCGAAAACGTGGCCCCGCCGCTTCGGAGGTCAGCGCGATCAGATTCGGCAATGCCGCGCCCAGCCCGACGCCGGTCATCAGACGGGCAAATACCAGCGATGAGAAATCCCAGGAAATCGCCGTCGCCAGCGAGAACAGGCCGAACAACGCCACGGAGGCAATGAGAATGCGCTTGCGGCCATAGCGATCGGCCAGCATACCGCCCACCAACGCGCCGGGCAGCAGCCCGAGAATACCGGCGCTGAAGATCCAGCCCATCTGCATTTTATCCAGCGCAAACGCCTGAGCGATACCGACGGCAGCGATCCCGGCGGCCTGGAGATCCAGCCCTTCCATCAGGGCGACTAAAAAACACAGCCCGACGGTCAACGTCAGGCGCCAGGATGCGGGGGTACGGGTAGTCATAAGATGTACCTCTGAGGTCACGATGCAGGTGAATCGCGGCTGATACGTTGCCAGCCGCGTAATCATTTTTATTTGCTGTGGCGCAGATCCAGCGCCACGTCGACGATCATATCTTCCTGGCCGCCCACCATTCGGCGCTTGCCCAGTTCAACCAGAATATCAACCGCGCTCAGGCCATAACGCGCCGCCGCCACTTCACAATGACGCAGGAAGCTGGAGTACACCCCGGCATAGCCCAGCGCCAGCGTTTCGCGATCCACCCGCACCGGGCGGTCCTGCAGCGGACGCACCAGATCGTCGGCAGCATCCATCAGCGCATACAGATCGGTGCCATGCTGCCAGCCGAGCTTATCCGCTGCAGCGATAAACACTTCCAGCGGCGCATTGCCCGCGCCTGCGCCCATGCCCGCCAGGCTGGCGTCGATACGATCGCAGCCCTCTTCCACCGCAGCAATCGAGTTCGCCACACCGAGACTGAGGTTGTGATGCGCATGCATTCCGGTTTCCGTCTCCGGCTTCAGTACCGCTTTCAGGGCGCGGAAGCGGGCGCGAATATCACTCATGTTCATCGCTCCGCCGGAATCGACCACGTAGATACAAGTCGCGCCGTAGGTTTCCATCAGCTTCGCCTGCTGCGCCAGATTTTCCGGCGTGGTCATGTGGCTCATCATCAGAAAGCCGACGGTATCCATACCCAGCTCGCGCGCATACTGAATATGCTGGGCCGACACGTCCGCTTCGGTGCAGTGGGTCGCCACGCGTACCACCCGCGCCCCGGCCTGATACGCATTTTTCAGGTCGTGAATAGTACCGATCCCCGGCAGTAACAGCGTGGCGATCTTAGCGTGCTGCACCACGTCTGCCGCCGCTTCAATCCACTCGAGATCGCTGTGCGCGCCAAAGCCGTAGTTAAAGCTGGAACCTTGTAAACCGTCGCCATGCGCCACTTCAATAGAATCGACCCGCGCATCGTCCAGCGCTTTCGCAATCTGGCGCACGTTTTCCAGCGAATACTGGTGACGAATGGCGTGCATACCGTCACGCAGGGTCACGTCAGAGATATAGAGTTTTTTACCGTTCATGCTGCTTCTCCTGACTGACGGGTGAGTGACTGCGCCATCTTCTCAGCGGTCGCCAGCGCGCTGGAGGTCATTATGTCGAGGTTGCCCGCATAGGCAGGTAAATAGTGCGCCGCGCCCTCCACTTCCAGATATACCGCGGTTTTGAGCCCGGAAAACTGGCCGATACCCGGCAGATTCACCGATTTATCCTGCGGGATAACTTCAAACTGTACGCGCTGTTTCAGGCGATAACCCGGCACATAGGCCTGTACCGCCGCCGCCATCTCGTTGATGGACGCTTCAACTTCAATCTCGGAGGCCGCTTCGCTTAGCACATACACCGTGTCGCGCATCATCAGCGGCGGTTCAGCCGGGTTGAGCACAATGATGGCTTTACCTTTTTCGGCGCCGCCGACCACTTCAATCGCCTTTGAGGTGGTTTCGGTGAACTCATCAATATTGGCGCGAGTGCCCGGTCCCGCAGATTTACTGGCGATCGAGGCAATAATTTCGGCGTAATGGACTTTTGCCACGCGAGAGACAGCCGCCACCATTGGGATGGTCGCCTGCCCGCCGCAAGTCACCATATTGACGTTCTGCTGATCAACGTTAGCCTCCAGATTCACCACCGGCACGCAGTATGGACCGATCGCCGCGGGGGTCAGGTCGATCAGGCGGATCCCCGGTTTAATGGCGCGCAGCGCGGCGTCGTTCTTCACATGTGCGCCCGCGCTGGTGGCATCAAACACGATGTCGATATCGGCGAATTCCGGCATGGCGATAAGCCCAGTCACCCCTTCATGGGTGGTGGCAACGCCCATACGTCTGGCGCGCGCCAGACCATCGGATTGCGGGTCAATACCGACCATCACCGCCATCTCCAGGTGCACGCCGTGGCGCAGAATTTTAATCATCAAATCGGTGCCGATGTTGCCGGAGCCGATAATGGCGACTTTACGCTTACTCATGACTGACTTCCTTTTGTAACCGCCGCTGAAAAAGTGGCGGCAACTGAACCAATACCGTCGATATGGGCTTCAAAACGATCGCCCGCATTCACTGATACCATCGGGCCTAACGCCCCGGTGAGAATGATGTCCCCCGCACGCAGCGGCTCGCCGAGGCTGGCCATTTTGCGCGCCAGCCAGACGGCGGCGTTGATCGGATGCCCCAGACATTCGCTGCCGCGCCCACTGGAGACCTCTTCGTTATTGCGCGTCATTTTCATTGCGCAATTTTTCAGATCTAACCCGGCCGGACGCTGCGCCGGCCCGCCGACCACATACACACCGCAGGAGGCATTATCCGCCACGGTATCAACAAACTTTATTGACCAGTCGCGGATACGACTGCCGACCACTTCGAGCGCGGGCAGCACCCACTCGATGGCGTTATACAGCTCATCAAAAGTGGTGTCGGCATTGGGTAGATCGCGGTTCAGCACCAGCGCAATTTCCGCTTCAATACGCGGTTGCAGTACACGCGAAAACGGAATGGTGTCGTTATCGCCGTAGCACATGTCGGCAAACAGCGTGCCGAAGTCTGGCTGATCGACCCCCAATTGCTGTTGCACTTTCGGGTGCGTCAGCCCCACTTTGCGCCCAACCACGCGCCGCCCGCGCGCCACGTTGTCCTGCACGTTGATGCGCTGAATGGCATAGGCCGCTTCGGCATTGTCCACGCCAATCAGTTCACGCAGCGGGGCGATAGCTTCTCCTTTTTCCTCTGCCAGGCGTAAATCGGCGGCTAACTGCTCAAGATTAAGATTCGTCATGTCCGTTCCTTAAGGGCGTGCGAGGAAGTTCAGCACCAGTTGGTTAAAGGCATCCGCATGTTCCCACTGCGCCCAGTGCCCGCAGTCGCGGTAGATGTGCAGTTCAGAACCGGCAATCCCGGAGAGCAGGCGCAGACCGGCGTCCATCGGCACGAACCGGTCGTTGCGGCCCCAGACAATCAGGGTCTGGGCCTTGATTTCACCCAGACGCGGGCTGAAGTCCGGGAACTGTTTCGGGTTGGCTTCCAGACTCTGGACAAAGTTGTCCAGATGATCGCGGCGCGACAGCATGTTATTCAGGCGCGCCTCAAACAGCGCTTCAGTCAGGTCACTGGTGTCGAAGACAAAAATCTCCATCATCAGCTTCAGATTTTCGATGGTCGGCTCACGATATAGCTGATTCAGACGCTTGATGCCTTCGGTCGGCATCGGGGTAAACAGGCTCATGCCGCCCGTTCCGCCGCCCATCAGCACCAGCTTGCCCACGCGCTCTGGCCAGCTCAAAGTAAACGCCACTGCACTGTGGCCACCCATTGAGTTGCCCAGCAAGTGGATTTTCTGAATATCCAGTTGATCGACCACGCTTTTCAGAATGCGAGCGTTGAGATCGGATCGTGACCCGCGGTTAACGATCCCATCGCTTTTCCCCCAGCCAGGACAATCCAGCAGGATCACCCGGTATCCGGCCTCAACCAGCGGATCGATGTTGCGGCTGAAATTCGCCCAGCCCGTCGCGCCAGGACCTGAGCCGTGCAGTAGCACCACGGTCTCTTCGCCCTGCCCACAGTCATTGAAATGCACGCGTAAGGTTTCGCCTGCTTCCTGCACCTCCAGAAAACGGCTGGTGGCGGCTTCGGTTTGCGGTTGGTAAGTCATGCTCTTCTCCTGCATATTCAGTTCTGTTTCAGTTCTGTGTGGTGGCGCTCAGGGAGCCGAATCCGGCGATCCACTCCGGGATCGGGCGATAATAACGGCCTTCGCTGCGCCAGTTGCCAAAGGCAGAAATGGCAGCGAAGGCGGCAACCCAGGTTTTCACTTCGTGCGTTGATTTGCCCGCCATCGCGGATAGCTCTTCATTGCTGACCGCGTCCAGTTCCTGCCAACGTCCCTGCTCAAGCAGGGTCATAAAGCGGTTATCCCAGACGGGGTTAAGTGGGTGCAGCGTGTGCTGGTCTTGCACAAATTTCTCGGCGGCGCTGATCACTCGCTGCTGGCGCAATTCACGCTCGTTTTCGGGTAACTGTTTGCCACTGCCGAGCAGGCGGTCGCGCATATGGGCATCGGCCTTTGCCAGCTCCGGCACCGGTGGCTGATGCGACAGGCCGCCGGAACCTAAAAACAGCACGCGTTTATTCAGCGAACTGGCGAAACGACCAATGGCTTCACCGAGCATGCGGGTACGCTGAAAGCCCGGCAGCGGCGTGGCGACGCCGTTAATAAACACCGGTAACACCGGAGCCTTATCCAGACCACCGAGCAAAAACTCCAGCGGCTGCGCAAAGCCGTGATCGACCTGCATGTTGTAGGACACGGCAAGATCGATACCGCTTTTCATCACCGCATGGGCGCAGGCCTCAGCGAGATCGGTGGGCACCGGCAATTCCCCGGCGGCGCTGCCGAAATCGCCGATTGCGGTGGCCCCTACGCCTAAACAAAACGGCGGCATCACATCGTAGAAAAAACCGTTGTAGTGATCGGGGGCAAACAGCACCACCAGCTCAGGATCGAACGCCGCAATACGTGCGCGGGCGCTGGCGATCACGCCGTTAACTTCATCGAGCACGACCTGCGCCGGGTCGACATAGCCCACCAGCGGCGAGTGGGAAAGACAGTGAAGATAAGCGTGCATATCAGGCTACCTTTTCAACAGGAAGATCGGTATTTACGCGGGTGAGCGTCATCACCGACGCCAGTTTATTCAGGGTGTTGCCCAGGGTTTGCGGAATAGCGATGGCAGCGACAAAGCGGTCCGGGCGCATCACCACCAGCGCGGCATTGTGTTGGGCAAACCACGCGCGCAGACGGTTTTGCGTATCGCCAATGCGGGTAACGCCGTCATGGTTATCCTGATCGGTATGTATCTGCGTATCCGGCACCACCTGGATAAACCGCGTCCCCAGCGCCTGCCACTGCTGGATCTGCGCTTCACTCATGCCCCATAGCGGATTACAGCCCCAGCCAATCACCGCGAAATTCGGGCCAATGACGTTGTCGAGCAACGTCACTTCGCCGGTTTCCAGCGTGACCTTCGGCTGGATAAACATCTTGCCGACTGGCGAGGTTTTCGCGTCACCTTCACGCACCAACGCCCCGATGTGGTACTGCGGCATCGGCTTAAATCGCATTTCAAGAAAGTAACGTTTGACCGGCGGAATGTAGTTCAACAGCCAGGAAACTCCGTCGCGCACCGCGCCGTGCCAGCGTTTTGGCGGCGCCAGCACGTTGCCTGCGGTAACCGACAAATCGATCATCGCTTTGGCATGATCGCGGCGCTCCTGCTGGTAGGTATCCAGCAGCGCATCACCGGCTTTGCCATTAATCACCAGCGCCAGTTTCCACGCCAGATTGAAGGCATCGCGCATACCGCTGTTGTACCCCTGCCCCTGCCAGACCGGCATAATGTGCGCCGCGTCGCCCGCCAGCAGCACACGGTCAATACGAAAGCGTTCGGCCAGCCGGGCGTTATGGGTGTACACGCGCTGGCGGATCAGCTCGACGTTATCCGGGTTCGGCAGCACTTTGCTCAAGAGTTGGCGCATATTCTGCGGCTCGCTAAGCTGGGCTTCGGTTTCCCCCGGCATCACCATAAATTCAAAGCGGCGCACCGCATGCGGCAGCGCGGCAGAAACATACGGGCGCACCGGATCGCAACACAGGTACACATGCGGCGTACTCAGCGGATCGTTGGCGATATCCACTACAATCCACTGATTCGGCGCGGTTTTACCTTCAAATGGCACATTCAGCGAGCGCCTGACGTTGCTGGCGCCACCGTCGCAGGCCACCAGCCACTGGGCCTTCACCGTTTCCCGCTGGCCGTCCGGCGCTTTCAGGTTCAGCGTCACTTCACCATTTTGCTGGCTGAAGGCTTCCAGTTCGCGAGAAAACAGGCAACGCACGTTGGGGAAACGCGACAGCCCTTCCAGCATCACCGCATCCACCTGCGGCTGAATGAACGCATTGCGTCGCGACCAGCCAAATTCGTCGGTCATCGGCTGGATATCGGCAAAGCAGCGGCCTTTCGGGGTAAGAAAGCGCATCGCGTGCCACGGCGTGGTATGTGGCAAAACGTTCTCGACCAGACCAACGGACTGCATGGTGCGCAGCGCTTCATCGTCAATACCGATGGCGCGGGGATAGTCGATCAGCGTGTCGAGCTTCTCTACCACCAGCACCTCAATGCCCATCTGGCCAAGATAGTTCGCCATCATCAGCCCTACCGGGCCGGCTCCAGCAATGGCTACCTGCGCGGTGTGCTGCACTGCGGGTTGGATATCAGGATTTATAGTTGTCATTTCAGAACCTCACTACTCGGACAAAACGCAATTGCAGGCCCTGGTGAGGCGCAATTTGTTTTGTTAAAAATATGTGAATAATTTTTATTGTGCGGTCAGTATAGAAGTGAGTTTTTGCGCTACAATCAAAACATGCCTGGATGTGCACTAAGTGCACAACGTTGTTTTAACTATATATTTGTCAATGAATATGAAAAGTGACGACGCTACCAAATACAAAACCGTGCGCGGGTTAACGCGCGGGTTAATGTTATTAAATATGTTAAATCGGCTTGACGGCGGGGCCAGCGTTGGCCTGCTGGCAGAGCTGAGCGGCCTGCACCGCACCACGGTCAGACGTCTGCTGGAAACGTTGCAGGATGAGGGTTACGTCCGGCGCAGCCTGTCCGATGACAGCTTTCGCTTAACCATAAAAGTCCGTCAGCTCAGTGAGGGATTTCGTGACGAGCAGTGGATTTCTGCGCTCGCCGCCCCGCTGTTGGGGGATTTGCTGCGCGAAGTCATCTGGCCGACCGACGTGTCCACGCTGGACGTTGACGCGATGGTGGTGCGTGAAACCACCCACCGCTTCAGCCGCCTGTCGTTTCACCGGGCAATGGTCGGACGTCGTTTACCGCTATTAAAAACCGCATCCGGCCTGACCTGGCTGGCATTTTGCCCGGAGAATGAACGTCAGCAACTGATTGAAATGCTTGCCTCAAGACCAGGAGAAGAGTTCCAGTTAGCCCGCGAACCGCTGAAGCTCGACGCTATTCTGGCCCGCGCACGTAAAGACGGCTTTGGACAGAACTATCGCGGGTGGGATCAGGAAGAAAAAATCGCCTCCATCGCCGTTCCCATCCGCAGCGAGCAGCGGGTTATTGGTTGCCTGAACCTGGTGTATATGGCCAGCGCCATGACCATCGAGCAGGCAGCGGAAAAGCATCTTCCGGCCTTACAAAAAGTGGCGAAACAGATAGAGGACGGCGTGGAGTCACAAGAGATTTTGGTTACCGGGAGGTGAAGTAGATCACATTTGTTGGCGGATTATCCAAAGCTTAAATAACCTTCCGCATTCCCGGTCTCCTTTAACGAGACCGGGATACAGAACAAAAAAATCGCCAGATTCGCTAGTTAAAGCTACATTGAATTCAGAACCAACTGGTATGACCACACAGATAAGGCTCAATGAATGAATTCAATAATAATACCCGTAAATGAAGGCGGATTTCTGTCCGCCACGATTTGGGAAAGAAGCGATGCCAAAGCGATCGTTATTCTTCATCCAGCCACGGCGGTTGTACAGGCGTTTTATAAGGGGTTCGCAGAGTACCTTTTTAACCAGGGATTCAGTGTCGTCACTTACGATTATCGGGGAACGGGCCGCTCGAAATCCGGGAAGCTCCGTAGCTACAGCATCTCAATGTCAGACTGGATCGAGCAGGACGTGGGCTGCATTACTGCCTGGGCTAAAACGCGTTTTCCCGGACTTAACCTGCTGGCGGTAGGACACAGTGTCGGCGGGCATGCGGTTCTGCTTTCCACGGCCACTTCCGCCCTGCACGCGGCCGTCATTGTGGCCTCCCATGCCGGGGTGACGAGCACAATAAAACAAACGGCAGAGAAGGTGCGGGTCTGGTGCCTGCTGCGTGTTCTGGCCCCGGTTCTTTGCCGAATCTTCGGGTATATGCCTGCCAGGCGCCTTGGGCTGGGCGAAGATTTGCCAGCTCCAGTGATGCTTCAGTGGGGACGCTGGAGCGCAATGCCGGGTTATTTCTACGACGATCCAGACTGGGATGCACGCCAACGGGCAAGTGAGATAACCTTGCCTTTACTGGTGATGGGTTTTGATGACGACCCGTGGGCTAACCCTGAAGCCATTGCATCCCTGATGGAGCCAGTGCAAAACGCAAAAATCGAACATCGCGAAATTCGGCACGCAGATTATGGTCTTTCTTCAGTTGGACACATGGGCTTTTTTCGAACGCGGAGTGCGGATAAATTATGGCCTATCGTCGGTCAGTGGCTGGCGAGACAGAGCCAGAATTGAGCCAGCAGATATTTAATTTTATTTTCTGCCGTACTGTCAGGCCAGATATACTTTTTATAACAAATCTAATCGTTAAAAAAATCTGCCACAATGACAGATTTCTTTAATTTAGAATTAGAGATTTGCAACGTTATGATATACTTTTTGAACATCGTCGTCATCTTCAAGAGCATCAACAAGCCCTGCAAAGATTTCTAAATCTTCTGGCGACAGTTCAATTTCTGATTGAGCAATCATTTCTAATTCTGTTGTTGAAAACTCTGTAATTCCCGCTGCTTTTAACGCTGCAATGCCTTTGTGAAGGTCGGTAGACTCAGTATAAATAATGATATTTCCTTCGTCTTCGGTGACATCACGAACATCAACTTCAGCTTCAAGCAAAATTTCAAAAACATGGTCAGGGTCAGTGCCTTTAAATACGATTACACCAGTATTGTCAAACATGTAGCTGACAGAACCTGCCGCCCCGATATTCCCGCCTTTTTTATTGAAGATTGAGCGAATATTAGCAATCGTGCGGTTAACGTTTGATGTCAGGGTTTCAGCGATAATCATGGAACCGCTTGGGCCAAAACCTTCATAACGCCCTTGCATGAACGTTTCGTCGCTGCCACCTTTGGCTTTATCAATAGCTTTATCAATAACGTGCTTGGGAACCTGGGCTTGTTTCGCACGTTCAATAACGAATTTTAAAGCTGTGTTTAATTCTGGGTCTGGATCACCTTGTTTAGCGGCAGCATAGATTTCCACACCGAATTTTGAATATACTTTAGACGTTGCACCGTCTTTAGCCGTTTTTTTACCAACAATATTGGCCCATTTACGTCCCACTGGAATACACTCCCCGAAAATTTATTTACATTACGCGCAGATTAATAAACCGCGAGCTTTCTCCACCATATTATATCATGATGTGTAAATTCTCGTCTATGAGAAATGAAAATATCAAAACTTCATGAGCTGCTACTTTTATTTAATTAATAATTAACATTATGAATAGGTTATTACCAGACTCCCTGCTGGTTCTTTTGTTTTTATCCTAACTAATTGGACCACTGCAATAATAAGGACGCGAAGCCAGCGGCGGCTTCAGCAATTACATAAAGTGTTCTGCTCTGGGCGAGCGGTTTCTTGCATCCTCAGCGCTCAGAGCAACACTATCCGCATGGGGCAATGAATAACAGAGTTGCGGCACTTATCAGTCTGACGAGCTTCAGACCTTAAGCAATTTTACTGTCGCATCGATGTCGATTTCATCTTCAGAGAAGATCAGCGTCGTACCCTGGAAAGTGGTGATAGCCAGTTTTTTCAGCTTACGCATTTCGCCTGGCTTCACCTCTGATTTCGGCCGGATGCTGTTCATCAGCACGCCGACAGACAGCACCGCGTTTTCTTTATCAATACGGGTTTCGACAGGAACTTCTTCACTGTATACCAGGTACGACTTGATCGCCGTGAGCTTCAGACGCTCGCCCGCGATATAGATGTATTTGCTGTCTGGTATGACTTTCACCGCATAGGCAGAAAGACCTTTGTTGTTGGTGGTCGGTTCAAAGGTTACCGCCGCGTCTTTCTTGATCAGCTCAGGATTAGCAACCTTAATCACATGAAAATAGCGGTTATCGCCATTTTCATCTTTGATAAATCCAAAGCCTTTATCTTTAAACCACGTTGTGATTGTTCCGTTCATTGCTGTTTCCACCTGATTAAATCTAATACTCGCAGAGTATATCTACTGAATTTGCGCGCAGTGTAAAACACAGACCACGTCTTTGGCTACTCGTTACCCCAGCGATTGAGGAACTCCGCGATATCGTCGATACGCTGCGCGTCGACACCGGCCACGGTTGCCATCTCCTGCTGCGCTTCTTCGCTAATCTCTTCGTTGTTCATTAAACGGGTGATCAGTTGCTGGAAGTAGTGCGCCAGCGCATCGCGTTCGGCATCGTTTACCGGCTTTGCGGCTTCGGTCGCGTACTCGTCGGCGATATCATAATATTTTAGCGGAATGTCGTTATTCATGAGGTGCTCCGGGGTGAATGCGTGTGCCAGCAGTTGTCTGCCACGTTTGATGTGAATGATAGCATTGTTATTTCATGGTTCGCGATCTGTTTTATTGGCTGTTACACATTACATATATCAACACTATTTTCTGGAGCCGCTTCGCATTTAATAAATATGCTATTTTTAAATGACGACAGTTTTATTAAGTACGGTGTGATAGCCATAGGTTAAATAGTGTAGTAGCAAAGGGGCACAAACACCTTTATTCCTCTTAATACATGACAACTTACAAGAAGCTGATTATCGCTGACACAAATTTTATGCCAGAACCCGCCATTGCCCAGGCATATTCAGGTGTTTCACCAGATGCCCCGTAAAACCACGAGTTACTACGCAAAAAACCGCTTTCCCCCTGCACAGTAGGCTGACAGGTACGGCAAGTATTCACCCGCGAACGTAATCAGCGCAGGACTGTTCCGCCTTCACCCAGCTTTTCCCTGACCTGATTTTTCAGAGATTCAGCAGCCTGTTTTGCCGCTTCGCGGGCCCGATCACCACTCAGCGAGTTATTCTCAACAACAACTTTTTCCGTTGCGAAGTCAGCCTGTAAAAAACAGTTTTTCCTGTTCACTCAGCAAGTTACAACCCAGTTTTCCTGCTGCATTTTGCTGTACTGGACCCAACGCCCCGATACGCACTTTTGACCCATGTCACGCTACCGCCCCGCCGTGACTTTCCGGCCTACAACTCCCGCATCATAGCAGCGCCGTCAGTTGCTGCCATTAACCGTCCTAAGTTTTCAGACCACAACCACGCTGATGAACCACCTCGTTTAACCCGACAACCCGTGACGGAGGGATTTACTGACGGAGTGCCGATTAATATCCGGGTGATGCCGGACTGCATCGTTATCACCACGCAGAACACCCGCTAACTGTACGGCTGCGCCGAGGGGCTGGGCGTGGTCTCCGTCAACGGGCCGAAGATGAAGCAGTGGCTCAGGGCGTTCCCCTGCGTGCTGAACGACACTGGGGATCGACCTGCGATCAAGCGTGAGCGCGGGCATTTTGGGTGAGCCTGACGGCTAATAAACAGATCCTGGCCTGGGGGCCGGGATAAAATATTCAGTTACTGTTCGTTAAATGCTCTTTTCGCCTCATTTAAACTCGGAGAATTTGCCCCGCCAGAAAAATCTGGATCAGCCGATTGTACAGGGTCATCTTCCCATCCACATATAGGGCAAATTTCATAACAACCCGGCTCATCAATTGTCTTATTTCCACAGCATGGACAAGGATAAGAGCCGTTATTCATCATTGCTTGTTCCAATATTCGAGACCTTTCTCTGGTTTAAACATTGTACGCGGTACACCATTTATATCTTTTGAAGCAAAGACATTAGTCACAGGATTGTAATACAGTGTGTCTCCGTTAGGGCGAGTTTTAGTTAAAGTGCCTGGCGGTGGGTTTGTCATAAAATTATGTGCAGCATCAACATATTGCTTCGCATTCTGATACTCTGGAAACTCTTTCCCATGTTTTGTCCAATGCCCATAGGCATTACCTACAGGTTCTGCTTTCTTGGTTTCTGTCCAAATTTGAGTGTCTTTAGATTTACCGCCTTTAGCTATCCCACCACCACCTTTCAGTGGCTCACCATCTGCACCTTCAACCCCGATTGGCAGCGGGTTTATCGGAATAATGGATGGCAGCTTGTCATTCTTGTTACCCAGCGCATTATTCTCAACAACAACTTTATCTGTCGTGAACCTTGACGATGAAGAGTGTTTTTTTAGTTAATTCAATCTGTTGCAATCAATATCGCCTAGCGCATTTTGATGGCTGGGTATCACGCCCCGACGCGACTTTTTCTCCCGAACACGCTACCGCCTCGCCGTGGCTTTTTACCCTGCAACCCACACATCATAATTGTCATCTCAACCCAGAACACCCGCGAGCTGTGGGGCTACACCGAAGGGTTAAGGGTCATGCGCATCAATAAGAAGAAGGTGACGCAGTGGCTGAAGACCTTCCCCGGCGCGCTGAACGACACCGGTGATGTGCCGGTGATCAAGCGCGGGGACGGGTATTTTGCCTGATGGTTGACAGCACGATCCCGGTCATTCAGGCCGGGATCCATCACAATATCTAGATTAGATCTTCACCATTTAAAAGCACAATAATATTTCCTTCTCCTAACTCTTGCCTGAACATATCTGCTATTTCAGAAGTGTTTAACTCAGGGAAGGATTTATCATTCACTGCAATCAAAAAATAAGATTTTGGCTCTTTTAGGCCAAACTCTTCAGCAATTAATAATTTAGTCTCTTGATTGTACTTTTCAACATAATCATCAATTAGTTCAAGCTGTTGGCGGCTTAAAATTGTGTGTGGATCAAACATAAGATACGGGCCATCAAAGAGATGGATGAACTTTTCCCTCACCACATCTAATCTTTGCTTCAGTTCATCAATATTTATTGATGTGTAACACGCTATATCAATTGACATTTATCCACCTTACTTAATTCGTATTGGCTTTCCTGACTGATCGATAACAATAACCTTATCTAACCCTTTGATTGGCCAATCACTAAATTGCTTTTGCAAATCACTAACGCTTGCTTTTGTATCTGCCAAGTTGATAACAACATTGTTTGTTTGACCACTGTTAACTTTTTCTAAAGCCCGGTCATAAATATTACGAACTGAGTTTGTTTTAGGGGCGATATTATCGAACACCTCACCATTAATTTTATAGTCTGGATTTTTAACCCCCGGAGTCACAGGATTCTGCTCCACATGATAACCATTTTGAGACAAGATCGTCGCCCCCTCATTTTCTCGCTGCAATGAACGTATATTTTCTGCTGAGGCATTCGGCGGTAATTTAGTTGGTTGGCCACTTAAAGAGCCCTTTGTACTGTTTCCAACATTCTTGGCGGTATTAGCCGCCACTGCTTCAGCTTTCGCCGCCGTCGCCTCTGTAACGGTTTTACCAATACCAATCGCGCCACCGGCCCCTACGCCGCCCGGCACAATAGCTTCTGATACCTGGATCCCCGCACTGTTCAGGCACAACACTACATTACCCGCACAAGCCTGGATAGCAGCCTTGGCCGCTACCGCTATTTCCGGCGTGGCCGCTGCCAGCACACCACCACCCAGACCAGCCGGCAGCGCTACCATCAGCGCATCCTGCATTGCCAGTCCTTTCTGGCACGACGCTGAACCGGGGTTATCTGCACAGGACGCGATATTCTTCCCATGCTCCCGCACAAACTTCTCTTGCGTGGTTTCTGTTCCACCCAAAAGATTATTCTCAACTGCATTTTTCCCGGCCTGCGCACCTGCTGCGGCTGATGACGTACTGTCTCCTGCCAGACCACCGGCCATCCCTGCTGATATCGTTGCCAGCGCGCTGATGGTCTGCTTCTGATCCTCACTCAGTTGCGACAGGTCCTTCACATCAGGATACAGCATACCTGCAATCGCCCGGGCCGCAAGTTCGCCCGTTGCCGCACCCGCTGCACCCGCTGCCGCGCTGTTACCCTGCATCGCAGCCGCTGCGCCGCCCAGTATCGCGTGGGCAATGACATTTACCGCAGTATTGCCCTCTGTCGATTTAAGCAGATTCGCCAGCTCTGGTGCCGATGCCCCCGCCAGCGCGGCCCCCACATCACCGCCAGCCAGCCCCTGAAGCGCCGCCGTTGCCGCCTGAATTCCCCGCTGAATATCGCTGCCCGTGCCATACTTCGCCAGTTCTTCCTTGTACTTCGGTGTATCTTTCAGCTTATCCGCTGGCAGATTTGGATTGTCCCTCCGCGCCTCTTTGAGCGCAATAATCTCTCCCTGGGTCCTGGCGATATCGGCTGCCTGACCGCCAATGTCGCTGATGAGTCCCACCGCTTTCAGCCGGTTCTGCTCTTTCTCCTTGTCGAAAATCGGGCTGATGCTGCCGTTGGCGTGTTCCGTATCACGGCTCAGATTCGCCACGTCCTGTTTCTGACCGGTTTTATCACGGATAGTTATGGTGCCGTCTGCCACCGCCGCCTGCGTCGTGCCTTCCGCGTGGCCACTGTTGCCAGCGGCTGAAATCATTCCACCCGGCATGTTACCTTTAAACTGATCGCCGCCAAAAGCCCCGCCGCCGCTCAGGCTGGCTCCTGAATGACTGACCTTAAAGTCTGCTTCGTTGTGAATGTCCCTGAACCCCAGCGTTCCGGTATCAAGGCTGTTTTTATCCCCTGGCGCCGTCGAGGCGATTACCGTACCGTCCAGTTGTGTGTGACGTCCTACCACCACATCAAATCCGCCATCGCCAGCAAAAAGCCCGGTCTGCTCCTGCACCGAGTCATAAGTGCTTTTCATCTTGTCCTGGCTGGCACTGATATAGCCCGAACCGGTCATGCTGCCGAAGGTAAAACTGCCGCCTGCTGCTACGCTGTTCTGTTTCGATTTATAGTCGTTGCTGTCCTGCTGGCTACTCATCCACAGGTCGCGACCAATATTCGCCACCACTTTATCGCCGCTGACCTGCGCGCCATTCAGAATGGCATCACGACCACTGGCCATCGATACCGTGCCACCGCTATCAAGCGTGGTCTCAGCCCATGATGTACCGTTACCCTTCTCATGCCCTTTCGCCGCATTCACATTAGCGAAGACGCCAATACCATAGCCATTAGTCCCCCCGCCAATACTGACGCCCACACCACCGCCGCTGCTACTGTTTTTCCCGGTCGTCTGCTGGGTGTTTGCCACTCCGCTCAGTACAATATCGTTCGCTGCCGCAAGCGTGGTATCCCCACCCGCCTTCAACTGGCTTGCGCCAATCAGAATATCGCCGCTGTTTCCGCTCTGACCTTTACCTGTCGCCACAATAGCCAGGTCGTTACCTGCATTCAGGGTGCTGCCTGCCACAGTATCACTCCAGGCATGCTGCTCAGATTTTGATTTCTGGGAAGTCAGGGAAATGCTAACGCCTATACCGTTATTCGGATCGCCACCGGCCTGAGCAACTGCAACACCCTGCGCCGCCTGCACGCCGGAAAGCGCCGCCTTCGTAGCCTTCAGCGCTGCAAGCCGGTCATCACTCTCATCTTTCACATCCTGAGCGGTTTGTACTGCACTGTTTATCGCAGCACCAGCAGCCCCCGACAGCGCCACCGTCAGTCCGCTGGTTTTCTGCTCAAACTTCTCATCACGGGTGCGTTTGTCATGACCCGGTTCAATAATTACGCTGTCGCCGCGAACAGCAATATCTTTCTGGGCGATGATATCCGCGCCGCCGATATGTGCCTGCTGGCCCGCGGTGATACTGACATTGCCTCCTGTTGAGCCGACAGTACTGAAGCTCTCGCTTTGGGTGGTGCCTTGTTCGCGCAGATCGTGCGTCGTTTTACTGCTACCGATAGTGAAACCGATCCCGCCCGACCCCATCAGACCGCTCTTTTTAGTCTCTTTAAAGCGCCATGAGGTATCGGTATTGGTGGCAGCAACGATATCCACATTGTTGCCAGCTCCCAGCGCCACATTGCCGTCACCGGCAACGGCTGAGCCCTGTACCAGAATGTTATTCCCGGCGGCGACCGTCACATTGTTCCCACTCAGCAGCGCGCCTTTTTCCCGCGTAGCGCTGTCTTCTTCAATCGTATGGGTAGTCTTTTTACTGAGGAATCCTTTTTTGGTTTTCGTGGTTTCCTGGTAGTGATAATCGCTCTCTGTGGCGGTCGTGAGATTCACATCCCGGCCTGCCGTTACGCCGATATCGCCCTGCGCCGTAACATCCGCTGCCTGTGCGTTTACATCACGCCCGGCAATAATGACGGCGTCGCCGCCGCTGGCAATTTCCGTTCCCTGCTGGCGTACGGCGTCATTGACCACGGTTTTCTTCTTCGCACGATAACTGTCGCCGTCTGTCGTTGCTTCAGCCAGCAGGTTGACATCTCGCCCGGCCAGCAGACCGACATCATTCTCCGCAGCCAGCCCGGCTGCATGGGAATTAATATCCTGACCCGCTTTCAACAGCAGATTGTCACCCGCTGACACGGTGGTACGGGAAAGCCCGGTGCTGTGCGATTCACTGCCGCCGTTACGGCTACTTTGCTGAGTGGTGCCCGCATTCAGATTGAGATCGTTACCCGCTGTAAGCTGAGCATTCCCCCCCGCGTTAACATCGCTGGCGGTGACGTTGAGGTTATTCCCGGCATTAATACCGAGGTTACCGCCCGCGCTGATGGTGCTACCCTGCCAGTCCACTGACGAACGACCCGTCTCAGTTATCCAGCGTCCGGAGCGGCTCCGGGCATCGTTAATCTGGTTGGCATTTACCGCAATATCTCCCCACGCATCCATCAGCAATGAACCGCCTGCAGAGAGATTCGCGCCAGTAACGGTGATATCTTTACCTGCCGAGAGCGACAATCCATCCTGCGCGGTAATGGATGCCACAGACCCCAGCAACGTATCTTTAAAGCTCACATTGCGGTATTTATCCCTGGCACTCACATCAATCTGTTCCGCCAGCGTCAGGTTATTGATGTTGCCGCCCAGACTTTCCAGCGCCACCGTTTTTCCGCTGATGGCGGAGCTGACGTTATTGATATCACCCATCGCGCTCAGGTCGAGATTGCCCCCGGCCTGCATCAGACTATTGTTAAGGTTATTAATACTGTTTTGGCTGTCGAGGGTGAGATCGTTTCTCGCCAACAGCGTACTGCCGGAGTTGGTGATATTCCCGCTGGTCAGCTGAACATTATTCCCGGCAATGACGCTACCGTTATTCACGGTGATATCTTTCGGCGAGAGATACAGCTTCGGTATCATTACCGTTTCACCGTTGACGGTCGCGGCTTCCCACCACAGCATGCTGTGCTCAAGGGACGCGATTTGATCGGCCGTCAGCGCCACCCCAAATGTCAGTCCCAGCGACTGCTGGGTACTGGCAGCGCTATCCATCAGATAACGCATCTGGTCAAGGTCAGAACCAATACCGTTGATGTATCGACTTCCCGTCTTATTCAGCATGGCGTTACTGACATAGCGGGTATCGAACGCCGCATCACCGAGGAAACGGTAGTCATATTCCGGGTTCAGTTTGAGACGATCGAGCATATAGGCCGACCCAAGGAACTGGTTTTGATCGGTATACGCAATATTGGTTTCACGCGGCGCTTCGCCAGGTTTGATACCCAGCATCGCATTCAAATCACCAAACAGGCTGGGATCGAGCTGACCAAGACCGTTCAGTTTCGGGTTAACGTTGATCAGGTACGGGCTTTTCGGATCGTCAGAGACGACGAAATACCCGTTCTTTCCGGAAGGCAACGGATACGCGCTGGTATCCACCGTTTTGCCCTGATTTTGCCCGGCAGTATTCACGCCCTTCTCGCCTGGGTTAATCAGGCCATTGAGCTGGCCGAGGCTGGCGTTACCTTTCTGCGTGGTAGAAACAGGGTTGAGCGTAGCGTCTGATACGCCGCCGCTTTCCAGCGCGCCTGCACCGTTAATCTGCTGCAATGCGTCATGCAGTCGATCGTTCCACTGTGGGGAACTGACGCTCACCGTGTCATTGCCTGCCAGTGCCTGCTTTTGCACCCCATTACTGATGGTTTGGTTGCTGAGGGTGTTGAGGGTTGGGGTAACGATGGTATTGCTAACCCGTCCCCCACCAGAGGTTGCGTTTTCGTTGCCAATAGAAGTAGTAAACCTGGCGTTTACATTACCGCCCGCCTGAATCACCGAACGGTACGTTTCCCCCCCTTCCTGAACCCGGTCATGCCCTTCCAGGGTAAATGTTATTGTGCGTTCTTTAGGAAGCACAATAGTTTCACCTTTACTGTTTCTCCCCTCGTTATAACGCGGAGGTAAAACATCAACGTTATCTACAGCAAACTGTTTATTGGAGTATTTATCTGGAGAATAGGTATAAACCAGATAATCAGTAAGCGTCCCGGACTGCCAGCTCTGGTTATTGAATGTGCTTCCTGAAAGGTCAATATTATTATTTGCCAGAATAGTACTGGCTGCGTTATCCAGCGCGTTTGCGCCAATTGACAGATTTCGCCCTGATGAAATACGAGCTGCGCCGCCAGAGCTGGAAACCTCTGTTTTTAGCTGGCTGGAAATGAATTTCTGCGTCGCCGTGTCTTTAAACGGTGCGTAGTAATACTGGTAATAATGACGAATATTACAGGAGGCATTCGCACTACAGGAGCTGGTTTGTACCTCATAGGAGTAACCATTAACGCCATAGGTACCTTCTGCCATCTGACTGATATCTATCGCAACAGTCGCATTACCTATCCCTGGAATATTGTTTGCTCCAGCTATTTGTGTCTGGTTTGTTTTCAACCCATCTCGCTGGTTCAGTAGATGTCCTGTTTTTATCGTGATATCACCGTTCTGGGTTTCGATATTGCCGGAGGTGTTGACCACTTCACTGTTGGCATTGCCCGCAGCATCTCGCTGCATCCACAGATTGTTGCCCGCGAGGATATCGCCGCGCTGGTTGGTGATGGTGTTAGCATAAAGCGCCAGATTATTTGCCGCGTACAACAGCGCCGTATTGACGATGGCGCCCGGTGCATTGAGCGTCAGAGAGCCACGCGTTCCGGTGAAACCAGCGACTGAAATATTACCGCGACTGGTCAGCGTAATATCGCCACCGCCCTGTAACGTTCCGGCGGCATTGAGCGCTACGCTGTCGCCGCTAAGATAACTGACGCCGCTGCCAGTTGTAATTTGCCCGTTATTGCTGAGCTGTCCGCCCGCCGTCAGGTTGAGCGATTGCCCCTGAAGCACGCTACGGTTGTCGATAGCGCCATCGCTGGTAATGGTCAGTGTTTTACCCGCGGCAAAAGCGCTTTGCGCAGTAAAACCATTCACCAGCTTCAGCGTCAGATTACCCAGCGCAACCACCTGTCCCAACGCACCCAGCCCGCGACTTTCAACGAACAGGTCGCCGCCGCTGAACAGTTTCCCTGCCGCATTCTGATTAACTTCGCTGGCATTCACACTCAGTTGCGAGTTGCCTAACAGCGTACCGTTATTCGTCAGTTGCGCGTATTTCACCGCCAGTTGACCGGCCTGCGCGGTTCCCTGGTTGGTAAACCGGGTCCCTGCAAGCGTGGCGCTGTCGGCCAGCCAGTTACCGTCATTGGTGGCCGTTGCCGCATTCAGAATGAGGTTTGTCGCCTGTAACCAGCCTGCGCCGGAATATTCTGCCGTCGTCAGCGTCATTCCCGCGCCGGAAAGCAGTTTGCCGTCATTGAGCGCGCGTGTTGTGGCGTTAAGATGGGTCTCTCCACCGCCCTGCATTAAACCGTAGTTGGACAGCACTGGCGTAGAAAGCGAAAGCCCCTGGCGGCTGACAATCTCCCCGGAAGACTGGTTTATCAAACCACCGCTCAGCGACAGCGTTGCGCCATTATCCCCTTGTAGTCGTCCGCTGTTGGTCAATGCGCCGGTCGTCATGCCCAACGTCGCACCCTGAATTTTTCCATCGTTGGTGACTGACGCCGCAGTCAGATCCAACGCGCCGCCGCTCAGCATACTGCCCGCTTTCTGCTGCCTGACCGCGCCGTTCATGGCAAGCGTGAGCGCATTTACGCCGCTAATCGCCGCGCTGTTATCAAGGGTTGCCCCCTTCAGCGTAAGATTTTTCGCCGCCCATTGCCCCGAGTTAGTCAGAGAAAGCGCCTGTAGCGTCGCGTTACCAAGGGCGGTAATTTTGCTGCCGGCCGCAGAAGTCAGGTTATTTGCGAGCGTAAACTGCAGGGCGTCGGCGCTTTGTATTGCCCCGTTGTTTGTCAGCGTTTGCGCACTGAGCAGAACGGACTGTCCCTGCCACGTGCCATTATTCGTCACATCGCCAGAAGTGAGTTTCAGCGCTCCCTGCGTCAGCAGTGAACCACCTGCTGCGTTAATCAATTCCTGTTGCGGTGAAGCCATCGCCATTCGCGCCATCAGACGCTGACGAGCCTCCAGCGTCAGGCTTTGCAGGCCGGTCAGCGTGCCCTGATTGTGGATCCGGTTTTGCTGCAGGGTCAGGGTATTTCCCTGTACCGCGCCACTGTTATCGAACTGTGCGCCGTCGAGCGTTACGTCGCTCTCGCTGAGCAACCTTCCACTGTTATCAAGCTGCTGCGCGGTTAGTGACATTCCACCATGGCTCATCACATCGCCTGATGTGGTAAGGCCGTTGTTTACAGTAGCCGTCAGATTACCCAGGCTTATCAGCGATCCTTTGTGCAGCCAGTTATCAGCGGTCAGCGTGAGCTGCTGCCCCTGCAGCGTTCCTTGCGTCGTTATATTGCCAGCATCAAAGGTCAACGCGCCGCCGCTCAGCGTACGGGAGGTTATCCCCGTCGTGAGTACATCGCCAGACAGCGCAAGCCCGTTCGTCCCCTGCCACAGGCCTGAATTGTTTAACGTCGAGGCAGCAAGAGTCAGCCTGTCACCGGCAATACGTCCGGCACTGTTGATATCATCAGCCGTAAGCGCCAGTGCGCCGCCACTTTGAATGTGTCCGGGGTTGGTAAGTCGCCCGGATAGCTTGCCTTCCAGGCCATGTAAACCGTTAAGCACGCCGCTGTTATTCAGCGAGTCGGCAGTAAATGTCAGGGTATTTCCCTGCAGTACGCCGGCGTTTTCCATCGCACCGGTATGCACCAACAGCGCATTACCGGCCAGCCATTTACCTGTGGTACCCGTGGTGAAGGTATTCGCAGAAACCGAGGTACTGTCGTTGCCCTGCACCCGTCCGCTGTTACGGATTGATTTTCCATCCAGAGCGACACTTGTCGCCGCCAGCGTACCGCGGTTATCCAGGGATGCAGTATTCATCGACGCCCTCTGTTTCGCCACCAGGCTCCCCTGATTTTCAACCGAGTTTGCCAGCGTCAGGTTCAGGGAGTCGGCCTGAATATCACCTGCGTTAATTAATGTGCTGCCGCGCAGCGTGAAGCCGGTATTCGCCAGCAGCAGACCGTGGTTTTCCAGTGAGTCGAGGCCTAAATCCAGCCCCGCGCCGCTGACCAGTTGCCCCTGCTGACCATTGAACAGATTGCGGGTGGTGAGCTGTAGCGCCGAATTACCCTGCACAATGCCGTTATTCATAAGCTCCGGCACGGAAATACTCAGGGATTTTGCTGCAATCGTGTTGTCGTTAAACAACTGCGCCGCAGCCAGCTCGAACAGGTTGAGACTGCGCAGCGATCCCTGGTTATCCAGTCGCCCGTTAGCCTGAATTTTCAGGCTATCCAGTGCCTGAACGCTGCCGCTATTGTGCAGGTTATCCAGTCTGATCGCCGCCGTACGGCCCTCCAGTTGGCCATCATTTTCGAAACGTTTTCCGCTAAGCTGTAGATCTTCACCGCTGGTCACCTGCCCACCCGCAAGGTTAGTGAAGCGACTGCCATCCCAGGCCAGCGCCTGATCCCCCTGCAGGATCCCACTATTGCTGAGATCGCCGTGTAATGCCAGCACCTTCGCCGCCAGCATTCCGCTGTTATTCGCACTGGCGGCATGCAGTGTCATACCCTGCTGACTGAGTACCTTGCCCTGGTTAGTGAACGCGTCGTGTACTGTCGCCGTTACCCCCGTTTCACCCAGCGCATTACCGCTGTTTTGCCACGTATTTGCTTCCAGATTCAGCGTGCCGCCCTGCAGCAAGCCGGTGTTGTGCAGGGTCTGATTCTTCAGGCTCAATTCCCCCACCGACAACACATTCCCGTCGTTTTTCACGTCCTGGCTGTTCAGCGCGAGCATTTCGGCGGCCATGAGTCCGAGGTTATCTGTCTGCTGTCCATTAACAGACAATGACGTGTCCGCCAGCAGGCGCCCCGCGGCTTCGTTTTTTACCGTCGCATATTCACTTTGCAGATTAACGCCGTTAATTTCTCCGCCGTTAACCAACTGGCGACCATGGAGATGCAATGAACCGTCGCTGGTAATCAGCCCATGGTTGGTCAGATACGGTATATCCAGCGCCAGAGAATGCCTGGCATAGAGCGTGCCGCCGCTCAGGTTATCTAACTTATCAATCTGCAGGTCCATTGCCGCGTTACCCTGCATCAGACCGCTATTCACAACATGCTGACTGTGGAGAGTTAGCGTGTCGGCTATCAGAGAGCCGCCGCTGGTCAGCAGTTCAGGTGCAATAATCGAGATGCGTTCAGCGCTGGCGCTGCCGTTATGAGTCAGCGTCGCCGCGCTGAGCGTCAGGGTGTCTGCCAACAGTTCGCCATGGTTATCAACTGACTGCTGCGCGCTGAAACCAACGCGTGCCCCGGTGGCTTTTCCGCCATGACTGAGCCGGTCAGCCGTCACATCCAGCGAACCTTTTGCCGCCTGTACGCCGTCCAGCGTCACGCTGTTGCCGGTAATCGCAAGGTCCAGACCGCTCTGTAAATGACCGTCTTTGCCGGTAGTCAGTTGCTTTGCGCCGACGTTAAGCGCACCGGCGGCATTAACCTGACCGTTCAGGTTAAGGTTTTGCGTAACGTTTAACTGTATGTTTTGTTGCCCGGCGATCAACGAATCTTTCGCGGCGGTGAGATTTTCAGCATTGAGCGTTACCCCCTGATTGCCAGAAAGGACGCCATATTGTTCAACTGACGCGGCCTGCACCGTTAGAGTGCCATCAGAGAGCAACTTTCCACTATTACGCAGCGTGGCATCAGCCCGGATATCCGCATCGTTTTTCGCGCTCAGGATCCCCTGCTGGTTCAGCGCTGCCGTCTGTACTGAAAGCTGGCTGCCGCTCGCCAGCGTGCCCATATTATCCAGCGAGCCGCTGCGGACCGATACGCTGTTACCCTGCATCAGACCTGTGTTGCTAAGGCTGCTGACAGAAGCATCAAGACTGCCGTTTGCCGCCAGTTGACCACCATTAACGAGGTGGTCACCAGAGAGAGATAAAGCATCTCCCGCATTGACCTGCCCCTGGTTGTTCATTTCGCTACCGGTCAGGCTTAATGCGCCTTTCGCATCGGCCCGACTGGCGTTATCCAGTGCTATGCGCTGCGCCTTCAGCGTTAATCCATTACCTGCTGAGAGCAATCCCCCTTTCGCCGACAGATAGCCCTTACTGTTAAGGCTAACATCAGCATCACTACCCAGCGTGGAACGGGTCAGCGTCAGTCCATGAGTACCCTCGACATCCAGTTTTTCTTTACTGGTCAGGCTGCCGTCGGTGACTGTCAGCGAGCCGTCACTGCGCAGTGAGGTGTTTTTCTGGCTAACCAGAGTGGTTGCAGCAACGGCTACATCCTGTTTAGCAGCCACCTGCAACTCGCCAGCTGCGGCAATCCCACCACCATCGATCGTCACCTTGCCATCGCTACCCAACTGCACGTTTGCGCCGCTGGAGAGATTTGCATCCTGTAGCGCTAACGCCCCGGTGCTGTTGATGGCCATCCCGCTCCCGGTCTTATGGCTGCCGGTCAACGTGACGCCTTCGCCCTTGGCGGAAAGACCACCATTTGCCAGACTGTTGCCGATCGTTAATTTCCCGTTAGCATTGAGGGTGATATCACCCTGACGGGCATTCAGATTTCCGAGGTTGACCCCCAGCCCTTTCTCGCTGGAGACCAAATGAATTCGATTAGCATACATGCCGCCTAACGCGCCGGTATCTACCGCGATTTTCGGTGCTTCTCCTTCGCCATTCAGCGGGCTCGTCTGGCCATTCGCCGCAACGCGATTCGCCCCAGCGATAACTGTCAAATCTTTGGCGTGTAGCGCAGCATTGATTTCCGTGGCGCGGGCAATAATCGACACTGCATCGCTCTGGCTACCATCCAGCCCCTTACCTTCGATGGTAATACTGCCCTTGCTTACCTCCAGCGACTGCAGGTTGCCATTGGCGTCCAACACAGGTTTACCGGTGGTCAGGGTGGCGTTAGGCGTGTTGATAAATCCACAACCATTACAGGTAATGCCATAGGGGTTAGCGACCATGACGTTGGCGGCTTTCCCCGCGACTTCGGTATAGCCCTGCAGTTGTGAACGGTTAGCGCCGGTTACTTCGTTGATGATCCCTGAGGCTTCCTTTCCTGGCTGTAGGTTTGGGTTATTCTGGATAATGCCGCCGAGCTGGGTTTGGGTAAATTGCCCGGTCGCGTTGTTAAGGATCAGCCCCTCTTTTCCCACGTTGTAGTCGTTATATTTATTGTGTGAAATCCCGGACTGGTTCGGTGTGGCAATATTCACCACCGGAACACCATTGGCGGCTTTGTCCATCTGCGTATTGCCTTCAGGCGTGATGACGGCAGCCATCGCCGGGAGCAGTGGTTGGGTAGCCAGCAGAAAACTCAACATGCCGCTTAGCAAACGCTGGGAAAAACGAACCTGATCCTTTTTCATCACCCTTGTTCCTTAAAATGCCACCGCAACGCGGTAATACACATTGAGATGATCCGGGGCTAGCCAGTCCGGATAGTTAACTGGCGTTCCTACGGTAAACTGAGAGGAGAACCAGCGCCCTGAGCTGGTTAATCCCAGCGCAGCCCCCCACAACGTGCCGGAGGCATACCTGTCAACGCTATCCTGTTTCAGCCAGCCGCCGTCGAATGCCGCCATCGCGCCAATCTGTCCGAATACCGGCAACGTAAACAGCGAATAATTCACTTCGTTGCGCCAGTAGCCGCCGTTATCTCCAGAAATGTATTGTTCTTTAAAACCGCGAACTGAGGTTTCTCCGCCCAGCGTCAGGCGTTCACTGCCGTAGAGTCGGTCCACAGACCATTGAAAATAGACGCTGCTGAGCCACCACACTCTTTCTGCCAACGGGCGCTGAAAACTGCCATTGACGCTCCATTTGCGAAATTCCGCCCTTGGCACATCCCCTTGTTTATCGTTGTCATCCTCTGCGCCAAACCACGGCACGCCCTGGGTGAATGAAGGGTTAAACGTCGCAACGCCAGAAGCAATTTTTTGCGTATGGTTGATACCCAGCGAAACACTGGAAAGCTTGCGGCTACTGGTTTCCAGCAGGACATCATTCAATCTGTTACGGTTAATTCGATGCGTGAGACCCAGCGATGCAGCGGTCTTGACATCACCATTGCGAAACAAAACCCAGGATCCGTTCAATCGATGGGTTTCGCTATCACCAGTGGAACGCCAGGCATAACCATTGTTATCAATAGTGCTGAGGTAGTTACTCCAGCTGTAGCTGTAATCAAGCAGTCCGTAGCCATAAGGAATACTCACGCCAGTAGCAAAGTTCTGCGCATCTTTGCTACTGGAAAAATCGCTGCTGCGTCCACCGCTGATAAACCATTTATCTGCCAGGCCGAGCATATTATTGAAAAATAATGCGCCACTGAGTTGCCCGGTTCCGGTGCTCTTTTGCCCGCTGTTATCAAAACTTACTGAACCATTGAGTGGAAATTCTGGCGTGGCGGTGAGGTTAACTATTGAGAACCCCTGCTGACTGCCCGGCAAAATTTCAATTTCCACCGGCGTCTGGCGAACCCGATTCAACTGCTCCATCCCTTGTTCAATGTCACGCAGATTGAGAATTTTTCCTTCCATTCCGGGAAAGGTCATCAGCAGAGTGCGCGATGGGACGCCTTCCAGACGTATTTGCTGCAATTTCCCCTCAAGCACCGCGATATGCAGCACCCCGGAGGAGAGATCCTGTTCGGTTAAAAAGGCGCGACTGGTGATATAGCCTCGGCTGATATACCAGTCGGAAATCGCATTTGTCAGTTCCGTCAGACGGGGAATATCCAGGCATTGATTCACCCACGGCGCGATAAGCTTTGCCGAGGCAGCGGCGGACAACTTCGTTGCGCCATCAATATCAATGCGCGAAATCATAAAACACGGCCCTTCAGCCCGGGCTGGTGTTTTCGGCGTTACGGTTACAGGCAACGTAACGCTACGCTCCAGCTCTTCACGCTGGCGCTGGTTTTCATTAAGTAACTGCTGCTGTTGCTGCTGAATGGTATTACGATCCGCAGGAGAGAGTGGTGCGGCAGAAACAGTTGTGAAGGGCAAAATTAACATCCCAATCAGTAATGCCAACTTTCTTTCATCCCTGAACTTCACCCCACCCTCCAAAAAAGTACGAAAGCGAACCTGACTGCAAAGCACAGCCGACCATTTTAAAAAAGCACAAAATGTAAACAAAAGTAAAGACATTAGGTGCTGTTTCACTTCATTCCTATTGCATTTTAGGATTTCTTGTATTTTTAAATTAAATTATTCTTACTCTTTTGGCCCAATCCCATCGCTAGTCGCCCATTTGCCCACATTCAACTTATGCACAACACTCTACGATGACACCACTGACCCAACACGTGGAGCAAACACCATGAACATCACGCAAATCCGCAACGCCACGCAGCGCATCACCTTTGGCGGCAAGACCTTTCTAATCGATCCAATGCTGGCGGCAAAAAGTGCTTATCCGGGCTTTGCCGGAACGGCACGTGCGGAGATCCGCAACCCAACCGTTGATCTGCCCGTCGATATCGACACCCTGCTCAACGTTGACGCGCTGATCGTGACCCACCTGCATGAAGATCACTGGGATGAGGTTGCAGCACGCGTCGTGCCGAAAGACAAACCGATTTACGTGCAAAATGAGCAAGATGCGCAGGTACTGCGAGATCAGGGTTTCACACACCTGATCGTGCTGACGCACAACACCACCCTGGGCGACATCATCCTGCGTAAAACCGGCGGCCAGCATGGCTCAGATCGCGCTTACGCCATCCCGCAAATGGCGGAACGTTTAGGCGATGCCTGCGGGGTAATCTTTCAGCATCCGGCGGAAAAAACGCTGTATCTGGTTGGAGACACTATCTGGCGTGACGAAGTGGAAGCCAACATGCTGACTTTCCAACCGGACGTGGTGATTTTGAACGCCGGTTTTGCCCACGTTATCGGTTTTGGCCCAATTATTATGGGCGCAGAAGATGTACTAAAAACCCACTTCACCCTTCCCAACGCACAAATTGTGGCCACGCATATGGAGGCGATAAACCACTGTTTGTTGACCCGCGCCGCGCTGAAGTCATACGCCAGCGACAACCAGATTGCGCAATGCGTCAACGTGCCGGAAGATGGTGAAACCCTGACGTTTTAATATCCGCAGAGGAATCGTATGCAGCCGCTTACCGTCGCTATTGTCGCCGTGGAAGATTTCAGCCCGTTTCACTTCTCGGTGCCGTGCATCATTTTCAGTGACAAAGTAGCGGCGAAAAAGCGCTTCGACGTGCAATTGTGCGCCGAACAGCCCGGTATTGTTTCCTCGCAGGACGGTTTCTCGATTAACGCAGCTCATGGCTATGAAGCGGTGGAGGCTGCCGACATCGTGGTAATCCCTTACTGGGGCACTACCGCACATCGCCCGCCGCAGGGGTTGCTTGATGCGCTCAACCGCGCCCGACAAAACGGCGCGCAAATTGTCGGGCTGTGTCTGGGCGCATTTGTCCTCGGCTATGCCGGTCTGTTGGATGGCAAACGGGCTGCCACGCACTGGGAGTTCGAGCAGGATTTTCAGGCCCGCTTCCCGGCGGCGCGTCTGGATATCAACGCTCTGTATGTGGATGACGACGGTATTATTACCTCAGCAGGCACTGCCGCCGCGCTGGATTGCTGTTTGTACGTGATCCGCCAACGTTTTGGCAGCACGGCAGCGAATCAGATTGCGCGGCGGATGATTGTGCCGCCGCATCGCGAAGGTGGTCAGGCACAATTTATCGAACAGCCGGTGGCGAAAAATACCCAGGATCAGCGCATCAATGCCCTGCTTGATTATTTACGCCTGCATATCCACGAGCAGCATAGTATCGATGCGCTGGCGCAGCGGCTGATGATGAGCCGTCGCACGTTAACCCGTCACTTTATGAAAGCCACCGGATCGAGCGTGGCAGAGTGGTTGATTGTCGAGCGTCTTCGCCGCAGCCAGGCGTTACTGGAGTCCAGTCAGTTGCCCGTTGAACGCATCGCCGAACAGGTCGGTTTTCAGTCGCCTGTCACCTGGCGTCAGCATTTTAAATCTCATTTCGGCGTCAGCCCCGCCGAATGGCGCAAAACCTTTCGCGGCATTTAGCTTTTTTTCGCCAGCCACACCGTGTGCCCTGCGCATTCCGGATCTTCCATCACCATCTCGACCACCGCAAAGCCATGCGCTGACAACAATGCGCGGTATTCGTCCGGCGCGAGGCTGGCGTGAAATAGCGGCTCGCCTTCAAATTGCCCCATCGCAATGCCGTTCCCGGTACCGCTGGTAAACATCAGCGCGCTGCCGGGATGGCTAAGCCGGTCAAAGATCGGGAACATCTTTCGTTGGTCTTGCTGGGTTAAATGGAAAAAGCTGTCCCACGCAATCAGGCCGTCGAACGTCTCGTTAAGTACCAACTCGCGCATATCTTGCTCCAGCCAGCGCTGCGCGGGAAAGGATTGCCGGGCACGGGCCAGCATCGCTGCGGAACCATCAATCCCTGTGAGTTGAAAACCTTGCTGGATAAAATACCCGGCAATCGGCTGACCATTCCCGCAGCCAATATCCACAATACTGCCCTGCCCGCCCATCACGGTGATGAACTTATCCAGCCAGCTTTTCTCGAACAGGGCGCGTGAGCGCTGGCTGGCAAAGGCATCCGCATGACGTCGGTAGATGGACAGAATGTTGTTTGCCGCAACGTCGCTCACGATGTCCTCGCTTTTTTATTCTGTTAATAATCACGACGATAAATCCTCCGCTGCCAGAGACGCAACCCTGGAATGCGCCTCGCAGAACCCATGCGCAAATCCCCCAAAACCGTTCCGCTGTGGCATCATAGCGCATAGAAAACATCATGACAGGGGTGATAAACGTGAAACCGGTAACGCTATACGATGTGGCAGACCATGCAGGAGTCTCTTACCAGACCGTCTCGCGCGTCGTAAATCAGGCCAGCCACGTTTCTGCAAAAACCCGACAGAAAGTTGAGGCCGCGATGGCGGAACTCAATTACATCCCTAACCGCGTCGCACAGCAACTGGCTGGTAAACAGACGTCGCTGATTGGCGTCGTGACGGCGAATCTTGCCCTGCACGCCCCTTCACAAATCGTTGCCGCCATAAAATCCCGCGCCGACCAGTCCGGTGCCAGCGTGGTGATCGCCATGGTCGAGCGCAGCGGCGTTGAAGCATGCAAAGCCGCGGTCCACAACCTGCTTTCCCAACGCGTAACCGGACTTATCATTAACTATCCGCTGGATGAAGAAGACGCCATTGCCGTGGCTGCCGCCTGCGGTACGGTGCCGGTGCTGTTTCTCGATGTCTCTGACCAGACGCCAATTAACAGCGTGATTTTCTCCCATGATGACGGCGCACGCCTTGGCGTTGAACATCTGGTGCAGAACGGACATCAGCGTATCGCCCTGCTGAGCGGGCCGCACACTTCGGTTTCGGCAAGGCTTCGGCATGCGGGGTGGCATAAATATCTGGCGTACTACCAGTTGCAACCCGTCGCGGAGCTGGAAGGCGACTGGAGCGCGATGTCTGGTTTTCAGCAAACACTGCATCTGCTCAATAGCGGTAATCTCCCCACCGCTATGCTGGTTGCTAACGATCAAATGGCGCTGGGCGCGATGCGGGCAATCAGCGAGTTCGGCCTGCGGGTGGCGATGGATATCTCGGTGATCGGCTACGATGACACAGAAGACAGCGCCTGCTACATTCCACCGCTGACCACCATCAGGCAGGATTTTCCATTATTGGGTGAAACCAGCGTCGACAGGCTGCTGCAACTTCCCCATGGCGAATCAACCGTGGGCAACCAACTGCTGCCCGTAACCCTGGTGAAGCGCAAAACGGTTCTGCCTCCCGATACGCAAACCACCTCTCCCCAGGCGCTGGCGGATTCACTCATCCAGCTTGCGCGGCAAGTTTCTCAGCTCACACCTAAAATGTGAACGCATAACAATTGTGTGAGTCAGTTCACTCATTAAACGCCCCACCCTTTACAGCCGGGAGCGGTTATCCGTATCTTGATTGAAATTGTGAGCGAATAACAAATTCAAACAGGATATAGTTATGAACCTGAACACAGATTCACTCTCCGCTGTTCTGGCCCGCCGCGACTGGGAAAATCCCGGCGTCACGCAGCTCAACCGCCTGGAGGCGCACCCACCTTTCTGTAGCTGGCGCTCAGCAGATGATGCGCGAACTAATCAACGCTCAACTCAGTTACGCTCGCTGAATGGCCAGTGGCAATTCGCGTGGTTTCCCGCGCCGGAGGCTGTGCCGGAAAGCTGGCTGACAAGCGTTCTGCCACAGGCTGACACTATCAACGTCCCCTCTAACTGGCAGATGGACGGTTACGACGCGCCAATTTATACCAACGTCACCTACCCGATTCCGGTTAATCCCCCGTACGTTCCGGCACAGAACCCAACGGGATGTTACTCGCTCACATTTAATATCGAAGACGCATGGTTAGATGAAGGTCAGACGCGCATTATTTTTGACGGCGTCAATTCCGCATTTCATCTGTGGTGCAACGGTCGCTGGGTCGGCTACGGTCAGGACAGTCGTCTGCCGTCTGAATTCGATCTGAGCGATTATCTGCTGCGCGGCGAAAACCGCCTGGCCGTGATGGTGCTGCGATGGAGCGACGGCAGCTATCTGGAAGACCAGGATATGTGGCGCATGAGCGGTATCTTTCGCGACATATCTTTGCTGCATAAGCCCACCACGCAAATCAGCGACCTGCGCATTAACACCCGTTTTAACGATGACTTCAGCCGCGCCGTGCTGGAAGCGGAAGTCAGAGTGGCGGGCAACGCGAGCGAAGATTTACGCGTTACCCTGCAATTGTGGGAAGCTGAAACGCTGACTGATGAAACGACCTCCCCACTCGGCGGCGAGATTATTGATGAACGCGGCGCTTATCATGACCGGGTTACCCTGCGGCTGAACGTCGAAAAGCCAGCGCTGTGGAGTGCTGAAACGCCCAATCTGTACCGTGCCGTAGTGCAATTACATAACGCGGATGGAGTGCTGATTGAAGCAGAAGCCTGTGACGTCGGCTTTCGTCAGATTGATATCAAAAACGGCCTACTACTGTTAAACGGTAAGCCGCTGTTGATTCGCGGCACCAACCGTCATGAGCACCATCCGGTCAACGGTCAGGTGATGGACGAGGCGACGATGGTGCAGGACATTCTGCTGATGAAGCAGAACAACTTTAATGCCGTGCGCTGCTCCCATTACCCGAACCATCCGTTGTGGTACACCCTGTGCGATCGCTACGGTCTGTACGTGGTCGACGAAGCCAATATCGAAACCCACGGCATGGTGCCAATGAATCGCCTGAGCGACGATCCCACATGGTTGCCTGCCATGAGCCAGCGCGTGACGCGCATGGTGCAGCGCGATCGCAACCATCCGAGCATTATCATCTGGTCGCTGGGCAATGAATCCGGTCATGGCGTCAATCACGACGCGCTGTATCGCTGGATAAAATCAGAAGACCCTTCACGCCCGGTACAGTACGAAGGCGGCGGCGCGAATACCGCGGCGACCGACATTATTTGCCCGATGTACGCCCGCATCGATCAGGATCAGCCCTTCCCGGCGGTACCTAAATGGTCGATTAAAAAGTGGCTGTCGATGCCCGGCGAGCAGCGTCCACTCATTCTCTGTGAATATGCCCATGCGATGGGCAATAGTTTCGGCGGCTTCGCCAAATACTGGCAGGCATTTCGTCAGTATCCGCGCCTGCAGGGCGGGTTTGTCTGGGACTGGGTGGATCAATCGCTGATTAAACATGATGATAATGGCAAGGCATGGTCAGCCTACGGTGGCGACTTTGGCGACACGCCTAACGATCGTCAATTTTGCATGAACGGACTGGTGTTCGCCGATCGCACCCCGCATCCGGCGTTATACGAGGCCAAACATGAACAGCAGTTTTTCCAGTTTACGTTACTGCCGGGCGCTGAACGCCAGATTGAAGTGACCAGCGAATATCTGTTCCGCCGCAGCGATAACGAAGTTCTGCACTGGTCGATTGCCCAGGACGGCAACCCGCTGGCCGCCGGACAAATCGTTCTGGATATTGCCCCGCAGGGCCGCCAGGTGATTACCCTACCAGATTGCCCGATGCCGGAAACCGCAGGCCAACTGTGGCTGTCGGTGCGCGTGGAACAGCCTCGCGCCACCGCCTGGTCAGACGCCGGGCACATCAGCGCCTGGCAGCAGTGGAAACTGGAAGAGAAACTCAGCCTGGCGCGGCTGCCAACTGTCCGCACCGCGCCACAGCTCAACGTTAGCGAAAACAGCTTTACTGTGGAGAACGACAACAAGCGTTGGCAATTCGACCGTCGGTCTGGCCTGCTGACACAATACTGGCTTGATGATACAGCCCAGTTGTTATCCCCACTGACCGACCAGTTCACCCGCGCGCCGCTGGACAACGACATCGGCGTCAGCGAGTCAACCCGCATTGACCCGAATGCCTGGGTTGAACGCTGGAAGGCCGCCGGTCATTATCAGGTTGCAGCAACGTTACTGCACTGCGCTGCCGACGCGCTCAGCAACGCAGTACTGATTACCACCGAACATGCGTGGCAGTATCAGGGTGAAACGCTGTTTATCAGCCGTAAATCGTATCGTATCAACGGTCATGGCGAGATGCAGGTAACGGTGGATGTCGATGTTGCCAGCGGCACGCCGCATCCGGCGCGTATTGGCCTGAGCTGCCAGCTGTCGCAGGTCGCCGAGCGTGTGAACTGGTTAGGTCTCGGCCCACATGAGAACTACCCGGATCGCCTGAGCGCCGCCTGTTTTGACCGTTGGGATCTGTCACTCGATGAGATGTACACCCCGTATGTTTTCCCGAGCGAAAACGGTCTGCGCTGCGGCACGCGCGAACTGCGATACGGCACGCATCAATGGCGTGGCGACTTCCTGTTCAACATCAGCCGCTTTAGCCAACAGCAACTAATGGAAACCAGCCACCGTCATCTGCTGCAACCGGAGGCGGGTACCTGGCTCAATATTGATGGCTTCCATATGGGTGTCGGCGGCGATGATTCATGGAGTCCTTCCGTGTCGCCGGAGTTTTTGTTGAGTGCCGGACGTTATCACTACCAGGTTATCTGGGGTTAAACATAATAATAATGGGCAGGTTATGACCTGCCCTTATTTTTCCTGAGGAAGTCTGTCATGTATTATTTAAAAAACACTAACTTTTGGATGTTCGGCTTTTTCTTTTTCTTTTACTTTTTCATTATGGGTGCTTATTTCCCCTTCTTTCCGATCTGGTTACACGATGTGAACCATATCAGTAAAGGTGACACTGGGATCATTTTCGCCTGTATTTCACTGTTTTCATTATTATTCCAGCCTGTTTTCGGACTACTTTCCGATAAGCTTGGCCTGCGAAAACACCTGCTGTGGGTAATTACTGGAATGCTGGTAATGTTTGCCCCGTTCTTTATTTACGTTTTTGGCCCGCTATTGCAGGTTAATATTTTACTGGGGTCGATTGTCGGCGGGATTTATCTTGGCTTTATTTACAATGCCGGCGCTCCGGCGATTGAAGCCTATATTGAAAAGGCCAGCCGCCGAAGCAAGTTTGAATTTGGTCGCGCACGCATGTTTGGCTGTGTGGGCTGGGCGCTGTGCGCCTCGATTGCAGGAATTATGTTCACCATCAATAACCAGTTTGTCTTCTGGTTAGGTTCTGGCTGTGCGGTCATTCTGGCATTGCTGCTGTTCTTTTCAAAAGCAGATGCCCCCTCTTCTGCAAAAGTCGCGGATGCGGTAGGCGCCAACAACTCAGCATTCAGCCTGAAGCTGGCGCTGGAATTATTCAAACAACCAAAACTCTGGTTTCTCTCCCTGTACGTGGTCGGCGTTTCCTGTACTTATGATGTGTTTGACCAGCAGTTCGCCAACTTCTTTACTTCGTTCTTTGCCACTGGCGAACAGGGCACCCGTGTGTTTGGCTACGTCACAACCATGGGAGAATTACTCAACGCCTCGATCATGTTCTTTGCTCCGCTGATCGTGAACCGCATCGGCGGAAAGAACGCCCTGCTGCTGGCCGGTACGATCATGTCGGTACGGATCATTGGTTCATCATTCGCCACCACGGCGCTGGAAGTCGTTATCCTCAAAACGCTGCATATGTTCGAGATACCGTTCCTGATTGTCGGTTGCTTCAAATACATCACCAGTCAGTTTGAAGTGCGTTTCTCGGCCACGATTTACCTGGTGTGTTTCTGTTTCTTCAAACAGCTGGCAATGATTTTCATGTCAGTTCTGGCCGGGAAAATGTATGAGAACATTGGTTTCCAGGGGGCTTATCTGGTGCTGGGGATAATTGCGCTGAGCTTCACGCTGATTTCCGTATTTACCCTAAGTGGACCGGGGCCATTTTCCCTGCTGCGTCGTCGCGAAAGCGTCGCGCTGTAAAAGCCTCTTTGCCGGATGCACCACTCACGTGGTTTATCCGGCCTACAACGTGCAATTCTCACTCTATGAGTCCTGACCCGGTGGTTTAAGTTTTGCGGGCAAAAAGCCGCTTTTAACCTGCTATGGTAAACGAGACGGTAAACCCAGGTCACAGGATGAGCAGAAAGACGGTTGCGGTAATGGCGTTCTTGATCAGCGCATTACTTTCAGGATGTGGCAGCATTAATGCGCGCACGGAAGGCGAGGATTCGAATACCTATTATGTGGGTACGCACCACGACATGGCTAAACTTAAAAACCCAGGCGCTTACGATTATAATTATTTCGATTTAGCGCTGCTATTTGTCGATGTGCCGCTGTCTTTTGTGGCGGATACAATCTATGCGCCGTTTGATTACTATCACGGACCGTATAAGAAAGTCGATTAGAAACCAGACCCGGTAAGCATCGCGCCACCGGGCCAATTAATAACGGCTACTCCTCGATCGCCTGGCGAATTTGCTGCAGCGACGCCGGATCGTCAATGGTCGTCAGATCGCCGGGATCGCGGCCTTCACAGATTGCCTGGATGGTGCGACGCAGCATTTTACCGGAGCGCGTTTTCGGCAACTGCGACACAAACCAGACGTGTGCCGGACGGCCAAAATTACCAATCTGGCTGTCCACCAGCGCCATTATCGCCTTCTCTTCTGAATGCGCGATGTCACGGTCTTCCAGGCTATCGCTCTGCTTCGGAATGACAAATGCAACCGCCACCTGCCCTTTCAGTGCATCTTTCACGCCGACCACCGCCACTTCTGCGACGTTTGGATAGCTGGAAATACTCTCCTCTATCTCACGCGTACCCAGTCGATGTCCGGCGACGTTAATGACGTCATCCGTCCGACCGAGGATGAAGTAATAGCCGTCGGCATCGCGAATGCCCCAGTCAAAAGTGGCGTATACCTGACGAGAAAACAGCGACCAGTAGGTATTTACGAACCGTGTGTCATCGCCCCAGATGGTCTGAATACACCCTGGCGGCAGCGGCCCTTCAATCACCAGCATACCCTTCTCATCCGCTGCGCAGGGTTCGCCGGTGACCTCATTGAGCAACTGCACGTTATAGCCATACATCGGCACGCCAGGGCTGCCCAACCGCGACGGCCTGTCGTCCAGCCCACGGGCGATCGCCATAATTGGCCAGCCAGATTCGGTCTGCCAGTAATTATCGATAACCGGGACACCCAGCGTTTCCGTTACCCAACTGGCGGTCGGTTCGTCCAGCGGTTCCCCAGCCAGATACAGCACCTCCAGCGAGGAGAGATCGTGATTGCGGATCTGCGCGGTCGGGAATTTCTTCAGTACGCGGATCGCCGTTGGCGCGGAGAACATCCGGCTAACCTGATACTTCTCAACAATCTTCCACCACACGCCGCAGTCCGGATACGTTGGCAGCCCTTCGTACACCACCGTCGCCATCCCCGCCAGCAGTGGGGCATACACGATATACGAATGCCCAACCACCCAACCGATGTCCGACGCGCAGAAGAACACGCCGCCCGCTTTACCGCCGAAAATGGTATCCATCGTGGTTGCCAGCGCGACCGCATAGCCGCCAACGTCACGCTGGACGCCCTTCGGTTTACCGGTTGTCCCGGAGGTATAGAGAATGCAGGAGGTTTCATTCGATTCCAGCCACGTCACCGGCACCCGCGCGCCAAGATGCTGTTGGCGCAGCGCGGCAAAGTCGAGGTCGCGCCCCTCTACCCGCGCCATTTTCGCCAGACCACGATCGACCAATACCACATGACGCGGCTGGTGCTGCGCCTGACTGATTGCATCATCGAGCAGCTTTTTATACGGCAGGATCTTGCCCCCGCGCGCGCCGGCATCCGCCGAAACAATAATCACCGGTTGGGCGTCGTCGATACGTGCCGCCACGCTGTGCGAGGCAAAGCCACCGAACACCACCGAATGGATCGCCCCAATGCGCGCGCAGGCCAGCAACGTAATATGCGCCTCGGCGATCATCGGCATATAAACCAATACCCTGTCGCCGCGCTGTACGCCCAGAGACAACAACATTGCCGCCGCCACGTTCACTTCGTCGTACAACTGACGAAAGGTAAAGGTACGCTCTTCTTCGGTTTCCGATGACACCGCAATCAGCGCCAGCGCCTCAGGCTGTTTCTCCACCCAACGGTCGATGGCGTTATGACACAAATTGGTCTTGCCGCCGCAAAACCAGCGGGCAAACGGCGGGTTGCTGTGATCCAGCACCTGCGTATACGGCTGCTGCCAGTCAATGCGCTGGGCCTGCTCGGCCCAGAACGACTCCGGTTGCGTAATCGAACGTTGATAAAACTCGCTATAAGACATAATGCTCTCCTGTTGAACTTACGCCTTGCCGCACGCAGGTTTAGATTACATAAAGGTCCATATACTCATTGACCGGCATCTGCTCCAGGCGGGCTCTGTCCAGGGAGACATCCAGAATGCGCTGCTGCTGACGGGTCGGGAACTGACGCGCCAGGTTGATTTTGAACTTCTCGACCAGTTTCGGCATACCGTCGTGGCGACGGCGCGCATGACCGATTGGGTACTCCACCACCACTTCTTCAAAACGTGAACCGTCGGTGAACTCGAGAGTGATGGCGTTAGCAATGGCGCGTTTTTCCGGGTCGTGATAATCGGCGGTAAAGGCCGGATCTTCGAAGCAGGTGATCTTCTCGCGCAGGGCATCAATGCGTTTGTCCTGCGCCACGCCGTCTTCGTAATCTGCCGCGGTTAAACGCCCAAACAGCAGCGGGATGGCGACCATATACTGGATGCAGTGATCGCGATCCGCCGGGTTATCCAGTGGGCCTTTTTTATCGATGATGCGGATACAGGCTTCGTGGGTGCGAATGGTCACCTTTTCGATATCCGCCGCCGTTTTACCCGCGGCCTGCAGTTGCTCATACAGCGTCATTGCCGCTTCTACCGCAGTCTGCGAGTGGAACTCAGCCGGGAAGGAGATTTTAAACAGCACGTTTTCCATCACGTAAGAGCCGTACGGACGCTGGAAGCGGAACGATTCCCCTTTGAAGGAGACGTCATAAAAGCCCCAGGTTTTCGCCGTCAGCGCAGACGGGTATCCCATCTCGCCCGTTTTTGCCATCAACGCCAGACGTACCGCGCGGGAGGTCGCATCGCCTGCCGCCCAGGATTTACGCGTGCCGGTATTTGGCGCATGACGATAGGTACGCAGCGACTGGCCGTCGACCCACGCCAACGAAACGGCGTTGAGGATTTCATCCCGGCTCAGCCCAAGCATCTCCGCGACCACCGCCGTGGAGGCGACTTTTACCAACAGAACGTGATCCAAACCAACGCGGTTAAAGGAGTTTTCCAGTGCGATACAGCCCTGAATTTCATGAGCTTTGATCATCCCGGTCAGCACTTTTTTCATGGTCAACGGCGCTTTCCCCGCCGCTACCGCGTTGCGTGACAGCCAGTCAGCCGTCGCCAGAATGCCGCCGAGGTTATCGGAAGGATGGCCCCATTCCGCGGCCAGCCATGTGTCGTTGAAGTCCAGCCAGCGGATCATCGCGCCGATGTTAAACGCCGCCTGCACCGGATCAAGCTGGAACTGGGTGCCCGGTACGCGAACGCCGTTCGGCACTACGGTCCCCGGCACCACCGGTCCTAACAGTTTTTTACAGGCCGGATATTCCAGCGCTTCCAGGCCGCAGCCAAGGGTGTCGAGCAGGCAATAATGCGCGGTGTCGTACGCCACCTTTGAGGTGATCTCGTAATTCATAACGTAATCAACGATATCAACGATTTCACGGTCAAAGTCTGGGCGAACGTTCGAAATATGTGCGGACATAGGGTACAACTCCTGTTTTTATATTTAGAGGTTTTAATTAGCAACGCTTTTCGATCGGTACAAATACGCGATCTTCCGGGCCGGTGTAGTTGGCGGAGGGTCGGATAATTTTGTTGTCCTGGCGCTGTTCGATGATGTGCGCCGCCCAGCCGGTCACGCGGGCGATAACAAACAGCGGAGTGAACATTTCGGTCGGAACGCCCATCATGTTGTAGGAGACCGCCGAGAACCAGTCGAGGTTAGGGAACATCTTTTTGGTTTCCCACATCACCTCTTCCAGACGGTCGGCGATGTTGTACATTTTCAGCGAACCGCCTTCCTGAGAAAGCTGTTTCGCCACGCGTTTAATCACCTGATGGCGCGGGTCGGCAATGGTGTAAACCGGGTGACCAAACCCAATCACCACTTCTTTATTTTCCACGCGTTTGCGGATATCCGCTTCGGCTTCATCCGGCGTTTCATAACGCTGCTGGATCTCCAGCGAAACTTCATTCGCCCCGCCGTGTTTCGGCCCACGCAGCGCGCCAATCGCGCCGATAATCGCGGAATACATATCGGAGCCGGTTCCCGCAATCACACGACTGGTGAAGGTGGACGCGTTGAATTCGTGCTCGGCATACAGCACCAGTGAAATGTGCATCGCCTTTTCCCAGCTTTGCGACGGCTTTTCACCATGCAGCAGATGCAGGAAGTGTCCGCCAATGGAATCATCATCCGTTTCCGGCTGAATGCGCTCGCCGTTATGGCTGTAGTGATACCAGTACAAAAGGATCGAACTGAGGGACGCCAGCAGCTTGTCGGCAATATCGCGCGCGCCGGAAACGGTATGCCCCTCTTTTTCCGGTAGCGTACAGCCCAGCGCGGAGACGCCGGTGCGCATCACATCCATCGGGTGGGATGCGGCAGGCAGCGCTTCCAGCACGGTGCGCACGTTTGCGGGTAAGCCGCGCAGCGCTTTAAGTTTGTTTTTATAGGCGGTGAGCTCGTCGCGGGTAGGTAATTTCCCGTGGATCAGCAGGTGCGCGACTTCTTCAAATTCGCACTGCTGCGCCAGGTCGAGAATATCGTAGCCGCGATAATGCAGGTCATTACCGCTTTTACCCACGGTGCATAACGCGGTATTTCCGGCGGCGACGCCTGACAGCGCAACCGATTTTTTAGGTTTAATGACATGCGTGTTGTTTTGCAGGATTGTTGTGTCGCTCATGTTGTCCTCGTCATTTTTATAATATGTAGGGTACAAATTTATTGCCGGATGGCGGCTTCACCTTATCCGGCCTACGACGGTTACTTTTTTGTGTACAGCGCGTCGAGTTTCTCTTCGAACTGGTAGTAGTTGATGCTTTCGTACAGTTCGTTGCGCGTCTGCATAATGTCGATCACGCTCTTTTGCGTGCCTTCCTGGCGCAGCACGTTGTAGACCCGTTCAGCCGCACGGTTCATGGCGCGGAAAGCAGACAGCGGATACAAGGCCATGGCGACGTTCGCGCTACGCAGTTCATCGGTAGTGAACAGCGGCGTGGCGCCAAATTCGGTAATGTTAGCGAGGATCGGAACCTGCACCGCATCAGCAAACTGGCGGTACATCGCCAGCTCGGTAATGGCTTCCGGGAACAGCATGTCAGCCCCCGCTTCGACATACGCCTGGGCACGATCGATAGCCGCCTCTAACCCTTCCACCGCCAATGCATCAGTGCGCGCCATAATCACAAAGTTGGGATCGGTGCGGGCATCCACGGCGGCGCGGATCCTGTCGACCATCTCTTCTTTAGAGACGATCGCCTTGTTCGGACGATGCCCGCAACGCTTGGCGCCGATCTGATCTTCAATATGCAGCGCGGCGGCCCCGGCTTTGGCAATCGACTTCACGGTACGCGCCACGTTGAACGCCGACGATCCAAAACCAATATCCGCATCCACCAGCAATGGCAGCGGACAAACATCGGTGATACGACGAATATCGGTCAGTACATCATCAAGGGTAGAAATACCGAGATCCGGCAGACCCAACGACCCCGCCGCAACGCCGCCGCCGGAGAGATAAATCGCCTGATACCCGGCACGCTGAGCCAGCAGAGCGTGATTGGCGTTGATGGTGCCGACGATTTGTAATGGGTTTTCTTTGCTGAGCGCGGCGCGAAACGCCAGCCCTGGAGAGTGTAGAGACATATCCGTCCTCTTGTTATCAACTTGTTACCATTCGTTGATTTACCTAAAGCAAGGGATATGCCAAAGACCGTAACTTTGTGCAAATTCAATTTTTACTTTTTGAATCAGATGATTACATTTAGAGTCTGTGTTTTTATTGCACAAAAGCGTGTCAGCTATCGTTTCATGAAACCGACTTGAATGTTTCATTGCAACATTTATGAAACACAACTAAACCCTTATACTCGGTTCCTTACTTTTTGGGTTGCTTATGGCTGATACGCATCTTCCGCCGCGAGTGAACGATGACAAACCGGTTATCTGGACGGTTTCGGTCACGCGCCTGTTCGAACTGTTTCGCGACATCAGTCTGGAGTTCGACCACCTGGCGACCATTACCCCTATTCAGTTGGGTTTCGAAAAAGCGGTGGCCTATATCCGTAAGAAGCTGGCCACCGAGCGTTGCGATGCCATCATTGCGGCAGGCTCCAACGGCGCGTATCTGAAAAGCCGTTTATCGATCCCAGTGATCCTGATTAAACCCAGCGGGTTTGACGTACTACAGGCGCTGGCGAAAGCGGGAAAACTGACATCATCGATTGGCGTCATTACCTATCAAGAAACCATCCCCGCGCTAATCGCCTTTCAAAAGACCTTCAATTTGCAGCTCGAACAGCGCAGCTATATCACCGAAGAAGATGCCCGTGGACAAATCAACGAGCTGAAGGCCAACGGTACCCAGGCGGTGGTCGGCGCGGGGTTGATTACCGATTTGGCGGAAGAAGCGGGCATGACCGGCATTTTTATCTATTCGGCGGCCACCGTGCGTCAGGCTTTTGTCGACGCGCTGGATATGACCCGTCTGACGCTGCGCAGAAACGGGCAATACGCCTCTGGCGATATGCTGCGCACCCGCTATGCGCTGGGAGATATGCGCGGTCACTCTGCGCAAATGGAACAGGTGCGGCACACCATTATGCTCTACGCCCGTTCGCGTGCGCCGGTGCTGATTCAGGGTGAAACCGGCACAGGTAAAGAGCTGGCGGCGCAGGCTATTCATCGTGAGTATTTTACGCGTCAGGAGAATCGGCGCGGAAAACCTTCGCCGCCGTTTGTTGCCGTCAACTGCGGGGCAATCACCGAATCATTGCTGGAAGCGGAGCTGTTCGGCTATGAGGATGGCGCATTTACCGGCTCCCGCCGGGGAGGACGCGCGGGCCTGTTTGAAATTGCCCACGGCGGGACGCTGTTTCTTGATGAGATAGGCGAAATGCCGCTACCGTTACAAACCCGGTTATTGCGAGTACTGGAAGAAAAAGAGGTCACCCGGGTCGGTGGACATCAGCCGATTCCGGTCGATGTGCGGGTGATCAGCGCCACGCACTGCGACCTGGAACAAGAGATGAAACAGGGAGAATTTCGTACCGATCTGTTTTATCGCCTGAGCATTCTGCGCCTTAAACTGCCGCCGCTACGCGAGCGGCTGCCCGATATTCTGCCGCTGGCGGAAGGCTTTTTAAAACAGTCGCTGGCAGAACTGGATGTACCGTTTTCTGAACCCGTGCGTAAGGGATTAGCCCTGAGCCAGCCTACGCTGCTCAATTATGGCTGGCCGGGAAATATCCGCGAGTTACGCAATATGATGGAGCGTCTGGCGCTGTTTTTAAGCGTCGAACCGCAGCCGGCGCTGAACGAACAATTTCTACAGCAGCTATTACCTGAACTGGCCGCTGTTGCTGCTCCACCGCAGGTCACTTCATCACTGACGCCGCAGCAGGTGCTGGCGCAATTCAATGGCGATAAAACCGCGGCTGCGCGATACCTGGGTATCAGCAGAACTACGTTCTGGCGCAGGCTAAAAGAAAACCCGCCAGTGCAATGACTGGCGGGTATGTTATCTTTCAGTACCGCGCATTATTTTTTCTTGTAAATATTGGCTGTACCGTGGATTTTATTGTCCGTTTGGCCGGAGGTTAATACCACCACATCTGCGCCTTTCTCTTCGGCTTTCTTCAGAAGGTCTTCTTTCGCATCAGCGGCTGATACTTCATTACTTGTTGAAATATCACCGATTTTGGTATATTGCGACTCAACCTTTTCAAACTCAACCTTCGTCATAAATTCCGCGGCATACGCGTTGGACACAACAAAAGCTAACGCACCAATAAGTACTTTAATTCCAGTTTTCATATAAAAGCTCCAGGTTTTGTTATATATGCCATCATCGCCCCCTGAACATTCGCCATGCGAGTCAAGGATGATTAATAAGTAGTTCAGGCCGCAAAAAAGATCCAGAGCTGGCGGAAATATAAAGATATTTTGCGTATCGCGTATAACAGAAGATCCCACGCCGCGGCATTATCCGGCGCAGCTGGGTTACAGAAACCAGGCGTAGACGCTATTGGCAAATTTAGGCGCATTTCACAATACAGTGTGAGTAAATACGCAGAATGACGAGCGCGCTAAAATTATAGTGTTAGCAGTCTAAGCATGCCCCAGGCCCGCTCTTACTAATGGAATCGTTGTCTATGGAACCTTTACACGCCGTCGTACTTACCATCAGCCTGTTTGTTTTAACCTTTTTTAATCCTGGCGCTAACCTGTTCGTGGTGGTGCAAACCAGCCTGGCGTCAGGACGACGCGCAGGGGTGATGACCGGTCTGGGCGTGGCCTTAGGCGATGCGTTCTACTCCGGCCTCGGGCTCTTTGGCATGGCGACGCTGATTACCCAATGCGAAGAGATATTTTCACTGATTAAAATTGTCGGCGGCGCCTACTTGCTATGGTTTGCCTGGAATAGTGTTCGCCATCAGGCTACACCGCAAATGCCAACGTTACAGCAGCCGATTTCCGCCCCCTGGTATGTATTTTTCCGCCGCGGGTTATTAACGGATTTATCTAATCCGCAAACCGTTCTGTTTTTTATTAGTATCTTCTCTGTCACCCTCAGCGCAGAAACGCCTACGTGGGCGAGGCTCATGGCCTGGGCAGGTATTGTGTTGTCTTCCGTTATCTGGCGTATTTTTCTCAGCCAGGCGTTTTCTTTGCCCGCCGTACGCCGTGCGTATGGTCGAATCCAGCGGGTTGCCAGCCGGGTGATAGGCGCCATTATCGGCGTTTTCGCGCTCAGGCTTATTTATGAAGGTATCAGCCATCGTTAAGCGAGTTTAACTTGACCATCGTGACGTAATTGTCCGTAATACCGCCTGAATTTTAAATCGCATTTTGAGTGGCAGTGAGATGGAACAGGTTGCTCCGGTAAACGACACATTACTCCTTACAGAATGGCAGGCGTTGTTACGTCAAACATCCCCTGAAGTTCATACGATCCTGACATCATTAAGCGACGAAGAGATACGCCATTTAGTGAGCGTTTTTTATGACTATATGCTCTCCCATGCGGAGAGCGCATTGTTCCTCAATACAGAACAGGTCAGCACCCGTCTCAGCGGCAGTATGTTTGACTGGCTACGCAGCGTACTTGGTAGCGCGAATGAAGACCTCTCACAACTGCTGGCAAAACAGCGCAAAATTGGCGTGGTGCATGCCCGCATCGGGCTGCCTATCGATCTGGTTAATCGCGGCGCGCGCAAGCTGAAAGATGAGTTGTATCGGGTCCTGAAAAAGAAAGCGGAATACTCGCCCGCCCTGCTGAGCGATGCCATCTGTTTCAGCAGTCTGGCAATGGATACCGCCCTGGAGGCCATGACCGTCTCCTATTCCCCCAGCTATCAAAACTCACTGCATACCCAGGAACAGTATCGCCTGCAGACCATTTACGATGACGTCAACGTCGAACGCGAGCGGCAAATACGTTCATTTACCGACTGGGAAAATCAGTTTATCTATAACATCGCCACCGGAATGCCTTTCGGTGAGCTGGTCCTTTTGGCGAATTCTGATTTTGGTATGTGGTTCGCGCATAAGGGAAAATACATTCTGGGCAACAGCAATCTGCTGAAAGAAATGGAGTCGCTGATTGCGGAAATCGACAACCGCCTGACAACCACGCTGTCGCATCAGCATCAGGCGACAGAGCCTGAACGGATGAGCTTGTTGCAGGATGTACGCCAGCTCTCGGCAAAAATCCATTTCCTGCTCGCCTCAATGTTCGACGCGCTGGTCAAGCAGGAAAATGGTAAAGACTCATTGACTCAATTACTTAACCGACGCTTTATCCCGACCATTATGCGCCGTGAGATCTCGCTGGCGTTACATACCCGGAAGCCCTTTACCCTGGCGATGCTGGATATCGACTACTTTAAGCAAATTAACGACAACTACGGGCATAACACCGGTGATATGACGCTCAAAAACGTCGCGGCGGTTATTTATGATCATATTCGCAGTAGCGATTACGTGTTCCGCTACGGTGGTGAAGAATTTATGATACTGCTTGTCGAGTCAGATCAGTCTCAGGCCAGTATTATCCTCGAAACGCTGCGTATGAAAATTGCCGAGATGCGCATGGCGGCCTCAGCGACAGAAGTATTTTCTGTCACCGTCAGTATTGGCATCGCCGAATATGACTACCATCCTGACTACAAGCAGTTGGTTGATAAAGCCGATCGGGCACTGTACCTGGCGAAAAGTAATGGCCGCGACCGCGTAGAGATATTTCAGGAATAACCTATTTTCCCACGGAGAAATAAATACCCCGTTAAGGGTATTTATCTGACCTGCGATAAGTATCGGGCTGTTATTTTTATTCAGGCCTATTGGCGCTATAAAAATAACAGCCGCTTAATAAGATGCAAATCAAATACACCAAATCTGAATAGCGCTAGCATATCCCGATGATGACGCCTTCTGAATGTGGGAGGGGAAATATGAGGGATAGTGTAACACCATGAACGGGAAAAAGAGCACGCGCTGGCAGCGCCGCCCAGGCACAACCGGAGGCAAATTGCCGTGGAATGACTGGCGTAACGCCAGTACCTGGCGAAAAGCCACCCAGTTTCTCCTGCTGGCCAGCAATATCTATATTGGCGTGACGTTTTATTATTGGGTCCGCTATTTTGAAACTGCCGGTACCAGCGTCTATATTCCAAGACCCGGCGGTATTGAGGGGTGGCTGCCGATCGCGGGTTTGATGAATATCCGCTACACGCTGGAGACCGGTTTTCTCCCGCCCATCCATGCCGCCTCCATGCTGCTGTTAGTTGCGTTTATCCTGATTAGCTTGTTGTTAAAAAAAGCCTTCTGTTCGTGGATATGCCCGGTTGGCACGCTTTCCGAACTGCTTGGTACTCTGGGAAAAAAAGTATTGGGTCGCAATTTCACGCTGCCGCGCTGGCTGGATATCCCACTGCTCAGTCTGAAGTATCTGCTGTTGGGATTCTTTCTGTATATCGCTCTGTCGATGCCCGCCCAGGGAATCCAGTACTTTCTGATGTCGGCCTATGGCATGATCATTGACGTGAAGATGCTCGATTTCTTTCGTCATATCGGCTCCGCCACACTTATTTTCCTGATAATTATCAGCGTCCTGAGCGTGTTTATTCGCAATGCCTGGTGCCGTTATCTGTGCCCTTATGGCGCACTGCTTGGCCTGTTCTCTCTGCTCTCGCCGTTTAAAATCCGGCGTAATGCAGACAGTTGCATTGACTGCGGGAAATGTGCGAAAAACTGCCCGTCTACTATCCCGGTCGATCGACTGATTCAGGTGCGTACCGTGGAATGTACCGGTTGTATGACCTGCGTTGAATCCTGCCCGGTAGCCTCTACGCTGAGCTTTTCACTGCACACCCCTGCGGGGGAACAAGGAAACGGCAAATCGTTATGGCGGCAAACGGCATTGTCAGGCGTTGTCATGACTATCCTGGTGCTGGGTATCCTTTTTGCCACCATTGGCTATGCGGTTTACGCCAAGGTCTGGGATACGCCGGTGCCCGAGCACATGTATTTCCAGCTGATCCCGAAGGCTAAAATGATCGGCCATTAATTTTTAATAACCCTGCCAATTCTGGCAGGGTTTCCCGCCTGTTCCGCTATTTTAAGACTATTGAACTTGTGCCTTCGCGCCCCGGTTTATACAACCTTAACTATCACCTGTGATCATTCATTTTCTATTATGTTATGGGCGACTGCATCCAATAATAAACGGGACAGCATTATGACTAAAATAAAACTGGCACTGCTATTACCTCTGTTTCTGGCGGGTTGTACGATGAGCGACGGGGAATTAAGAAATGCTTACGCTCAGCATTATCAGCAACCCGCCGCCTATGTCGAGACTTATAAACAGAAGATAGCCAGTATGGATATTAATACCCTGGCCCAATATGCCGCCGCAGAAGATAAGAAAAAAATGCGTGGGCAGCCGAGACTGAAAATCGACGAATTCATTACTATCGAGAACGTGCAGGCGAAAGGGAATCGGGTAGTCTACGATTACTCGCTGTCAGAGAGCTGGCTGGCGCTGTCTGCGGACAAACAGCGCGAGAAGCAGATCAATATGAATAAAGATCTGGTCTACCGTACCTGCTCACTGGAAACGGTACGTCTGGCGCAGGCGAAAGGGCTGGAAGAAGAGCATAACTATTACAGCCAGTACCCAGACAAAATCGCCTTCACTCTGAGAACCAGCGCGCAGATTTGTATGCAAAACGGTTTTACGCAATAGCCGCAATCCACTATGCCTGATGCGCTGCGCTTATCAGGCCTACAATTTACACACTACAGTAGGCCGGATAAGGTGCCAGCGCCGCCATCCGGCTAAAGCATCAGAATTTCCAGGATACGCTGCCGACAATGCTGCGCTCAGCGCCGAAGTAGCAGTATGAGAGCGAGTTACAGGCCGCAACGTAGCGTTTATCGGTCAGGTTGTTGACGTTCAACTGAGCACTCAGTCCCTTAATTCCGATATTCGTTAAATCGTAGCCAATCGCCATATCCACCAACGTATAAGATGGCAGGGTGTGCGTATTCAGACGATCGCTGGTGATTCCGTTGACATAACGCACGCCCGAGCCGAGCGTCAGACCATCCAGCGGGCCGCTTTTCACATCGTAGCTCAGCCAGGTGCTGGCCTGATTCCGTGGTGCATATACGGCACGCTTGCCCTGCTCCTCCGCACTGCTTTTCTTGTAGCGGATGTCGGTGTAGGTATATGCCGCCTGCAGACGGAAGCTGTCCGTCAGTTGACTAATCGCCTCCAGCTCCACCCCTTCAGATTCAATTTCCCCAATCGAGCGGTACGGATCGGTCGGCTCTTCTTTGGTGGCGATATTGGTTTGATTAATGCGGAACACCGACGCGCTGAACTGACTGTTAAGCCCTTCCGGCTCATATTTCAGCCCCGCTTCCCACTGCTTGCCTTTCATCGGCTCCAGCAGATTGCCATTCTCATCGGCAAAGCTGGTTGGCGTAAAGGCGGTGGAATAACTCACGTACGGCGCAAAGCCGTTATCGAACAAATAGAGCAACGCGGCGCGGGTACTAAAGTTGTTTTTATCCAGATCGCTGCGGGTATCGTTGATCTTATCAATGTTAGAAACGCTGACCTGATCGTAGCGACCACCGAGCGTAATACGCCAGCGATCCCATGACATCTGATCCTGCAAATAGTAGCCCGTCTGGCGCAGCTTGTGCTTCTCACGCGCATACATGTCGATATAATCCGGCTTCGCGCCATACACCGGGTTAAAAGCGTCGATCGGCGGGAATGCGCCGTAGTAGCCGGTGGTATTGTTGCTGCGATCCTGATAATCAATGCCCACCAGCAGACGATGGTTGACCTGCCAGGTATCAAAGCTGCCGTCGAGCTGGTTATCCAGCGTAATCGCCGACATTTTTTCATCAGAGCCGGAATAGCCGCGATTAAGCTCGGTTTCGTTCAACCAGCCCGCCGCATACACCTGGTTCAGTTCAACGTCGGTATGCAGATAGCGCAGCTTTTGCCGCACCGACCAGCCGCTATCAAACATGTGCTCAATATTGTAGCCCACCATGTTTTCACGGCGATCGTATTTGTCGTAATCATCCTCACCTTCGTAAAAGGTGTTAGAGATCTTTTGCCCGTAATGCGGAACCACGGTGCCGTCATAAGGCAGACCGGAGTGGCTACCGCCTTCCGGGTCGCGATGCAGATAGGCCATCAGATCCAGACGCGTCTGGTCGGTGATGCGCCAGGTCAGGCTGGGCATCAGCGCGTAACGCTCTTCTTTTAATGGGCCAAACTGCGAGTCCGCGTAACGCGTCATTCCGCTCAGGCGCGCCGCCACACGATCGTTATCATCCAGCGCTCCGGTGACGTCAAACGCCGCGCCGCGCTGGTTATTGTTGCCGGCAAACAGCTTAACTTCCCCACCCGCGTCAAACGACGGTTTACGCGACGTCAGCGCCACAATACCGCCCGGAGAGGAACGGCCATACAGCACGGAAGCCGGGCCGCGCACCACTTCGATATCTTCAAGGAACCACGGATCGACCACCAGCGAGCTGTGTGAGTTGGTGTCGCCCATCATCTTTAGACCATCGAGATAGACGTTGTCCAGGCTGCCATCGGAGAAGCCGCGCAGCACAATGTAGTCAAAGCGGTTGGAGGCGCCAATCTGATTGCTGTATACCCCCGGCGTATAGCTAACGGCCTGACGCACGCTGGTTGCGCCCTGCTCTTCAAACTGTTCGCGGGTAATGATGGATACCGATTGCGGGGTTTCAATATCCGGCGTGGCAAGCTTCGTGGCCCCGCTCTGCATTTGCGAGGTGACAACGACCGTATCGTTTTTTGTTGTTTCCTGCGCCAGCAGAGGAAAAGCCACGCTGCCGGTCACCCATCCTACCAACAGCGCCAACCGAGTCTTCGCGAACATGAGTATCTCCAAAGGCATTTCTAATTGTAAGTGAGAATTATTACCTTTTTGCTGACGGAGATAGCTATGCCGGATGCCAGATTACCTATGCGCAGTGCCAAATTGTCTGCCAGCAACGTGCGCAAAACGCAAAAATGGATTAGCAAAGCTTGAGCATATCACCTGGCGAAAAACCGTAACGACGACGAAAGGCAGTAGAGAAGTTGGTGGCGTGCTGATATCCCGACATCCAGGCTGCCTGCTGTACGCTGTATCCTTCCAGTAAATAACCGCGCGCGCGTTCCAGGCGGCAATCGCGCAGGTAATCAAAGACCGAACAGCCATAGGCTGCGCGAAACTTGCTACGCAGACTACTGGGGCTCATTGCCGCGCGTTGCGCCAGTTCATTGAGCGTGTGATCATTCTCGGGATTCTGTTCCAACAGGCGACGAACGACTTCCAGCCGCTGCTGTTCCCCGCTGGCGGCGAGGCGTTTGCCGCTCTCGACCTGGCATACGCTGAGGCCATGGCCGAACAGTTGCAATATCAGCCCTTCCAGCATCAACTGGCGAGAAACATTGCTCAGCGCGCTCTGCTGCGCATACTCCAGGCCGCTGAGTAAAAATCCCGGCACCTGCCAAATAAGCGTCGGCGTCTGGCATCTTTCCCACTCACGCATCAACGATTCGAGCAGCCCCGTGCGCCACGCGCCGTCGGGATACAGACCGAGCGATAAGGTTCGCAGTTTGCAGTCGGCATGATGGCGGGCGCGCATCGTCTGGTGCTCGCTCAGGCGTGAGCTAAACGCCATGCCTGAACGCACCACGTGTTCCTGGCCGTTAAACGAGAGGATCACGCAGCCTTCCAGTACAACCAGCATATACAGGGGACTGCTGTGGCGGGAGGTGGTTTCATAGGGTTGCAATACCTGTACATCAGAGTGCGTCACGCACATCCCGCAGGGGAGCGTCATCTCTTCGATTTCACCTTGCAGCACAGGGCTAGCGGACGGCAAATCCGGCTTGTGCGCCAGCAGGGGAAAGCAATAGTCGATCCCATAACGCTCACCAAAATCCATAAACTCGCTGACGGAAAAAGTACGCGCTACGCGTCTGGACGCATTCAGAGTGGTGGTGTTGTTCATGCTGTCTTCTGCACAGAAAATGGGATTAACAGTTTTTGGTCAGGAGCAACATTACCATTCCCTGCGCGACACAACAATAATAATGAGAATTATTATCAATATGATTAAAGCACTGTCTCCCGACAACCAGCCATCTCATCAGACTGAATTTACAGCTGATGAGATGCGCATGTTCTACTGCTTGTCCTGCGTACCCTGCTGCGGCTTTTCATCAACCTGAAACACAGCCACGGCCTGGGATAGCATTGCCGACTGCTCTTCCACACTGCCTGTCGTGGCGGCGATTTCCTCAACCAGAGACGCATTTTGCTGAGTGACTTGCTCCATTTGCGTGACAGCAACGCGGATCTGCTCGATGCCACTACTCTGTTCCCCCGATGCGCCGGATATATCTTCCATGAGTATATTGATATTGCGTATTGCCTTAGCAATGTCCGCCATCATGGCCCCACTGCTTTCAGCTATCTCCACCCCTTCCTTGACGCTGATTGCCGCCTTGGCCACCAGTTCGCTAATTTCTTTCGCTGAGGAGGCGCTACGTTGGGCAAGGGTTCTGACTTCACTCGCCACAACGGCAAATCCACGCCCGGATTCGCCAGCGCGAGCCGCTTCTACCGCGGCGTTTAAGGCGAGAATATTGGTCTGGAAAGCAATACTATCAATGACATGAGATATTTCATTCACGCTTTGCGCGTTGCGGCTGATCAGGTGAATTTTCTCAACCATGTCGCTCATTAAGCGCTCGCCACGCAATGCCATTTCCGTGCTTTCACTCGTCATGGCAGACGCCTGATGTGATTTATCGGTGTTATTTTTGGTTGTTACGGAAATCTGTTCCATACTGGCCGCCGTTTCAACCACGGCCGCAGCCTGTTGCTCCGTTCGGGTTGATAAGTCTGAATTACCCGAAGCAATTTCCTGCATGCCGATATTAATAGACTCAACGCCATCGCGAATCGTACTGACGGTCTCCCGCAGGCCGTTTTGCATATGTTGTAAATTTAAACACAGTAAGCCAATTTCATTGTTACCCGGCACCTTAACGGGATGACTCAGATCGCCTTTACCAATCCGTGAAAAATGCTCAGACACGATATTTAATGGCCGAATGATTGTTCGGTTTATCCAGATATTGCAGAGAATAAAGATAAGAACCGTAACGGCCAGCAGCAAGGATATTTTAAGTATTGAGGCATTAAACTGAACATGTGTCTGCTCAACGATATTTTTACCGACCAACATGGTTGATTTGTAGTAGCTCTCAATCTCCTTATCAAAATTTTTTCGCAAAGCCAGCACCTCTGTGTTGGTATTTGTTTGTGTACCAACAATACTACCGTCAGAAATAGCCTCATTTAATTTATCAACATACTTTTGCTCAGCATTCATTTGTTGCTCAAAAGCAGTTCTGACGATTTTACCAATCTGGGGATCATCCGCCGTCAGTCCTGGTATATCCAAAAAAATAGCGAACTGCTTTCTGGCATAAGCTATCTCATCCTGCACCTGTCGCAATGTCTGTTGGGTAGCAGCCATATCTTGCAGTTGGATATTATCAAGAACGCTTCTTACTTTATAAACAGCCCCAACGACGTTATGCAGCGAATCCTGTTCCTTTACTATATTATGCAGTAGAAGGGTACTTTTTTGATTTCCTTTGAGATCGACCAACTCAAACCCATTAGAAAGGAACTGCATAAAGGTAAATACCAAAAGCAATAATAACAGACTGGTTTTAATCCTCATATTCTTTAACATTTGAACATCTCCATAACAATTAGCCAATCATCTATGACTAAATTGTTATCGACACGCCACGTAATATCTTAACCTATAAAATGGTTAATTATGAGAAAGTATCCCCGCTCAACTTAGCATAATAAATTACGTACACCGTGGTACACATGGCGGCAAATCGCCGTTTTATTACCGGGAACAATTACACTATAAAAAAACCAACATTAATATTATTTATGGATGAGAAAATAGTTATATTAAATACAATGCGCCACTGAGTATGGGCCAGATAGCCGTATCTGACCGGCATCAAGCGAACAAAGCACCAGCCAAACGTCAGAGAATATAGACGGTCACTTTTTCCTGACGATCTGCCGGCACCCTTACCCATGACATTGAATCAACTGCAATTGTCGCCATTTCATTTTCTAACCGGAGTAGCGGCGTGCTGTTATCTGGCGCAGAAGAACTTTCGCCAATCTCGAGAATGCCCCGAAAAGATATAGATAAATTGTCAGCGGTTTCAGACAGCCTAATCCATTCGGTCTCGATCTCTAACTTTTGCTTTAACAATTCTCTGTTCATAACTTGTTCTAATCATTACTTATCAGTAAGAAACTGGAAGTGATGAAATTCATTTGAAATATCTTTCACAAACTCTACCGGCAGGTGGTGTTTGATGAAGGTTAATTTTGCGAACTCAACATCGCCATACACCCGGATACAGAAAGGTTTGACTATCTCGCCCTGAGCACCAAAGCACTCCTGGAGTCTGGTATCGTCCATAAAAATAAAGTTACCCTTTCTCACTTTAATCTTATCATGCAGGTCACGCCACTTCTCTGGTGTGAGTAGAAAGTTCTGCCATCCATTATTTCTCAACATTTCAATCGTGTGGGTGAATTTAAAATAATCATTTTGCATTGTCACATCACCACTTGAGGTGGCGTACAAGTATTCTATTTTAAATTTTAGTTGTGCATTGATGCTTTTTTTCTTACCTTCATCAATTAACCATTGAAGCTCATTGGCCACACTTCGTGAAAAGAGTTTTCTTTTTTTTGCGATGGCCAACCAATGCATAATAAAAATATGCTCTGACATTTTAGAGTGGATCTTGTGATCCTGTAATGCGATACCAATTGCCACTAACGCGCTCCAGGTGAACGCTTCCAGCTCATCCTGATAATGATGCCTCGATTTACTCACTTTTCCTAAATTTTTTACCACTTAAAACCTACCCAGAAAAATCATTATTGTATTTAATTTGTTACTACTCAATTTAAAAACCTACTACAACTAAAACCTGCATAATATGATCCAGATTAATTTATCTCAATGTAAAAAAAGAGCCATGAAACACATTATTTTTATTAATCATTTATAGTTAACAAGATTGACCACAAATAATAAGAATAGCTCGATAAAGATGAAAACTAATAATTATTCCGCGTAATCAATACAACAATGTATCAAACCAGAAAACCTCCAGATTCAATAAACCGGAGGTTTGTCTGGGCCTGCAATTGTTAGTAGAAAATACCGATGATTAGCGTATGCGTAACAAAGCCGACAATCAACGGTACGGCGGTGCGTTTAACCACATCGAATGGAGTTATTTTTGCCCCGCTGGAAACGGCGATCACGACGCCAGATACCGGTGAAATGGCCCGTCCCATATGCGATGCCTGCTGCATCGGCAGAATCATGGCCACGGCGTTCGCCCCCATACTGGCAGCGATTTGCGGGATAAGCTCCACGAACGCAAGAAATGGCGCATTACCCGATCCCATAATGATAGCCGCCGCAAGCGTCACCAGCGCAAACACCACCGCCATGGCAAATGGCGGCAATCCCACGTGTTCGGCCATCAGGATTAATTGATCAATCGCACCAATGACTTTAATACCATGAGCAAAAACCCCCGCCGCAACCAGCAGGCCTACCACACCGGTAAAGGCAGTACCCATTCCTTTCAGAAAATGGCTAAATCCTTCGCACACCGCCTTTAAATCTCGCACCCGCAGCCATTCAATCAACATACAAATAGCCATTGAAATAAGCACAATGGTAATGATATTCAGGTTAATACCACTGACGAACATTTCAGAGGAGCCCACTGCCATCAGTATTGGAAGCATGGGAAGCAGCGCATAAAATGCGGGCGCAGTTCCTGAGTCAGTCACTTCAGCGCTACCGATTTCCCGTGGTAAGGTCCCCGCTTTACGATCGCAATAGCGCTGCCAGAAAAAATGGCAGACACCCACGACCAAAACGGTAGCCAGAGCAGCCGGTCCCTGGTGGTAGACCACGTATTCCACCACATCCATATTGACCGCTTTCGATCCCCTGATAGCATCGATTGCCGTTGGGGTATACGCCACACCCAGCGAGGTGGCAATTACCCCGGCAGCAGAGGCAGCGGAAAGCCCTAATCCCAGCATAATAGGGAACATTGTTCCCATCAGCAGTACGGCGAGTCCAGTGGCTGAAGGAATAGCTAACTGCAGGAGACTGGCGAGCAGGTACGAGAAAAAAAGCAGAATATAGGGCGAACGCAGCGCACGCAGGGGTTTTGTGACGACACGCACCACCGCCTCATTGGCGCCGATATGATCCATGTAGTGCGCAAATCCCATCAGCGCCATGATCATCAGGCCAAGATCGGCGGCTCGCGTGCTGAAGAGATCGCGCATAACCTCGAACGGATCGAGAAAGGAAATCCCCGTGCCAGCAACGCCTTTCGGTAGTACGGAACCCCACCCGGTGAGAGCGGTGCAAATCATCAGCACCAAACCCGCAATAAATAGCACAGGTTCCGCACGATAACCTTTCAGAATCAGACGAGCGACCACCACGATAACCAGCAGGGCAATTAACACCTGAATCATGACTGAGCTCTCCGCTGCGTGAACTCAGCAAAGGTTTCCTCAATGACCGCAACCACGACATCGCTGGCGGCCCGCAGTGAACGCACCGGCAGATATTCATAAATAGAGTGAAAATTATGGGCGCCGGTAAAAATATTCGGGCAAGGCAATCCTTTCTGCGATAAAACCGCACCATCATATCCGCCGCGCATGGCGACAGGTGCCGGGGTAATCCCACATTTCTGATAGGCGCGTAATGCAATATCAATCGGGTAGTGAGCATCACCCTGCAAACTATTGAACACGTTCGCATAGCGATCGGCTAAATGACAGACCACGCTATTTTCGCCCCATAGTGCGCAGGTACTGACGGCAAGCTGACGGATAAATGCCATACGCGCCTTATAGCCTTCTTCAGTGAAGTCGCGGATATCCAGCTTAAGCACCGTGCGGGCGCTGTTACCCTGCAACTGCTTAACCCAGTAATAACCTTCGCGCCCTTCCGTATATTCAGGCGCTTCTCCGCCAGGCAGCATCGCAATAAACTTATGCGCCATCAGCAGCGAGTTCTTCAGCTTACCTTTGGCTGACATGGGGTGCGCAGACTGGCCGGTAAAGATGATTTCCGCATCGCCCGCATTCCAGTTCTCATAAACAAACTCGCCGATACCGCAACAATCCAGGGTGTAACCAAAATCAGCGCCGAAGCTGGCAACATCAAAAGCTTTTGCGCCACGCAATCCTTGCTCTTCATCAGGCACAAAACCCACCTTCACCGGTCCATGTTTGATTTCCGGATGTGCCACCAGATACTGTAATGCGTTCATAATTGCGGCGATGGCTGCTTTATCATCAGCCCCTAACAGGCTGGTTCCGTCAGTGACCAATAGATCATCACCGATATAATTTTTCAGTTCCGGGAACTCGCTTTCGCGCAGAAAAATATTCAGTTCTTTGTTCAGGCACAAATCCCCACCGCTATAGTGAAGACGTTGCGCATTTGTGTCCGCAGTCTGTTCCGCGCTGGTATCCAGATGTCCAAAGAATGAAACGACAGGAACCGTGTCATCGGTGTTCCCGGGCAGTGTAGCCGTTACGATGGCGGTATCCCTGACCTCAATGTTTTCCATTCCTAATGCTTCAAGTTCTGCTGCAAGCAGTTTTGCCAGTACCATTTGACCAGCAGAAGAAGGCATTATCCCATTTGCGCCATTTTCTCTTGAAGTCGTGGTATTAATTTTGGTGTAGTTGATAAAACGTTCAACAATATCCATTCCAGGAGGTCCTTTAATATTTTATTGACGAAATACTGTGAGAGGGGCTCGCGTACAGCGCGAGTGATATTAAACAGGGAACCAGATAAAATCAGCGTTCATCCCGGAACGCTGATTTTATGAGCATTACGACGTTGATTTATACCCTAAATAATTCGAGTTGCAGGAAGGCGGCGACGCAGCGAATTCCCAGGAGCGTACATAAGTACGTGACTGGGCGAGCGAGGAAAGCCAACGCACATGCAGCTCGAAGTATGACGGGTATATATATGAATATAATGAGATGAGTCATTACGTCGGTGACAAAAACGCCTTACTGATGGGTAAAACCATACTCCCTGTCCATGTTCACTGCTATTTCCCATGGTGTTTAGCTAACAGAAATCATAAACGGCACTCGTAAGCCTAAGAGATAATAGAAATCATTTAGACTCCACTTCTCTATACCGGCCCAAGAGATAGCATTGCTATATTTTTTTAATGAACGAATACGGTGTCAGCAACATGCAACCGTTTGCACTTCTCTAGAAATAGCCACTTAGCGCGCTAAAATCCGTGAGCAAACTCACAATTATATCAATAGCAAAAATTTCTATCATACTGAAAAACCGTGAATTATAAGAAATGCTATATAGTCCCCTGGTAAATAGATTCATTATGATACTATTCGACATTACCTTATTATCGATGGATAATACTTCCCTAACCGTTAATTTTAAACATTACCCACCATAATATTGGTATATATTGGTGATTAATAAAATCCTGTACCGGCAAAAAAAACCTCTGCCCTGAGAAGAGATTCAGGGCAGAGGTAATACGGGTGTTAAGGACAGATTTATAGTTTTAGTGATAACGGAAGAGCTTCTTGCGGAACCGAGTATACACAATTAATCACATTAAGAAAATTCTTAAAATCAATTAATCACAAATCCGGTCGAAAACCATTAAAACAATAAAAAACGCCTTATCAAAACAGCAAATAAAGTGACAAAAAGATTAATCCATCCTAATCAATTGCGTGGCCCCAAATGCGCTCACAGTGCCGCGTTACCACAGATAACACTTTATGCGCAGACAGAATATCAAATTAATTTAATATTTTAATAGACACCTGACATAACGAAAATTTGCAGTTAATAAAGTCACTAAACGCTATAACTCGCTATAGATCACATTTTATGTACAAGGAGTTTTCTCTGGAGATTCTGGCTGGTATGATTCATCAGGTAAATACCTTTCAACTCAACCCGAGGCTTTGATGCTGGAGAATGTAATCATCAGATAATCAGTTTGCCGACCTTTTCAGGACGGACTGGTTATCAATGCGCCGAAATCTAATGCGGACACCGCAGTGTGTTTGCACGTTTTGCACATGATGATTAAACAGGTTTTCCAGTATGAATTTATCCCGTCAGGAACAACGTACCTTACACGTTCTCGCCAAAGGTGGTCGTATCGTTCACGCCCGCGACGCCTCAGGCCGCGTCACCTCCGTCGAATGCTACAGCCGCGAAGGACTACTGCTCTGCGACTGCACCCTCGCCGTGTTCAAAAAACTCAGAACCAAAAAGCTGATCAAATCTGTCAATGGTCAGCCCTATCGCATCAATACTACCGGGCTGAACAACGTTCGCGCCCAACTGGATAATCGCTAAGGAGAGAGAGATGGATATCCCAAAAATTTTTACTATCAGCGAAAGCGCTCATCGCATCCATAATCCGTTCACCGCGCAGAAATACGCCACGTTAGGCCAGGTGCTGCGCATGGAACCGGGAACCCGCATTCTGGATCTCGGCAGCGGCTCGGGCGAGATGTTGTGCACCTGGGCGCGCGATCATGGCATTTTCGGCATCGGTATCGATATGAGCCAGCTGTTTAGCAAGCAGGCAACGCTGCGCGCAGCAGAACTGGGCGTCAGTCAGCAGGTGAGTTTTGTCCACGCCGATGCAACGGGCTATATCGCTGAAGAAAAATGCGATATTGCCGCCTGCGTGGGCGCAACCTGGATTGCAGGCGGCGTCGCCGGAACGGTCAGACAACTGGAGCAGAGTCTTAAGCCTGGCGGAATCATACTCATCGGTGAACCGTACTGGCGCCAGATACCCGCAACAGAGGAAATCGCCCAGTCCTGCGGCGCGACCGCTGTCGCCGATTTTCTTTCCCTGGCGGAACTCATTGCTTCTTTTGACCCGCTCGGCTATGACGTGGTTGAAATGGTTCTGGCTGACCAGGAAGGTTGGGACAGGTACGAGGCGGCAAAATGGTTGACGATGCGCCGCTGGCTGGAAGCTAATCAGGACGATGAGTTTGCAACTGAAGTCAGGGAGCAACTGAGAAGTTCACCGGGACGCCACGTCACCTTCACCCGTGAATACATCGGCTGGGGCGTGTTCGCACTCATGAAGAGGTAAGATGTGTGGTCGGTATAGCCGGGAGGTTATACCGACTTGCTCATCACTTTGCCGCTGTCTGCATTAATACTTCAACAAATTTAGCCAGCCACTGCGGATGCGCGGGCCAGGCTGGCGCAGTCACCAGATTACCGTCGACGTAGGCTTGATCAATGCCGATATCCGCATAATGTCCGCCGCTCAAACGCACTTCAGGCGCGCAGGCCGGATAGGCGCTACAGGTACGGTTTTCTAATATCCCTGCTGCCGCCAATAGCTGAGGGCCATGGCAGACGGCGGCGATAGGTTTACCCGCTGAGTTGAAATCCTGCACCAGTTGAATGACCTCCGGGTTCAGACGGAGATATTCCGGAGCGCGCCCGCCGGGGATCACCAACGCGTCGTAATCAACGGCCCGTGCTTCGGCAAAATTCGCATTCAACGTAAAACGGTGTCCCGGTTTTTCGCTGTAGGTTTGCGCCCCATCAAAATCATGAATCGCCGTTTGAACGTAATCCCCCTGACGCTTATCCGGACAGACTGCATCAACACGATGGCCCAGCATTTGCAACGCCTGGAAAGGAACCATCGTTTCATAATCTTCGACATAATCGCCAACTAACATCAGTATTTTCTTCATTCACGTCCCCCACTCACGGTTATTAATGATGAGAAATAGCGGCCATCTTTACTATAGTCCACGCGATAGGCGACATTGATAAATACAGCAGAACATTCGGTCTGATCACAATCTGCGCCAAGGCCCGCCAGATGGCGGCCTCTACGTAAACCTGCATGGGAGAATAGAGTTAATAAATATAAATTATATATAGCTGAGAAGTTTTAATATCAGCCAGCACCATCCATAACTTAATTATTTAATAAAATTATGCGCACACGCGTTATTATCTATTATTATTTTATTCGCCTGCAGTCAGGTGAAAATACGCAAAGATTATTCCCATGGTGACAAGATGTTCGTTCGTCAGGCAAAGATTGGGTATGCTACTCGCCACGTGCCTGTGCGGGCCGTCGGTCAATCGGCTGGCGGCGTTGGAATTCACTGCGCGACACAGCAGCAGCCCTGTTAATCATTCGCGATGGCATATTTTGCAGGAGAGTGGGGAGACTCGCGTTCCTGACCACAAAAAAATGATTTCCTTAGAAAGGTATGGCCACAGAGTAACTTAAAAAACAAAGCAACAAAATTAACAATAATGGAATAAATAACACTAATTAATAACACTTCAATAGCTTTCATCGATCTTTCATCGTATTTACGATCTGCCAAACCTATCGTTTAAATCTATCAAAACATTTATATTGATCGTTTTTATCGATCATATATTCTGTATGAAATAAATGCTATTGACGGCATTTTTATTACCAGCGCAGTCAGAAAAATTTTTCTCTCTTGCGTTGTGTCGCACCAGAAAATTATCAAGGATTACGCTTAAAAATTTACGTAACATCTATTCAAATAGATTTCGATTAGCAAGAACATCCAAAAATACACATTTTCAGCACCCGGGCTAACAGGTTTTAAGTAGATAGCTTACATTGAGAGCGGTGATAACTCACTGAGAATTGCGCATGATGATATCGTTAAAAAAAACGGAAAATATAAATTTCGTTAATACATTTAAAGACTATTTTTGTGTAGGCATCGCATTTTTTGCTTTACAGTTTGTCGCTGGTCATCTCAGTAAGCAGGAAGATATTGCGGGTGTAACCCTGCATTTTTATGATCTCACTTTACCTCTCATTTCCGCATTGCTGGTTTTATACAGGCAAAAGGCATTCCCCATTTTAGGTGCCTTTTTCTTGTATGCGCTCTACTCTTACTCATTAGATTCGCTGCTAACGTTATCAGCTCAGGTACTGGCCGCACTCATTAGCCAGACATTCTATGTGTTCTCGACAGGTAAACGAAGTGCCGTAAGCTTTGGCCGCAGCCAGCTTACAACCCTACGTATTGTTTGGCTGGTGTGCTGCAATTCCTTACTCTTTATCTCGATTGAGCACTGGTTCCAGTCGCGAGTTATTTCTGAACCAATGACTCATCTTTTTACACTGCAAACATTAATTAACTTGCAGTGGTTGATGAACTCTTGCCTGACAGGGATCCCTTTTTGTTACCTGTTGCTCAGAAGCGTTCAAAATCCAGTGTGGTGTATTTTACACATCAGGCATGTGAAGACATTGATAAAATCCGGCCCACCTATTTTATGTCAAGTATTATGGCTGGTCCTGTTAGTCTGCATTATGTCCGCTTTGATTGTCAGCAGACAGGATATACTCATATTTACTGACTACTCATTACTGTGGCTTCTTCCGCTCATGCTATGGGGAGTGATCTGTATTGGTCATGCTTTCATATCCCCTGTTTGGGTAGCGATGCTCATCTTGCTAGGATATAACATAAATAGCTATATCCCACCCGCTGACGATAAAAACTATTTACATAGTCTGGTGATTTCTTCTACGATCGTGTTTGTCTTTTCGCTGACGATTGTCGTTGCTGGTGTACTTGCCATTCGTAACCGAAAATACCTCCGACGCCTCAAACAACTTTTTAGATCAGAGCCTAATACTGGACTGCCTAACTTTCAGGCCCTGCAAATGGATATTCGTAAATACTCAACTGAGTGTCTGTGTTACATCCGTTGTACTGAACTGAACACGCTAGAGCAAACGCATGGTATCGAGTTCCGTTTTGAGTTTGTAAAAGGGTTAAGCACCTATGTGCGTAAATTAATAAGCGGTGACGATAATATCTATTATGCCCCAGGTCACGGGATAATTCTTCGCCTTAATGCCATACCTGACATTTCTGAAATGTATAAAAAACTAAACGCTTTCCGTTTTATCTGGAAAGACTACCAATTGGGGTTATCTTGCGGTATGGCGTATACCACCGAGAAAAACCTGATTAAAAATTTATCGCTAGCTATTAAGCAGCTTAATACCCAAAGTTACATCTCGTTGATGCAGGGGCAACCATTATTACTCAACCCACAAATGCCGGGTGATAGAATTGTCAGTCAGGCTGTGATTCGTCATATGTTGCAAAAAGCTATCGATAGACAATCGTTTGAACTTATGGCTCAACCTATCGTATCAACAATGTTGGTTGTTCAACCGATCGTGTCAACCACTGGACTGACACGTTATCACGAGATACTTATTCGGATAAAAATGGTTGATGGTAAATTAATCTTTCCAGATACCATCCTACCGGTTGCACGCGAGGCAGGACTACTCCCTGCGCTGGATATCACCGTGATTGAACAGACATTTCGTTTTATACAGTCACGGCAGAAATCTGAACCCAACAGCCATTTTTCTATTAACCTGACCCCAGATTCGCTTAATAAAATTGATTTTCTTGATAATGTTTTCACCTTGTTTAGAAAATACGCCATCGCACCGGAACGTATCATTTTTGAAGTCATTGAATCAGATATCATTGATAACGCCAATGTCACTGATGTGCTGAGAGCATTACGTAAAGCCGGTTCGAAAATTGCTATTGATGATTTTGGAACCGGAGCATCCAGTTATTCTCGTTTACGAACGTTAGACGCTGACATTCTGAAGATTGATGGCTCATTCATCCGTAATATTCTGACCGATGAGTTTAGTCGATGCGCGGTCAGATCATTCTGCGAAGTGGCGAAACTGAAAAAAATGGAAGTCGTCGCGGAGTTTGTTGAAAATGAGGAAATTGAAAAGATGCTAATCACGATGGGTATTGGTTGGTTTCAGGGATACCATATAGGAAAACCCGTTCCTATAGAGTTAGCTCAATTGTAATTCAGTTATTATAATAATAATTATCTTACAACATTGATTCACTTACCGGCTCCCGTGCCGGTTTTTTTATTGCCTAATGCAAGCTGTACATTAATTAAAGCAGGTATGCCGCAACTGTCTGCCGCGGCATAGCGTATTTTATTTTTAGCCCAATTCAGCCGAAAGCTATTGTTGCTTCCGCTTCCATTACTCCCAGGCCCGCTCAGTTTTCGCTGCGTCAAACTGCGGCGGCGGCTTACGAAAACGTCCGGTCAGCCAGGCGAGATACACCAACCCTAACCCGGCCCATACCAGTCCCAGCGTCAGCGATGTCACCTCCAGATTGACCCACAGTACGGCAACCGTGGCGGCGCCAACCATTGGCAATACCAGATAGTGCAATTTCTCCTGCCAGGTATGTTTACGTCCTTCACGCCGCCAGAAGTGGTTAAACACCGACAAATTGACGAACGTAAAGGCCACCAGCGCGCCAAAGTTAATCAACGCCGTGGCGGTCACCAGGTCAAAAAACAGCGCCGACAGCGCCACAATGCCGACCATAATGACGTTTAGCGCAGGGGTACGCCATTTCGGATGGACATAACCGAAGTACTTCTCCGGGAAGACGTTATCCCGGCCCATCACGTACAGCAAACGAGATACACTGGCATGCGACGCCAGGCCTGACGCCAGCGTATTCACAAAGGTCGTACACAGGAAAATGGACTGGAACAGTTTGCCGCCGACATACAGCGCAATCTCCGGCAGCGCCGCATCCGGGTCTTTAAAGCGGCTAATATCCGGGAAAAACAGCTGCATAAAGAACGAAGCGGCAATGAAGATCAACCCACCGTACAGGGCGGTGAGGAAAATAGCTTTCGGGATGGTACGCGCCGCATCCGGCGTCTCTTCAGAAAGCGTCGTCACCGCATCAAAGCCGAGGAACGAGAAGCAGACGATGGTCGCCCCGGTGATAATCGGGATCAAATGCGCATTCTGGCTAATAAACGGTTGCAGCGACCAGACGGTGCCGACCCCTTCGCCTTTATGCAGTCCCTGTACCACGAGGAAGATAAACACGGCGATTATCGCCACCTGCACCAGCACAAACAGCGCATTGAAGTTCGCCACCAGATTAACGCTTTTCAAATTGGCCGCGGTGAGGATCGCCACGAACATCACCACCCAAATCCATGGCGCAACCTCCGGGAACAGCGCGGAGAGGTAAATTTTCGCCAGCAGGACGTTAATCATCGGCAGGAAAAGGTAGTCAAGCAGCGACGACCAGCCAACCATAAACCCCACGTGCGGATTAATGGCTTTTTGCGCGTAGGTGTAGGCCGAACCGGCCTGCGGAAACTGGCGTACCAGCTTACCGTAACTGATGGCGGTGAACAGCACCCCCGCCAGGGCCAGCAGATAGGAGGCCGGAACATGGCCATTGCTGACGCCCGAAACAATCCCAAAGGTGTCAAACACCGTCATCGGCGTGAGATAGGCCAACCCCATCACCACCACCTGCCACAGCTTCAGGGATTTTCGCAGTTGTGTTTTGCCCGGCTGGCCTGCAACGTCCACAGGAGAATTAGTCGACATAGCGATCCTCCCCGCAACGAGTCCAGGTCTGCGTTCGAAACGTTGGTAACGCAAACCTGAGTCGTGTCGAGGCGGATCTCCAAAAGTAAGGCGTCAATGTCGTACGGCAAAGGTGTGGTCCGTACTTACTGCGGGAGCCATGGATGCTCACGCGGGGCTGGTTTTTAAACACTGGCATCATCACATTTCCTCGTCACAAACTCTGTCGGTTATCTGAAGACCCGTTGTCGCCCGCGCTCCATTACGCGACATCCGGGAAATGGCAGGTATTCCTGCAATTTTTACGGGCTGGCTCCGCTCAGCCCGCATGATGCGACTTCTTTTTAAATGATCTGTACGACGGTCAGGCGTTTTTCAACATCCACTCAATTTCAGTGTCGGTGATAAGACGTTCAAACTGGATTAATTCATCGTTTTTACAGGCGTGATACACGTGGCTAAAACGCTCCCCCAATAATTCACGCAGACTGTCGTTTTGCATAAACTCCCACAGCGCATCGCTCTGACGGATCGGGAACGGCAAACCTTCCTGCTCCAGTCCGTTGCCTTCCACCTCTTCCTGTAACGGCAGCTCGTTATCCAGACCATGGAGGATCCCGGCCAGAATGGTCGACATCACCAGATAAGGGTTGGCATCAGCCCCCGCCACACGGTATTCAACCCGATGATTATCACGATCGCCGCAGGGAATGCGCAGCGCCACCGTACGGTTGTTATGCCCCCAGGAAGCCTGGGTAGGGACATACATCCCCGGCTGGAAGCGACGATAAGAGTTCACATTTGGCGCCAGCAGCGCCATCGACGCGGGCATCAGATCAATCATCCCGGCAAGCGCACGCTTAAGTAACGCGGAATCATCGCCATTCGCATCGGCCAGCACGTTCTCGCCTTTGTTATTCATAATGCTGATGTGGATATGCATCCCGCTACCGGCATGCTCCTCATAGGGCTTTGCCATAAAGGTGGCATGCATCTTATGTTTCTCCGCCACCAGCCGCACCAGGCGCTTCAGCGCCAGCGCATCGTCACAGGCGTCGAGTACGTTATCGGTATGGATGAGATTGATTTCAAACTGACCAGGAGATGCTTCGGCCACCGCACCGTCGGCCGGGATCAACTGCAGACGGGCCAGTTCGTCGATATCGTTCAGCACATCAGCAAAGTGGTTCAGGTTATCAACGGAGTAAACCTGACTTTGGGTATTACGATCGTCCGTTCCCGGCGCGCATGGCGGCTGCAGATAACCTTCGGGATCGCGCTTGCGATCGAGTAAATAGAACTCCAGCTCTACCGCTACGACGGGGAACAAACCGCGCTGGCGCAGTTTCTGCCAGAGTCGGTTGAGAACGTTCCGCGGCTCAACGTCAAAGGGAGCGCCATCTTCATCCAGCATTGTCAGCATCATCTGGCCAATAAATTCCGGATCGGCGGCCGAAGGGGTTAACGTTCCGAGCACTGGCACACAGGTCCTGTCCGGTTCGCCAAGTTCTTGTCCTAACCCCGCCTCTTCCACCACATTGCCCAGAATGTCCATCGCGAACACCGATGCGGGAAAATAACAGCCCTTCTCTAACTTAGACAATCCCGACACGGGAATGCGTTTACCGCGAAAACAACCGTTAAGGTCGGTTAACAGCACATCGACAAACTGCGTGTTGGGATAACGTTCCAGATATTGCTTCACTTCGCGCGCAAACGCGCTACTTCGCCTCTCTTCAGAATGCTGAACAAAATTCTCAACTTCTACGATATTGGTTTCCATGATTCACCGCCGTTGGCCTGGTAAGCTTTCTGTGATTTGACTGTTAAATATAATGTCCACCATTCGACTCTGGATGCAAACAATTTGTTTGTCAAATGTTAAATTAAGTTTGCTAGAAGGTTATTACGCTGCTAGATTGAGAAAATAATGAACGGAATTGCACAACAAGGAACCGTTTGGCAATAATTTATTCCAAAACGTGAGGTCGATCATGGGCAATATATTTGACAAGCCAGTTATTGGTGTAGTGATGTGTAGGAACAGGCTTAAGGGTCACGAGACCCAGACTCTGCAAGAAAAGTACCTGAATGCGGTTTTGAATGCCGGTGGATTACCGATAGCGTTACCTCATGCGCTCGCGGAGCCAGAATTACTGAACGCGCTGTTACCAAAACTGGATGGTATCTTCCTGCCTGGAAGCCCAAGCAATGTGCAACCGCACCTCTATGGTGAAAATGGCGATGAGTCTGACGCCGATCCGGGGCGTGATCTTCTGAGCATGGCGCTAATTACCGCCGGGCTCGAAAGGCGCATTCCCATTTTCGCCATCTGCCGGGGCTTACAGGAATTAGTTGTCGCCACTGGCGGGACTCTGTATCGTCGCCTGTGCGATCACTCACAGTTTCTGGAACATCGTGAAGATGCGGAACTCCCGGTGGAGCAGCAATACGCCCCATCTCATGAAGTCCAGGTTCAACAGGGAGGATTGCTGTCGCAATTAATACCAGGTTGCAGCACGTTTTGGGTTAACTCCTTACATGGCCAGGGCGCAAAAACGCTTGGCCCGCAGCTGCGTGTGGAAGCACGATCGCAGGATGGATTAGTGGAAGCGGCCAGCGTTCACGACCATCCTTTCGCGCTCGGCGTGCAGTGGCACCCGGAATGGAACAGTAGCGAATACGCCCTGTCGCGTTTGTTACTTGAAGGTTTTATCACCGCTTGTCAGAACCACCTCGCTGAAAAACAGCGACTCTGACCACTACTGTTAAGGAAATGCAATTATGAGCGATGACGGCCTGGCGCCGGGTAAACGTTTGTCAGAGATCCGCCAGCAATTGGGTCTTTCGCAACGTCGTGCCGCCGAACTGTCTGGGTTGACGCATAGCGCCATCAGTACCATAGAGCAGGACAAAGTCAGTCCTGCCATCAGTACGCTGCAAAAGCTATTGAAAGTATATGGACTGTCGCTCTCCGAGTTCTTCGCGGAACCGGAAAAGCCTGACGAACCGCAGGTGGTTATCAATCAGGATGATTTGATTGAGATCGGGAGTCAGGGAGTATCCATGAAGTTAGTTCACAACGGAAATCCGAATCGTACGCTGGCAATGATGTTTGAAACCTATCAGCCAGGCACGACAACCGGGGAGAGAATTAAACACCAGGGTGAAGAGATTGGGACAATACTGGAAGGTGAAGTCGTTTTGACCATCAACGGTCAAACGTATCATCTTGTTGCAGGGCAAAGTTATGCCATTAACACCGGCATTCCACACAGCTTCAGCAACACCTCGGCAGGGATCTGCCGCATTATCAGTGCCCACACTCCCACCACATTCTAATAAGTAGCGGCCTGAGTTTCTCAGGCCTTCTTAAATAACGCGCATTAACAGGGTAAATCCCTGGGGCATCGTGCAGCCTGATTTTGCCTGAAAAAGATCAGCAACGAACTTTATCTTATTGATATAAAAGGAGTAGCTATGAACTTTCAGAACCTTAAATATTGGCGTGAGAAAGCCAGTCATTATTCGCCGGAAACCCGTTTATTTATTAACGGCGAATATTGCGCCGCCGCCGATAACGAAACCTTTATTACTCAGGATCCGGCCGGCCAGCGCCCACTCGCCAAAGTCGCCCGCGGCAAAAAAGCGGATGTGGATCGTGCGGTCACCGCCGCCCGCGCCGTCTTTGAACGCGGTGACTGGTCGCAGGCAACACCCGCAGAGCGCAAGGCGGTTCTCCACAAGCTTGCAGATTTAATGGAGCAGCATCACGAGGAGCTGGCGCTACTGGAAACGCTCGACACCGGTAAACCGATTCGCCATAGCCTGCGTGATGATATTCCAGGCGCGGCGCGCGCCATCCGGTGGTACGCCGAAGCTATTGATAAAGTCTATGGCGAAGTTGCCACCACCTCGGTAAACGATCTGGCGCTGATTGTGCGCGAACCGGTGGGCGTGATCGCGGCTATCGTTCCGTGGAACTTTCCCCTGCTACTGGCCTGTTGGAAACTTGGCCCCGCGCTGGCCGCCGGTAACAGCGTGATCCTCAAACCCTCGGAGAAGTCCCCGCTGACCGCCATACGTCTTGCGGCGCTGGCTAAAAAAGCGGGTTTGCCCGATGGCGTTCTCAGCGTGGTTAGCGGGTATGGTCACGAAGCGGGCCAGGCGTTGTCGCAACATCCGGATGTCGATGTGATCACTTTTACTGGCTCAACCCGCACCGGCAAGCAACTGCTAAAAGATGCTGGCGACAGCAACATGAAACGCGTGTGGCTGGAAGCTGGCGGTAAAAGCGCCAACATCGTGTTTGCCGACTGCCCGGATCTAGCGAAAGCCGCCGCCACTGCCGCGGCAGGCATTTTCTACAACCAGGGTCAGGTCTGTATCGCCGGTACGCGTCTGCTGCTGGAAGAGAGTATTGCCGACGAATTTATCGCGCTGTTGAAAGAGCAGGCGAAAAACTGGCAGCCGGGCAACCCACTCGATCCTGAAACCACGATGGGCACGCTTATCGACAATGCGCATGCTGACACCGTGGACACCTTTATTCGCGACGGTGAAACGCAAGGCACGCTGGCGCTGGATGGCCGCAGCCATGTCCATCCGGCGGCTATCGGCCCGACGATTTTTGTCGATACCGCGCCGCAAGCCCACGTCAGCCGCGATGAGATCTTCGGCCCGGTACTGGTCATCACCCGTTTTAGCAGCGAAGCCGAAGCCCTTGCGCTGGCCAACGACAGCGACTACGGCCTGGGCGCCGCGGTCTGGACCCGCGATTTGTCGCGCGCCCATCGCATGAGTCGTCGCCTGAAGGCCGGTTCGGTCTTCGTGAATAACTACAACGACGGTGATATGACCGTACCGTTCGGCGGTTATAAGCAAAGTGGAAACGGGCGCGATAAGTCCCTGCATGCCCTGGAAAAATTTAGCGAACTGAAAACCATTTGGATCTCCCTGGAGCCTTAATCATGACTGAACATACCAGCAGTTATTACGCCGCAAGCGCCAATCAGTACGAACCGTTTCCCACCCTTAGCGAATCGGTTAGCTGTGATGTCTGTGTCGTGGGCGGCGGCTATACCGGACTCTCCTCCGCCCTGCATTTAGCGGAAATGGGTTATGACGTGGTGCTACTGGAATCCGCACGTATTGGTTTTGGGGCCAGCGGACGCAACGGCGGCCAGTTGGTTAACTCTTACAGTCGCGATATTGATGTTATCGAACGCAGCTACGGCCCGGATGCCGCCAAAATGCTCGGCAGCATGATGTTTGAAGGCGGCGATATCATTCGCGAACGCATTAAACGCTATCAGATTGACTGCGATTATCGTCCTGGCGGGCTGTTTGTGGCGCTGAACCATAAGCAGATGGAAACGCTGGAAGAGCAGAAGTCGAACTGGGAACGCTACGGCAACACGCAGCTTGAACTGTTAGACAGCAGCGAAATTCGCCGCGAAGTCAGTAGCGATCGCTATGTCGGCGCGCTGCTCGACCACAGCGGTGGCCATATTCATCCGCTCAATCTGGCGATTGGCGAAGCGAACGCCATTCGTCTGAACGGCGGACGCATCTTCGAACAGTCGCCGGTCACCCGTATTCAACACACCAGCCCGGCGGTGGTCAGCACGGAAAAAGGCCAGGTGACAGCCCGCTTTGTGATCGTCGCGGGCAACGCCTACCTCGGCGACAAACTGGAACCTGCGCTGGCCAAAAGCAGCATGCCGTGCGGCACCCAGGTGTTAACCACCGAACCGCTGTCCGCTGAAATGGCACGTTCGTTGATCCCAAAAAACTACTGTGTGGAAGATTGCAACTACCTGCTGGATTACTACCGTCTGACCGGCGATAACCGCCTGCTGTACGGCGGCGGCGTGGTCTACGGCGCCCGCGATCCGAACGATATTGAACGCCTGGTGATGCCGAATCTGCTGAAGACCTTCCCGCAATTGCGGGGGGTAAAAATTGATTACCGCTGGACCGGTAATTTCCTGTTGACGTTATCACGTATGCCGCAGTTCGGCCGCCTCGATACCAATATTTACTATATGCAGGGTTATAGCGGTCACGGCGTGACCTGTACCCATCTGGCTGGACGCCTGATTTCCGAACTGCTGCGCGGGGATGCCGAGCGCTTTGACGCATTCGCCAACCTGCCACACTACCCGTTCCCGGGAGGCCGCAGCCTGCGCATTCCGTTTACCGCCATGGGGGCGGCCTATTACAGCTTACGCGATCGCCTTGGGGTTTAAGTTCTTCCGCGATAAACCCGACGCACAGGGCGGTCTCCCCTGTGCGTTTTTTTATTCCCGGTCAGTGAAAAACAGATAACAGTCACGAATATATCGCTATAGGACATAACCACACTCTTCGCATTGTTTCTCTCCTCTAATCGGATACGCTTTTTTAGATATCGCTGGCGGCGTGCGCCAGAACTCAACGGGGGAAGAAACGCGTGTTATGAATACGAATAATGAGGAGACCTTTTATCAAGCGATGCGCCGGAAGGGAGTGAGCCGACGCAGTTTTCTTAAATATTGTAGCCTCGCCGCAACATCGCTGGGATTAGGGGCTGGAATGACGCCCCGAATAGCCTGGGCGTTGGAGAACAAACCCCGGATCCCGGTCGTCTGGATCCACGGGCTGGAATGTACCTGCTGTACCGAATCGTTTATTCGCTCCTCGCACCCACTCGCCAAAGACGTCATCCTCTCTCTGATTTCCCTCGATTACGACGACACGCTGATGGCCGCCGCCGGAACGCAGGCCGAAGAGGTATTTGAAGACATTCTGCGCCAGTACCACGGCCGCTACATTCTGGCCGTCGAAGGTAATCCTCCGCTGGGTGAACAAGGGATGTTCTGTATTAGCGGCGGAAAACCCTTTGTGGAAAAACTCAAACGCGCCGCCGCCGGAGCCAGCGCGATCATCGCCTGGGGCACCTGTGCCTCCTGGGGCTGCGTGCAGGCTGCCCGGCCTAACCCCACCCAGGCAACCCCAATCGATAAAGTGATCACCGATAAGCCGATCGTGAAAGTGCCCGGCTGCCCGCCGATCCCGGACGTCATGAGCGCCATCATCACCTACATGGTGACGTTTGACAGGCTGCCTGAACTCGACCGGCTGGGGCGCCCGCTAATGTTCTACGGGCAACGTATTCATGACAAATGTTACCGCCGCGCCCACTTTGACGCCGGGGAGTTCGTCGAAAGCTGGGATGATGACGCCGCCCGCAAAGGCTATTGCCTGTACAAAATGGGCTGTAAAGGGCCAACCACCTATAACGCCTGCTCCACCACTCGCTGGAATGGCGGCGTGTCCTTCCCCATCCAGTCCGGTCACGGTTGTCTGGGATGTTCAGAGAACGGCTTCTGGGATCGCGGTTCGTTCTACAGCCGCGTGGTTGATATTCCACAGATGGGAACGCATTCCACCGCCGATACCGTGGGCCTCACCGCGCTTGGCGTCGTGGCTGCCGGCGTCGGCGTCCACGCCGTCGCCAGCGCCGTCAACCAACACAACCGCCACAAACAGCAATTAGCCGACGCCAGACAGCAGTCGTCAGACAATGAGGATAAACAGGCATGAGCCATTCATATCAAACCCAGGGATATACCTTAAACAATGCCGGTCGCCGTCTGGTTGTGGATCCCATTACGCGCATTGAAGGTCATATGCGTTGTGAAGTGAACATTGATGAGCAGAACATCATCACCAACGCGGTTTCTTGCGGCACCATGTTCCGCGGACTGGAGATCATTCTTCAGGGTCGCGACCCGCGCGACGCATGGGCATTTGTCGAACGAATTTGCGGGGTGTGCACCGGCGTACATGCCCTTGCCTCTGTCTACGCCATTGAAGATGCCATTGGCATTAAGGTGCCCGACAATGCCAACATCATTCGCAATATTATGCTGGCCACGCTGTGGTGCCACGACCATCTGGTGCACTTTTACCAGTTAGCCGGAATGGACTGGATTGACGTGCTGAATGCTCTGAAAGCAGATCCTCGCGCCACATCGCAACTGGCGCAGAGTCTTTCTGCCTGGCCGATGTCCTCACCGGGCTACTTCTTTGACGTCCAAAATCGGCTGAAGAAATTTGTCGAAGGCGGTCAGTTGGGGATTTTCCGCAACGGTTATTGGGGCCATCCGCAGTACAAGCTATCGCCAGAGGCTAACCTGATGGGCTTTGCCCACTATCTGGAAGCGCTCGATTTTCAGCGCGAGATTATCAAAATCCATACGGTGTTTGGCGGTAAAAACCCCCATCCTAACTGGATTGTCGGGGGTATGCCGTGCGCTATCAATATCGATCAGAGTGGCGCAGTAGGCGCGGTCGATATGGAACGCCTGAACCTGGTGCAGTCGATCATCACCCGCACCGCTGACTTTATCAACAATGTGATGGTGCCTGACGCGCTGGCTATCGGTCAGTTCAATAAACCCTGGAGCCAGATTGGCACCGGGCTTTCTGATAAATGCGTTTTGAGCTACGGCGCGTTCCCGGATATCGCCAACGACTTCAGCGACAAAAGCCTGTTGATGCCTGGCGGCGCGGTGATTAACGGTGATTTTAACAACGTATTGCCTGTGGACCTCGCCGATCAGCAGCAAATTCAGGAGTTTGTCGATCACGCCTGGTACCGTTACCCGGACGATCAGCTGGGCCGCCACCCCTTCGAAGGCATTACCGAACCCTGGTATAACCCCGGCGATGTGAAAGGCAGCGATATTAATATCCAGCAACTTAACGAGCAGGAACGTTACTCATGGATTAAAGCCCCGCGCTGGCGGGGACACGCCATGGAGGTTGGACCGTTGGCGCGCACGCTGATTGCCTATCACAAAGGGGATGCCGCGACGATTGAATCCGTAGATCGCATGATGTCCGCCCTCAAACTGCCGCTGTCGGGCATGCAGTCGACACTGGGCCGAATTCTGTGCCGGGCGCACGAAGCGCAGTGGGCCGTGAGCAAGTTGCAATATTTCTTCGACAAGCTGATGACCAACCTGAAAAACGGCAACCTGGCGACAGCGAATACCCAAAAATGGGAGCCAGAAAGCTGGCCGCAGCAGTGCCGCGGGATAGGTTTTACCGAGGCGCCGCGCGGGGCATTAGGCCACTGGGCATCGATTCGCGACCAGAAAATCGATCTGTATCAGTGCGTGGTGCCAACCACCTGGAATGCCAGCCCGCGCGATCCAAAGGGGCAAATTGGCGCTTACGAGGCGGCGCTGATGGGTACCCAAATGGCGATACCGGATCAACCACTGGAGATCTTGCGCACCTTGCACAGCTTCGACCCCTGCCTGGCATGTTCAACCCACGTGCTTGGCGACGACGGCAGCGAACTGATCGCAGTCCAGGTTCGCTAAGCGTTGAGGAAAAGGAACGATGACTGGAAAGATATCCCCACGCGTCGGGGAGGCGCGTGATACCGCCGTCAGCCACTATGTGTTTGAAGCGCCTGTTCGCTTGTGGCACTGGCTGACGGTAGGCTGCATGTTGGTTTTGATGGTGACCGGATACTTTATTGGCCGACCGCTGCCATCGGTCAGCGGCGAGGCCACCTATCTGTTCTATATGGGCGACATCCGGCTGGCGCATTTCGCCGCCGCCATGGTGTTCACGGTGATACTGCTGATGCGCGTTTACTGGGCCTTTGTCGGTAACCGCTATTCACGCGAGTTGTTTATCGTGCCGGTCTGGCGTCGCAGTTGGTGGCAGGGGGCGTTTTCGGTAGTGCGCTGGTATCTGTTTCTGGAAAAGAAACCAGGGGAGGATATCGGACATAACCCCGTTGCGCAGGCGGCGATGTTTGGCTATTTCCTGCTCTCCGTTTTTATGATCCTGACCGGTTTTGCCTTATACAGCGAGCATAGCCAGTACGCCATCTTCACTCCCTTCCGCTATGTGACGGAGTTTTTCTACTGGACCGGCGGCAACTCTCTCGATATTCACAGCTGGCACCGGCTAGGAATGTGGTTCATCGCCGCCTTCATCATAGGTCATGTGTACATGGCTATCCGCGAGGACATCATGTCCGACGATACCGTCATCTCGACCATGGTCAACGGCTATCGTAGCCACAAATTTGCCAAACGTCAGCGCGACAAGGAGGCGTCATGAGCGAACCGAACGTCATCGTGATGGGCTTAGGCAACCTGCTGTGGGCAGACGAAGGGTTTGGCATTCGCCTCGCGGAGCGCCTGTACGCCCACTATCACTGGCCAGAATGGGTAGAGATTGTCGATGGCGGCACCCAGGGGCTGAATCTGCTGGGCTATGTTGAACAGGCCAGCCATTTGCTGCTGCTGGACGCCATCGACTACGGACTCGCACCGGGCACCCTGCAAACCTACGCCGGTGACAAAGTCCCCAGTTACCTCAGCGCCAAAAAAATGAGTCTGCACCAGAACAGCTTCTCCGAGGTGCTGGCGCTGGCAGATATTCGCGGCCATCTCCCCGCGCACATCGCTCTCGTGGGACTGCAGCCGGTACAACTGGACGACTATGGCGGCAGCCTGACCGACATCGCACGCGCTCAGCTCCCGGCGGCGGAACAAGCCGCGCTTACGCAGCTGGCCGCGTGGGGTATTGCGCCACAGAAAAACGAGGATACGCGTTGCCTGAACTATGAATGCCTGTCGATGGAAAACTATGAAGGCGTGCGTATTCGCCAGTATCGCGTGACGCTGGAGGAATAAACAATATGTTAAATGACACCCCATTTTCTGCGTTATGGCAACGTATGCTGGCGCGTGGCTGGCAACCGCTGAGCGCGTCTGAACTGGATGGCTGGGTAACCCACGTGCGTGATGGCGTGGTCCTGCTCAGCAGCGATCCCCGCCGCACGCCGGAAGTCAGCGATAACCCGGTCATGATTGCCGAGTTACTGCGCGAGTTTCCCCAGTTTGCCTGGCAAATAGCCATGGCCGACCTCGAACACAGCGAGGCGATCGGCGATCGTTTTAGCGTGTTCCGCTTCCCGGCCACCCTGGTGTTTATCCACGGCGAGCTGCGCGGCATTCTCAGCGGCATCCACCCCTGGACCGACCTGCTCAACCTGATGCGTCCCTTAGTTGAAGAACAGATACCGCCGGAGCCAGCGAGATGAGCGAAACCTTTTTTCATCTGCTGGGGCCGGGTACGCAGCCGGGTGATGATAGCTTCAGCATGAATCCCTTGCCCCTCACCTGCCAGGTCAACTGCGACCCCAGCATGGCGATGCTGGAAAACTGCCCGCACAGCCCGGCGGTGATGGCATTGTTAGCCGATGTACGCCACCAGCTCGCCCGGAGAATTCCCGCCAGGCAGAAGGTGTTGAGATGGGATCTATCCACGCTCAACGCCGACGATCTCACGTTTTTGAATACGCTGCTCGGTGAAGGCGAAGTTTCAGCGCGCATCCAGCATGCTGACGGCCGGGAAAGCGAAATTCAGGAGTCGATTTTCTGCGGCATCTGGCGAGTGCGTTGTCAGAATGACAAGGGCCAATGGGAGGAACATCTGGAAGCCGGTAGCGCGCCGCAGGCGCTATGGCAGGCGGCAACACTCAATACGCTGCCGGACGATAGCCTGCTGCCTCCGCCCATCGACGGATTGATGAATGGCCTGACGCTGGCCCAGGAACTGCTGGCGCACGTGCGCGATCCGGCCACGCTTCCCCATAGCATTAACCTCACCCAACTGCCTGTTAGCGACGCGGATCGCCGATTCCTCGCCAATCTGTGCGGCGAAGGGCACATTCAGATCCGCACCATCGGCTACGGCGAGAGCCAAATCGACGCCACGGCGCTGCGCCATGTCTGGCATGTGCGCTGTCTGGATACCCTGAAAGGGCTTTTGCTCGAGAGTTATGAGATCTGTCCATTACCGGAACTGGTACTGGCTGCGCCGGAAGATCTGCTCGACTCGCTCGAGCGCCTGGATGAAGTCTGCGCCTGGCTGGCATCCGGCCCGCCTGCCTGACTCCCCTCTATAAGACCCGCGTACTTTTCTGCTGCGGGTCTGACGTTTTCTTCTTTATCTATTCACTCTCTAATGCCTGATGGAGTTCGCATGTGGGACGTCATTGACTTATCGCGCTGGCAGTTTGCGCTGACCGCGCTGTACCATTTTCTGTTTGTTCCCCTGACGCTGGGGCTGATATTTTTGCTGGCCATCATGGAAACCCTGTTCGTGGTGACCGGCAAAACCATCTACCGCGACATGACGCGTTTCTGGGGAAAATTATTCGGTATTAACTTTGCGCTCGGCGTGGCTACCGGCCTGACCATGGAGTTTCAGTTCGGCACTAACTGGTCGCTCTATTCCAACTATGTGGGCGATATTTTCGGCGCCCCGTTGGCGATGGAAGCCCTGATGGCTTTCTTTCTTGAATCCACCTTCGTCGGGCTGTTCTTCTTCGGCTGGCAGCGTTTAAACAAGTACCAGCACTTACTGGTGACCTGGCTGGTCGCGTTTGGCTCCAATATCTCGGCGCTGTGGATCCTCAATGCTAACGGCTGGATGCAATACCCGACCGGTGCTCACTTTAATATCGATACCCTGCGCATGGAGATGAGCAGTTTTAGCGAACTGGTCTTTAACCCTGTCAGCCAGGTGAAATTTGTCCATACTGTGATGTCCGGTTATGTCACGGGCGCCATGTTTGTGATGTCCATCAGCGCCTGGTATCTGCTACGTGGTCGCAATCGCGAGTTTGCCCTGCGCTCCTTCGCGGTGGGTTCCGTTTTCGGCACGCTGGCTATCCTCGGCACCCTGCAACTGGGTGACAGTTCAGCCTATGAGGTCGCCCGGCTCCAGCCGGTAAAACTGGCGGCAATGGAAGGAGAATGGCAAACCGAGCCCGCCCCCGCTCCTTTTCATGTCATCGCCTGGCCGCAGCAGGAACAAGAGCGTAACGCCTTTTCCGTGAAGATACCGGCCCTGCTGGGTATCCTGGCGACCCACTCGTTAGATACCCCGGTTCCGGGACTCAAAAATCTGATGGCGGACGCGCTCCCCCGCCTGCAGCGGGGCCGGGAAGCGTGGTTATTGTTGCAGGAAATCGCCAACGGTAAACGCACGCCTCAGGTGCTGAAGGCTTTCCACGCCGTAGAAAATGATCTGGGTTACGGCATCCTGTTGGCGAACTACGCGCCTGATATGAACCACGTTACGCCCGCGCAATATCAGGCCGCGCAACGCGGCGCTATCCCGCAGGTGGCCCCTGTGTTCTGGAGCTTTCGCATCATGATTGGATGCGGTTCTCTACTGTTGCTGGTGATGGCGATTGCGCTGATACAAACCTTACGCTGGCGTATCGACCAGCATCGCTGGGTACTGCGCATGACGCTGTGGAGTCTGCCGCTACCGTGGATTGCCATTGAAGCAGGCTGGTTTATGACGGAGTTTGGCCGTCAGCCGTGGGCGATTCAGGATATTTTACCCACCTGGTACGCCCACTCCGCGCTGAGCGCGAGCCAGTTGGCCTTCTCCATGGGGCTTATCCTTACGCTTTACACCCTGTTTTTAATTGCAGAGGTCTACCTGATGCAAAAATACGCGCGTCTGGGTCCAGATACGATGCGGGACCAACAACCGGCGCAACAACAGGGATAAAGGAGATAATCATGTTGGATTATGCAACGCTGCGGCTCATTTGGTGGCTGCTAATTGGCATCATTCTGGTGGCCTTTATGGTCACTGACGGATTTGATATGGGGGTCGGCTGCCTGTTGCCGCTGATCGCGCGTAACGATGACGAACGCCGGGTATTAATCAATAGCGTCGGGGCGCACTGGGAAGGTAATCAGGTGTGGCTCATTCTGGCGGGCGGCGCATTATTCGCCGCCTGGCCACGCGTGTATGCCGCCGCTTTTTCGGGATTTTATGTGGCGATGATTCTGGTGCTATGCGCCCTTTTCTTTCGCCCGTTGGCTTTTGACTATCGCGGTAAAATAGCCAACGCGCGCTGGCGCAGAATATGGGACAGCGGGTTGGTTATCGGCAGTCTGGTTCCGCCTGTTATTTTCGGCATTGCGTTCGGCAACCTGTTTTTGGGCGTGCCTTTTATCCTTACGCCGCAACTGCATGTGCAATACCTGGGCACCTTCTGGCAGTTACTCTCTCCCTTTGCCCTGTTGTGCGGCGCGTTAAGCCTGATGCTGGTTATTCTGCAAGGGGGCGTGTGGCTCCAGTTAAAAACCGATGGCATCGTTCGCCAACGCGCGCTGTCCGCCACCCGCCGCAGCGCAATGCTGGTGGTACTCTGCTTTCTGTTAGCCGGTTACTGGCTGTGGACAGGAATTGATGGCTTTGTGCTGCTTAGCCAGGATCCTAATGGTCCTTCCAACCCGTTATTAAAAGCGGTAACAACCTCGCCGGGCGCGTGGATGGCGCACTTTTATCAGTCACCACTGCTGTTGATTATTCCGCTAGCAGGCATGATTTTCCCAATGCTCACGATCTATGCCTGCGGGCAACGTCGGGCCGTGTGGGGATTTTTGTGCGCTTCCCTGACCCAGGCCTGCGTGATCTTCACCGCCGGAATCACCCTGTTTCCGTTTGTGATGCCTTCAAGCGTGCAACCCCTGTCCAGCCTGACGGTGTGGGACAGTACCTCCAGCCAGATGACGCTCAGTATCATGTTGGTTATTGTGCTGATTTTTCTACCGATAGTGCTGCTTTATACCGCCTGGAGTTATTACAAGATGCTGGGGCGAATCAAGGTAGAAACGATCCGCCGCCACAACCACGAACTTTACTAGGGAGGAATGCACAATGTGGTATCTGTTTTGGCTGGTCGGCATTCTGCTGATGTGCGCGTTCTCCACGCTGGCGCTGGTCTGGCTTGAGTCGCGACAGAAGTAGTTCTGCGAGTACGTTTAGCTTTCTGGCTCCCCGGTTTATTCGGGGGAGCCTTTTATACCCTTTCCATCAGCTCACCAGGATGTTTAATCTACCGTCCCTGGTTATCGAAATTACGCTCATTGAGCCACATATCGTATGCCGGTCACAGTGTCGGGTACTCACCGTCAATGCCTCGGATCTGTCTGTTCTTGCATGTTTTTTACATAATCCAGGAAGGCGTCAAAAGTTTCAAAAGGCCATGCCGCCAGATATGTCCAGTCACGAAAATCGCTCGCTTCGCAGTACGCTTCATAACCATACTTTGCATGGCAAACAACATTAAGACGTTCTGAACAAATTATTATTTAAATAACCTGAGCCAGACGACGTATCCCATCAACAAGTGCCTCTGCCGGGTGATTTGCAAAACCAATCAAAATCCCCTGTCGGCTGATATCTCCCTGGTAATAACGGCTCAGTGATAGTATTCCCATCCCCAGTGCTCTGGCTTTTTCCTCGACATCATTTCCGATCAATCCGTTTTGTAGCCAGCACACAATATGAACGCCAGAGTCAGAAGGCTGAACAATCATTTTATCAGCAAGGTATTCTTGAATAGCATTGACCAGCGCAGTTCTTCTTTCATAACACGTCTTGCGAATTCGACGCACATGACTGGCATAATGCCCATCCTCAATAAAACTCGCCATCATTGCCTGCTCAAGATAGCTGGTGCCGAGATCTGTAAAATATTTCGTCACCATAAACTGTTCTTGTAAACCTGGCGGAACAACTAAAAAACCTAAACGGAACTCTGGATACATCATTTTCGAAAATGTACCGGCATAAATAACCCGTTGATTATCATCTAATCCCTGCAATGCCTGTAAAGAGCGATCGGCATAGCGGAACTCGCTATTATAATCATCTTCAAATATCCATGCCTGGTTTGACTTCGCCCATTCCAACAGCTCAAAACGCCGGGATAAACTCAATGTTCCACTTAATGGATATTGATCCGACGGGACAACATAGGCCAGCTTAGCGTCAGGGAAATGATCAATACCATAGCGGACGTTCATTCCTTCGCTGTCTACCGGTACCGGCCTCACAATTGCGCCAACAGACATAAAAGCCCCTCGTGCGCCTTTGTAACCCGGTTCATCCAGCCAAATTTCATTGCCTGTCGACAGCAGCGCTCGTGCGGTAATGTTCAATGCTTGTTGGATACCATTTACGATGATTATCTGATCTTCGTTACAGTTCACTCCACGCGTTGTTTTGATGTAACGACAAACCGCTTTTCTCAAAGGAAAGTATCCGCAAGGGTGAGTGTGGGCCCCCAATTGGTGCCGGGATTGTCTCCAGACCCGTTGCAGTAATTTGCCCCATAGGGCGTGCGGGAAGAGATCCGTACAGCCAACACCAACCGCAAATAGACGGTTCATGCCGCGCCCTTCATACTCATTTGACCATAAATCGCGCACAGGATTATTTTGGCCATTTACCTGTTCATCAGGCGCGACGATTTCCCCCGGCGCTATCATTGGATAGCTATTGCTGATACTCCGATCCGGAATATTGTGCGCAACGTAGGTTCCAGACCCTTTCCGGGTCAAAATATACCCTTCATCTAATAGCCTGTCATAACCGGCAATCACTGAATTTCGTGAAATTGCCATCATCTCGGACAACGCCCGGGTTGAAGGCATCTTTGTTCCTGTTGGTAATCGGCCTGCAAGAATGTGTTCACGAAGAGCATGATAAACCTGTTCCTTCACGACACCTTTTCCTAAAACAAATCCTTGAAATAAAGGTGCATTATTTTTCTTCATTGTATTAACCTTTATGCTAAAAGTGGATCCTATCAATAGGTAAAAAGTGTCTCTTTACCAGAATTTATAAAGCCCCTAGGATCATACTCCTGAGACATTATTCTTATACAATATCAGGAGAAATATATGAATAGCAAAAATACTATTACTATTGCAGCTGCAGAACAAGAAGATTACTCCAGCTGGCTTCCTTTATGGATAAACTACCAAACATTTTATCGTACTAAAATTTCAGATGAAGTAACAAAATTAACCTGGGAGCGTTTTCTGACGCCAGACGAACCAGTTTATTGTGCAGTTGCCAAATATGATGGTAAAATTGTGGGCCTGGTGCATTATGTTTTTCACCGTTCAACCTGGGCAGAATCAAATTATTGCTATCTCGAAGATCTATTTGTTAGCGAAGAAGTACGCGGTCAACATATCGGTAAACAGCTGATCGAGTATGTGCAAAAGCAAGCCCAAAAAAACCATGCGTCAAGATTATACTGGCACACGCATGAAACCAACCTGCGTGGACAAAGACTGTATGACTGGGTGGCCAAAAAGAGTGGGATGATTGAATATCGTATGTGAGAGAAATAATACTTTTCACAGACGTTAATCATTCAGTTTAAAAAAATCAAAGATTAGCCTCTGAGTAGATATACTCAGAGGATGTACTGATAACTCATCACCCCGGTCTTAATTCGATGAAGAAAGAACGTTTCACAACCCTTCGATGTAGGATGGCAGGTGTCCATGCGGTATCTGCCGATACGTCCTTCCGGTTTGGGCGTCATACTCATGATCAGTTCGGCATTGGCTTAATCGTTCGTGGAGCTCAGGTTTCGATGAGCGGGCGCGGTAGGGTAGAAGCTGTAGTGGGGAATGTGATCACCGTTAATCCTGGTGAAGTCCATGATGGCTCACCTTTGGGAACAGAAAGCAGGTCGTGGCGCATGCTCTATTTCGACCCCACCGTTTTGTCCGGCGCCATGCAAGTTCTGACGGAAAGTCGCTCTGGCTGCGTTGAGCTATCCAGCCCAGTATTTCGTAATCGTGAGCCTGCGGCCCATTTCTCGACACTCTTTCGAATTCTGACGGATTCCCGCGGCGGGCACAGCGAAATTGAACAGGAAGAAACCCTGCTCTTTTTACTGGCAGGCTTACTCGCAAGCCCGCGTATTGAGAAAAAAGGCGTACCAAAATCAATTATCCTGGCAAAGGAGCGTATTGATGATGACCCCTCATTACCGTTATCACTCCATGAGCTTTCAGCTCTGGGAGGCGTGAGTCAGTTTCAGCTACTACGCGCTTTTTCTACAGTCACAGGGCTTACTCCACATGCTTATCTTATCCAGCGGAGACTGCAAAAGGCGAGGCAGCTTATCGCTGGAGGAATGTCTCTTACTGATGCCTCCTATACCGCCGGTTTTGCAGATCAAAGTCATATGACGCGACTTTTTGTTCGTACTTATGGCATAACGCCCGGCGCCTATGCTGCAGCGATAAAGTAAGCTGCAATTTTATTCAATACACCAATCGTGACACTCGGCATGCTGCTGGAAACATTCCGGAAGAGAGATTTGCCAATGTCACTATTCTACCCTCCCATCATTCGTAATCATGTTGAACGACTCTACACTAGAATAATTCATGCTGATGGCATTATTCCCCGTACCAACCTCACTGCGCAGACTCAGTCGCCCCGTTACATCGAGTCCGAAGTAAAAGTCTGTGGGGGAAATTCATTATGACGCTTGAGTTTCTCCTTACCACTCTCATTATCGTGGCATCTCCAGGGACTGGCGTACTCTATACTGTCGCCACGGGCATTTCAGATGGTGCTCGCGTAAGTATAATTGCTGCATTGGGTTGCACGCTGGGTATTGTTCCGCACATATTAACAGTTATTACAGGACTGGCTGCAATACTGCATACCAGTGAAATGGCCCTTCAGATAATTAAATATTTGGGCGTAGCATATCTGCTTTATATGGCATGGAAAACGCTTAATGAAAATAAAAATCTGAATATGGCTAGTAAAACTAAAAAACAGAGTTTAAGGCAAGTTATAACCTCGGCGATACTTATCAATCTACTCAACCCAAAACTCTCCATGTTTTTCCTGGCATTCTTACCGCAGTTCGTTATTAAAGGTGAGATCTCACCTGTTTCTCAGATGCTGGAGATGAGCCTGATTTTTATGGTTATGACTTTCTTTGTATTTACCGTATATGGAATTAGTGCAGCCAGCATACGCCAGCATGTGGTTGCTAATGCTGCTGTGCAACGTTGGGTATTGCGTTTCTTTGCTGTTGCGTTTGCCGGGCTTGCCGTTAAACTGGCATTGATGCAAATCTAGACGTCAGATGAAGTCATGATAAATAAAAGCCAATAGTTAATGTTCCAAATAAAAACCAGTGATAAGCAAATTCTCAAGCATCAATAAGGTAAAGAGCCGGTATGGCAACGATAAAGGATGTTGCAGAGTTAGCAAGAGTATCCACCGCAACCGTTTCACGCGTTATTAATCAAACTGCATGGGTTGAACCGGTGACGCGTGAGCGTGTTGAAAAAGCTATGCGCGAGCTGAATTATCATCGCAATGCCGCCGCAATTGCATTAGCGAAACGCAGCGGGGACATGCTCGGGTTATTGACCGGCAATCTTGCCGATCCTTTTTTTGCCAGACTTGCCCGAGGCGTGGAAGAAGTATCACGCCAGCAGCAATTTCGGCTGATGGTATGCAGCGGTGGCCACGATGAAGGAATGGAAAAATCCGGGCTCGATTTCCTGATCAACCAGGGCTGTGAAGCTATTGTGGTCCATGCCAGTAGGCTCTCCGAAAAAGAACTGTTGCGATATGCCGCGCATTTCCCGGCCATGGTCGTCGTGAATCGCTATATTGCCGGAATGGCCAATCGCTGCGTATGGCTGGAAAATAGTCAAGCAGCCAAAACAGCCACGCTACATCTACTGGAACAAGGACACCGTTGTATTGCTTGCGTGACAAGTGATTTACCGATTATCGATCGTCGTGAGCGGCTGGAAGGTTATCAGTTGGCGCTGGCCGAATATGGCATTACGCCAGATAAAAACTGGGTTATTAGCGTCCCCTTCAATGAAGAGGGGGGCGAACGCGCTGCGCATCAGTTGCTAAATTGCGGCATCCCTTTCACTGCAGCGGTGACATTTAACGATGTGATGGCCGCCGGGATTATGCGCATCCTTCATCAACAAGGAATTACACTACCACAGCAGCTTTCAATCGTTGGGTTCGATGATGTGGTGATGGCGCGCTATCTCTATCCCGCGCTGACAACAATGCATTACCCCGTTGAACGGATGGCGCGCTGTGCTTCGCACCTGGCGATACAACTTTTTAAGGGCGCAACCCAGCGTCCCAGTGTGAATAGCTTCACTGCGGATCTGGTGATCCGCGATTCTGTTCTTCCCCCCGTCATCAATGCGTAAATCGTCAAGCCCCTGAATTGTGATCGACTTCAAGTTTAACGCTCTCATGTAATCGCTTACATGAGGGCCAATGAACGATCACAGTCAGGCCTAAGGGTGTTCTCTACTCTTGAACGACCTTACAGACTGGAGATTCATGAATGAATGCCTCTCAAAATCAGAAAAAAACGCTCTCATTTGGACTGGCAGCGATCCCTATTTTAGCCATGCTCCTGCTATTAATTATTGGCTACGGCATTATGGGGTTACGCATTGAACCTTTGTTACTGTGTTCTGCCGCTGTCGCCGCAGGGATGGCCTGGTGGCAAGGGTATTGCTGGGAAGACATCATTAATTCGGTGGTTGATAAACTTGCCAAAGCAATGCCGGTTATTATGATTCTTATCTGCGTTGGCGGCCTGATTGGAACATGGATGTTTAGCGGCACCATCCCTTATATGGTGTACTGGGGACTTAAACTCATCAGCCCCGAATACATTCTCATCGCCGCCTTCTTTTTGACCAGCGTCGTATCCGTATGTACCGGAACCTCCTGGGGTTCAGCCGGAACGGTGGGCGTAGCATTGATGGGGGTTGCCGCCGGACTGGATGTCTCGATGGCAGCGGCTGCGGGAGCCGTTGTTTCAGGTGCTTACTTCGGCGACAAGATATCGCCGCTGTCAGACTCCACTAACTTTGCGGCCATTGTCGCAGATACTACCCTTTTCGAGCATATTCAGCACTTATTGTGGACCACAATTCCCAGCTTTCTGCTTGCAGCCGTGGTTTATTTAATTGCGGGCCACAGCAATATGCTGGGCGAGGTCGCCACGCCACAACGGGTGACCGATATTGTCAACGCACTGGAGTCGCTGTACCACTTCAATATCATTCTGATTTTGCCGCCAGTAATCGTTTTATGGGGGGCGATTCGTAAAAAACCGGTCATTCCTTTAATGCTGAGCGCGTGCGTATTAGCCCTGATTCTGGGCGTTGTGATGCAGGGACTTAGCATCAAGCAAGGACTGGATGCCTTTATCGATGGCTTTAATATTACGATGTTCCCGCAAGGGAGCGAGGGCATTATTGCGGATGTACCACGCCTGCTTAACCGTGGTGGAATGTTCTCAATGATGAGCACTATCCTTCTGGTATTTTGCGCATTCTCTTTTGCCGGGGCTTTAACGTTAACGGGGGCGCTCAACATTCTTATTAACCGCCTGTTGACCGTCATTCACAGTGTCGGTCAGCTAATTGCGGCGACCATTGGAACCACTATTCTGGTGACAGGTGCGACAAGCGACGGCAAACTCGCGCTTCTGGTTCCAGCTGAATTATTTAAAGACGCTTACCGTCGTATGGGACTGGATACTAAAAATCTATCCCGCACTATTGAAGATGCGGGCACAGTTATTGAGCCGCTATTGCCGTGGACCTCTGCCGGAGTCTATATGGCAACGACATTAGGCGTGAGCACGCTGGATTTACTGCCATGGGCAATTCAGTGCTATGCCGCAATCTTCTTCGCCTTGATTTATGGTTTTACAGGAATCGGTATCGCAAAAGCGCCATCAGCGGCAGGTACAGCTAAAAAAATTACGGCAACAGAATAGGGAGAGCATGTAATGGATTTTAATAAGGTTATCGATCGCCACAATACCGGTTCGCTGAAATGGGACTTTATGACGCGATATTTCGGCGAAGATACACATGAACTGTTGCCAATGTGGGTTTCTGACTTTGACTTTGCTTGCCCCCCTGCCGTTCAGGAGGCTTTAACACTCCGCGTCGGGCACGGCATTTTTGGTTACAGCGAACGCCCACAAAGTTACTTTGATTCATTAAACTCATGGTTCTCCACCCGCCATCAACTGGAAATAAAGCAGGAATGGGTCTGCAGCATTGAAGGCGTCGTTCCGGGGTTATCTCTACTGGTGCAAATGCTGAGTCAACCTGGTGAAGGCGTGGTCGTTCAGGGGCCGTACTACGGCTCATTCGCCAAAATTATCTCTCTGAACGGCAGGCAGCTCCTGGAAAACCCATTATCTGAGGATCCGGTTACGGGTTATCAAATGGATTTTGTGCACCTGGAAATGTTATTCCGGACTGAGCGTCCACCGTTGATGATTTTATGTAATCCGCATAACCCAACCGGCCGTTGTTGGTCTGCGCAGGAGCTGGAACAGTTACTCACCTTATGTGAGACCTATAATGTTACGTTGCTGTCTGATGAAATATGGGCTGATTTATTACTGCCAGGGGAAAAATTTACTTCAGTTCTGCATCTGGGAGCGCGCTGGCATTCGCGCGTTATCTCTGCCACCTCCGCCAGTAAAACGTTTGGTTTGTCGACACTACGCATTGCTAATTTTCTGATACCGGCACCGGCATTGCGTGAACACTTTTTACGCCGTCTGGATGCGCATGGGCTGGATGTGTTCAATGCGCTATCCGTCGAGGCAAGTACGGCAGCATGGCAACATGGCGCGCCCTGGTTAGACGAGTTACTTGGTTATCTGGCTGAAAATCGACGCTGGTTTATTCAACAGATTAATGAATATCTCCCGTGGGCCCGGGTTGTTCCTTCCCAGGGTACGTATCTGCTGTGGATCGATTGCAATGCGCTTGGACTGGATGATGAGCAACTCAAAGGGGTTATGCTTGATGTTGCCGGTATTGCGCCTTCAATGGGAAATAGCTTTGGTTCGTCTGGCAAAGGTTTTATTCGCCTGAACATGGGATGTCCACGCGCTTACCTCGAAAAAGCGATAGCGGGGCTGAAGCGTATTACAGTTTAATCTTCCTGCAAAAATAAAGTAAAAATCCCCGCCTTCCGATGAGGATGCGGGGACATTCACAAAATCATAGAGAGCTAAAATTCTTTAGCTCGCCGTTATCATGCTTAAAGGTCTTTTATTTCGTAGTCCGGTAGATGACATTGCGTAATAAAAGCATTCAGCGTTTCGATATCCGGCAGTGCGGTCAGCGCCCCCTTGCGGGTTGTCGCGAGCGCTCAACAATTGATCTAGCCCCCTAAGTTCTCTCGTCATTGGGTGTATATTTATTAACCACCACTCTAACAAAAGGAACGTTGTATGACAGAGCATGAACGGTTTTGCCAGGCCTGCGGAATGCCAATCTCCGGTAGTGATGCCAACGTTGCCAGCAATCAATATTGCACCTGGTGTAGTGATGCCGACGGTAATTTGAAATCCTGGGATGAAGCCGTTGCAGGTCTGGCGGCGTTTCTCGACTCATGGCAAAAGGTCGGCCCGGAAGAGGCGCGTATACGTGCTAAGCGTTATCTTACAGCGATGCCCGCCTGGGCGCATAAGGCGGATAACCACTGAGCCTCCAGGCATCATGAATATGAGGGACAGTATGTTTTCTTACATTATGTTAGGTACCAATAATCTCCCGCGCGCCATTCAGTTTTACGATCCGCTAATGGAACTGCTTGGGCAACCGCAGGCCGGACGTAATGAAGAAGGGGCGTCGTGGGGAACATTCAACTGCAACCACACCGTTGGACTGTGCATCGGCAGCCCCTTCAATCGACAACCTGCCAGCGTTGGTAATGGCACGATGGTGGCGCTGAATGCACGTTCCGTCGAGCATATTGAGCAGTTACACACCCTCGCGCTCAGCCTGGGCGGCACAAATGAAGGCGCGCCGGGTCACAGGCCGCAGTATGGTCAGGGATTTTACAGCGCCTACGTACGCGATCCGGACGGCAACAAGCTCGCGTTTATCTATTACGCGAACGTAGTCTGAAAGACTTTTTATCCGGCAATTCTGCTATCGGCGTGAACTCGACAGGCTCAGAACCCAAAAGCAGTTCAAATCTTTACCCCGAGTCGAAAAGTATGAGTGCGGCGCGAGAGGAGAAACGTGGTTTTCTTAAAGGCCGGAGGACGTCCTGGCTTGAAATGGTGCCGATAAGAGGAGCAAAATACCAAGTTAACACATTGTTTTTGTTGTAATTTTTATTTTGCAATCTTTAAAGTGCCCCCTTAAATGCCCCAATAGGTTACTGCTTAGGGGCATTATGATCAAGTATGGTCTCTCTTGTAGGTGCGGGTAAACTCGACAAACATATTGTGAGCAGCCTGCTCATCTCCTAACGCAACTTCGCGCATGACCTGTAAGAGAAGTACGGTCATAGGCATCACTTCGTCAAGATCCAAATCTGCGGGATAGCTATCTGGGTCAATGGCCATATCAAGATTATAAAACCACCATAACTCAATCTTTCGTGTGAGAGAAATTATTGTATTAATCTCATCAGTTACATTAAGTAAATCAGCCTCAGGAATTAAATCAAACATTTCATGAGAAAGTTTATTCCTGATTTTTTTTAGGCGTTCAAATATTTCGATATCACATGGTTCTAAAGCGTTATGTTCTGTTAACCAGTTTATCGATGCATAAAGCCTACTTTTATTTCTATTTAAAACTTTTTCCCTGTACTCTACGAATTCATCTTCGTTTCCAAAACTTACGTAAAAACGCTCTAACTTTCCAATTAGAATTTCTTTTAGAAGCTCAAAGGATGCAATAAAAATAGAATAAGAAATAACTCTTTCCTTTAATGCTTTTGGCTCTAATATTCTCGCCCATTTTTTATAATTCTCATCGTCATGCATTGATCAATCCCTTTTAAACAAATCAACATATTCAATCAACATAATTTCATTAAGGTCTTTAGGTTTTTTAAACAATGTGTATTTGTCATCATTGAAAATGGGTTTGTTATTAACAAGGCATTGATAAAATTTATTGCTATTGATAAACCCGCTATCAACATACTTTGATACATCCCCCATTCCAAATTGCCTAAACTTGGTAAAAAACACCAACCAAAGAACATCGAAAACAGAATCTTTTTCTGAAGAACGTTTAATGTCATCGACAATAATGCTTTTAATAAATTCTTTTATTTCAGGATGTGCCTTTTTATGCTCTAGAAAAACAAGATCGATAATAGCAAGAACATTCCCCATTACTTTTTCAGACTCTCTTTTTATCATGAAAAGCAGGCTTATTAATTTTTTGATTTCTTTGAGTTTTTTGGCCTTATCTTTGGAGAAAGTAATCTTCAGTCTATCTTTTCTAGTTAATTCAGAAATGAATTTATTCAGTATACTTGTGCCAGGATACTCATAATGAATATCCAACGCCTTGAGTGCCGCTTGCTCAAACTCTCTGAATGAAAAAGACTCTGCTCCTGACAATGAATACGGGTAATACTTTTTAGAATGCTCTCTATAAAGCCCATTAGGTAGCTTATTTATTTTTGTTTTGGACTCATTGATATTTAAGTTGTATTTATTCAGTTCATCAGAAATGTTTTTTAATACTTTCTTAGCATCAGATTCACTATTACAGAGGATTCGATAATCATCTTTAAATCTAACACCAATAAAGTCGATATCCTTGAGCTTTAATGATACATCTCTATCAACTTTGGAAAGAATTATTTCCGCAATCAAATCACTTAGAGCAGACCCTACTGATATACCATTTGTTTTTTTATCATTTGAGTATTGTAGCAACCTATCAAGCTTATTACCTAACAGAGTGTATTCTTTATCGTTACGTGATATATTTTTGTCATGTAATGCCCAAGGGATGCTGTGAGTGTATATTGAGGCATAAAAATTGGTAATATCAGTTCTAACTAAGTAACTATAGTTTACTGCATCAACAATCAGATCCCTTTCAGCCATCTCAATCCACTCATATATCATCCTCCCAGAACGTATGGGTGACAGAGACAACCCCTCAGTTTTAGTAACAGGAATAGGCAAGCTGTATGTGAAAATTTTAGTTTCATCATTAAAAAGATGGTTCACTACTAACTGCCAATCTTTGACAAGCCAGTAAACCATATCATGATAAAACTTGGGATGCTGTATACCAAAAATACGATGAGTGAGTGATGTTTTAGGATATGACACATTAACAATCTCTTTCTCTTTGAGATTATTTAGATTATCAAAATACGGCTCTCGATTTAATTTAACCCCTCCGACTTTGAAGCTAGGGGGTAAAACGTATTCCTCTGGAAAATAGCCATCATTCAATAACCATCGACCAACTACTTTTGGCTTGATATTATTGAGAAGCTTTTTAGTTTCAAGATAGTGCTCCCTAACCAGCATACAACCCCCGCCTACTCAAATGTTATTGTTTTACCATGAAAATGGTAGTTTTATTCTACAACATTTTTCAAGTGACACATCACCATAGTTACTGACTGACATTGATTTTCTACCAACACATTAAAAGCATGCAATGCGTCATACTGAAAAAAAATACTTCCCTGACCAAAATCGCACTACACCGCACCCGCCTGCGGTTTTCATATCACTAAAATTTTTCAGTTGTGATTTTTTACAAACGATACCACCAGCCCGCGCCCGTTCTGGGGATGCTCTGCGAGACAGGAACTGAAAAGAATGAAAAGAAATTCAGCTTTTTTCAGTTTTACTGTCCGTCGCATTTGTGGCCTGAATACATAACACTATGATATTAAATGGATAATTTATTTTAGGTGTGTAATTTTATGGAGGTTCGTGAAACACGAAAAATATAACAATATGAAAAATAATAATTTTATGTCCGCATAAACTGAAATCCTGTGTTCAGGTTCCGGGAACGGATCGGCCATTCCCGACGCATACTTTACCCATTCTTTTGCGCAGCCAGCAGCAACTTTAAAGCCTTTTCCCGCTCCTCGGGTGGAATGGCATCAATTAGCTCTTTAACCCTCCCCTGCCCATTCAGCGCGCTTGGACTAACGGAATGGGAGAAAGCAACATTCATCACAAACGAGTGACCGCACTCCACATTAGAGCAATAGCA